>CAKOOS010000004.1 GCA_934098735.1 uncultured Bacilli bacterium | reverse complement strand
ATTAGATTAATTGGTATTGGAGATAAGAGAAAAAAAGATGATTTTAAATTAGGTGTTATTACTTTAGACTTATCTATTTTTAAAGATAAAGATGGGAAAAAAAATTATAAGAAACTATTTGATAAATTAGAAAAAGAAAGACTAACATAGACAAAATTATGTTAGTCTTTAAATCATCCTACATTTTTTACAAAAAATAACCAAATAGGATGATGCTATAAATATTAAAATTCTTATTTTATAAGGTTTAACTTTCATATCATCCTAATATCTTCCTACAAAGTAGGTTGAATTTCGTAAGTACGAAATCAGTCTTGTGTAATACTAAACCATTATGAAATAAGGAAAAGTTTAGTATAGTTACACAAGTTTCTTATCCTGCTTTTTTACATATAACAATATTTATATATGAATCATCCTATTTATAAATGAAAATAATTGAAGTTAACATAACTGATGCCGTTGGCTCATACTTTTATTTTCTTTTTTACATATTCTGCTTTAAAAAAGCTAACATTTTTCTTTTGTATCAGTTTGTTTTAAATAAATATTAATAAAAAATATGTTATAATGTTTATTGTAAAATAAACGTTGGAGGCTCAATATGTATATAGAAAAATATATAAACGATTTTAATGATGATATGTATAAATATTATTTATCAGATTTACAAAAATTAAAGCAATTAGCGGATGCATATGCATCTCAATATAATAATCCTACTTATGATTGCACAATTGCATTTAAAGAATCATTAGATCATTATATTTGTCGTGAGTTTTCTAAAAATCCAAATATTATAAATACGACTGAATTTAAAAATTATCTCCAGTACATTAATTATATTTTTGCTAAGAGAGTTGGAAAAAATAATAGTCAGTTAGAATATAATACAAATGTTGCCTTGCAGAATAATGAATTAAAGAATACTATTTTATCTTTTTATGACCAAGATACTAGAAAAAAATTAGAAATAATAATTGATAAAAATTCACTTGCTATTGATGAAATAATAAATAAATTAGATAATAATTTAGGTTTAAATCAGAATGAAGCAGATATATTTTCAGATTACTTATATACACGAAGAAATTTAGAAGATAGGAATTATATTAAATTTATCGATTATATTTTGAATAATAAAGATAATTTAAAAACTAGTCCACAAATAATTGCTGCATATATTGCATATTTACCTAAAATATATGGAAATGGATGTGAATATAGCAGAGCAATCTTATCAAATGGAATTGCAAAATCTAATGATATAAATACTATTTTACCTAATGAAATTGATATGTATAGAGGGCAAAAGAAACTTAGAAATTATGGTTTTTATTCACATGGAGATCAATACATATCAATGGGTTGGGATTTACTAAAAGATTTAAATTTGTATGGTAATAAATCATTGGATATTTCTAGAACTATGGCAGGAAATGGGAAATATGATACATTAGAAGAAAAAGAAGAAGCAAAAGAGTATAATGATTTATATTGGATATCTATGACAACTTTTCATGAAATGACACATCAACTTCAAAATAATTCTATGAAGTCAAGAGAATTTAATAGTAGTGGTTTAGCACAATTAATAAAAATAACGAAAAAAAATGATACGGATAATACTTTAAACCATGATAGTATTGAATCAGAGATTGAAGCAGATGAAGTTGCTTGGGATAAAATGTATTCATTTATTTATAAATATAAACTAAATAGTAAAAATCCAATTGTAGATAAAAGGGATGTTAAAGAGCAACTACATAAATGCATACAAAATAAAGAGTCAGTATTTGCTAGACGTGCAATTCAAACAAAATTTAATTCTAATGAAAGATTTTTTGCTACTGATATTAAAGAGATAAAATACAATATTGATACAAATGAAAATTATAAAAGTTATTTTAAAAAAATAATAGAATATTATCCAATGATGAGTAAAATATTTGATGAAAGTGGAAATGTTAAAACTACAATTATGTTTGATAATAATTTGACAAGCAAAAATAATACTGGTAATGATGAAAATATTATGTCATGCGAATTATCTGGTTATATTTTAAATGAAGGGTATAGTGTATTAAAATCACACTTGATAAATGACACTTTAAGTAAAAATCAAATAACAAATTTAATGATGAATATATATAATACTTATCATTTGGAAAAAAAATTTATTAATTCATTATCAAAACTTGATTTTTCACAATTAAAAGAAACAAAAACAAACTTTAATTATAATAATCAAGAAACATTACAAAAGAAATATTTAGAAAAATTTAAGAATGTTGCTAGTTTAGTTTATAAGGAAAGAGAACTTGTAACAATAATTAATAAAAAATATCCAGAATATAAAATTGAAGAGTTTTCTAATCCTAAATATGCTTATTGGAACTATCAAGATATGTTTAATCATTTATTTAAAGCTTTTAATGGAAATATTGAATATGATATGATATCAGATATTTTAACAAAGTATGAAAGTTCTGGTGACCCAATTTTGAGTGGACTAGCAAATGAGACTAAAATAAATATTGGATTTACAAATGGTAATACTTTAACTGGTAAAAAAAGATAAATGTATTTAAAAATAATTTAATTATTTTATATTTTATGGTATTATAAATATAGTTAGTAAGTTTATTACTTACTATCATCTTTTAGCCTAGGAGTTGTTAGACCTGCTCCTTGCTGGCACCATTGATGAATTTGTTCGAACTATTCGAACTTTGATATAGAAAAATCAGTCGTAATGATTGATTTTTTTCTTGTTTTGAAAAAAGGCTTTCAAAGAAAGGATTGATTAAAATGATAAATGTTATCAAGTAAAAAGTTAGAATGGAAGAATCGTTAAGAAAGAAATTAGAATTTATTTGTGAGTTTTGTAGAGCAAAACCAATTATTAGATATAGATGTTATTCATATAAGAAGTGTTTGAAAGATTTGATGATTATGAAAGTAATGGACAATCCCAACTTTTAAGAAATAAGAGATACTTAAAAAAATATCCACAAACAGATAATCCAAAACCATACGATATTTATTAAAAAGTTAGTTGAAGTTATATTATAAAGGATGGAATATGTGTTGCGAGAGATAAAATATCAGTTAGTATAGATTATGATTAGAAATTTATTCAATAGTATTGCAATTTATTTATAAATAGTGTATATTACCAATTGAGATGTGCCTAGGAAACTTTTGAAGCCCTAGGTCTTTTTCATTTATAAGGAGGTAAAAATGGCTAAAGTATTTAAATCAACAAATGAATTAATAGAAATATTAAATTCAAAAAGTGTATCAATAAAAGATGAAAACAGTGTTAGATATTTAATTGAAAAGTATTCTTACTATTCAATAATAAACTCTTATAAATGGATATTCAAAATAGGAGAAAAGTATAAAGATAATGCCTCATTTGAAGAAATATTTGCAATGTATAAGTTTGACAAAAGCTTAAAGATAATAATGCTTAAATATATACTTGAAATAGAGGCAGTAATAAAAACTAAAATTGCAAATTTATTTGCTGAAAAGCATGGATTAGAAAATTATTTAAATATTAATAATTTTGATTTAAAAGATGATAATTCTAACTTAGAACATATAGAAAAATTAATTGAAGAAATTAAAAATGAAATTAATAAAGGAAATGGTAAACATGATGCAATAACCCATTATATGAGTAAATATGGATTTGTTCCACCTTGGGTTATTACTAAAATCTTATCTCTTGGAACTATTAGTAAGTTTTATGGCTTAATGAAACAACAAGATAGACAAGAAATTAGTAAACAATTCCATATAAATGATAGGATATTAAAAAATATACTTGGTAATTTAACATCAGTTCGTAATATATCAGCTCATGATGATAGATTATATACTTATAGAAGTACTTTCTATATTAGATTAGATAAAACTAAAAAATCACCAAATAAAGCATTACATACAAATATGTATATAATAATTAGATCATTAGAGCTATTATTGGAAAATGATCAAGCAATTGAAATGAAGAATTTAATTGCAAAAGAATTAGATACATTAAAAGATAATTTAACTTCAATTACTATTGATGAAGTATTAAAAGTAATGGGGTTTGATAAGGATTATTATGTGTATAAATATTAATTTATAGCATATAATAATATTGAAATGTGCCTAGGAAACTTTTGAAGCCCTAGGTCTTTTTCATTTTTATAAAAATCATTTATCAAAATTAATTAAAGTCATCGTGTAATGATTATAGAATTAAATTTTTTATTTATTTGTTGTGATGGTTTCTGACTATCTTAACTATCGCACCATTGATGGATCTATTCGAACTTGATATAGAAAAAACAATCGTAATGATTGATTTTTTTATTTTAAAAATATATTAAGGATTCTTATCTAAAAAAGCTGCATATGAAAACTAGATAATTTAGGATTGCTCAAAATTTTTATTTTGCCTTATATGTTAGTTCTTTTTTTAAATATTGATTAAATTAATTAATTTATGATAAAATATAACGGATAAAGGAGTGATTAAAAATGTTGGATTTATTTATACCTGATGTGTATGCTCAAAGTATTTACACGATTAATTATAAAAAATTAAAAAGAAATGGAATTAAGTGTTTGCTTTTTGACTTAGATAATACCATCGCTCCTTATAAAGTAAGTGAACCAGATCTTAAAGTTAAAGAATTATTTGCTAGATTAGAAGATGATTTTAAAGTAATAATTATATCTAATAGTGGCAAAAATCGTTTAAGACCATTTAAAGAAAAGTTAAACGTAGATGTTGCTTTTAGTAGTAAAAAGCCCTTAAAAGGAAAATATCAAAAAATTCTTGATATTTACAGGTTTAAAATAGATGAAGTGGCTTGTATTGGAGATCAGTTAATGACCGATGTTTTGGGAGCAAATCGTATGGGATTCACTAGCATTTTAGTAAATAGAATAGCCAAATATGAAGTAATATTTACTAAATTTAATCGTTTTTTTGAAAGTTTTATTTTAAAAAGATTAGCTAAAAAAAATATTCTGATAAGTGGTGAATATTATGACTAAATGTAAAGGATGTGGAATACGCCTTCAAAATCTAGATCCTGAAAAAGTAGGATATACCCCAAAGTTAGAAAATGATTTGTGCATGCGTTGTTTTAAACTAAAAAATTACAATGTTTTAACAAATGAAGGTGTAGTTATAGATAATAAAGAGATTCTTTCAAAAATAAATAAGAAAAAATCTTATGTATTATTTATTGTGGATTTTTTGAATTTAGATAAAGAGGTAATAGATACCTATAAAAGTATTACTAATTATAAAACTTTAGTGCTAACAAAATGTGATATAATTCCTAAAAATATTAAAATAAATACTTTAGTAGAAAATATAAAAGACATATATGATATAAAAGAAAATATTTTAATATGTAGTAAAAATAGGGTAAATTTAAATGAAATAAGAAATATTTGCTTAGAAGAAAAAAATGTTTTATTTGCAGGATTTACTAATGCAGGAAAAAGTAGTTTAATTAATTCGTTAGTTGGTAGTAATATTACTGTAAGCCATAAAAGTAACACAACTCAAGATTTTATAAGACTAAATGTAGATGGTGTAACTATATATGATGCTCCAGGTTTTATGAGTCACTTTAAAAGAGAAAATGTACCTAAAAATTTAATTAAGCCAATTGTATATCAACTAGAAAATAAATATTATTTAAAAATAAATAATTTAAAATTAAATATTCAAAGCAATTCTAATTTAACAATTTATATGAGTAATACTATAAGTATTGATAAAAGAAGAGAAAAAGAAAATGTGTTATGTGATGTAGCAGTGCCAAGTAACAGTGATTTAATTATAAAAGGTTATGGCTTTATTAAATTTAGTAAAGCAACATTTATAAAAATAAATACCTTAGATTATGAAATAAGGCCTTCGATAATAGGAGGAGTAAAATGAGTAAAATAAGGATAATGAATGAGCTTTTAGCCAACAAGATTGCTGCTGGTGAAGTAGTTGAAAAGTGTTCTTCAGTTTTAAAGGAACTGGTCGAAAACTCTATTGATGCTGGGGCAAGTGTAATTAAAGTAGAGCTTCTTGATGGAGGCCTTACAGAAATTAAAGTCGTAGATAATGGCGAGGGAATGGATAAAGAGGATGCTACATTAGCCTTTGCTAGACATGCAACGAGTAAAATTTATAAAGATGATGATTTGTTCTTTATAGAAACTTTAGGCTTTAGAGGTGAGGCTTTAGCTAGTATTGCTAGTGTATCAGAAGTAGATTTAAGAACATGTAAGGATCAAGTAGGAACGCACGTTCACATAAAGGGAGGAAAATCCGATTTAATTGAAAGCTCTCCAGCTCGAATAGGAACTGAAATAACCGTTAAAAACTTATTTTATAATACTCCGGCTAGATTAAAGTATTTAAAAAGTGAAGCAACTGAATTAAATAACTGTTTACAGTTTATAGAAAAGCTTGCTTTATCAAAGCCAGAAATAGCCTTTAGTTTAAGCAATAACCACAGAGAACTAGTCAAAACAAGTGGAAGTAATAACCTACTTAAAACAATTCATGAAATATACGGACTTAACGTATCAAGTAATATGCTTTTGGTAAAAGCAAGTACTGATGATTTTGAAATATATGGGTTTGTATCTAAACCTAGTGTTCTTAAAAAAAATAGAAACCATTTTAATACTTTTGTAAATGGGAGAATTGTACGAAATAATGATATAAATAGAGCTATAAATGATGCATATAATACTTATAAACATGAAGGATTCTATCCGATTACAGTTTTAAATATTTATACAGACCCAACCTTAGTAGATGTAAATATTCATCCAACGAAACAAGATATAAAAATGAGTAAAATGGATGTATTAACAAAGTGTTTATATCAAAAAATAAAAGAAGTATTATATAGTAATTTATTAATACCAGATGTAAATATAGAAAGTAATGAAGAGGAAAAAGTATTAGATAATAATATTGTTTTAGAAGAAAATAATAATTATGAAGAAAAAAAAATAGAACATATTATTCAAACAACTTTTGATTTAGGTGATAATCAAGAAATAATTAAAAATGAAGATTTTAAAAGTTTAAAGCTTTATCCAGTTGGGCAAGTACATGGTACATTTATAATAGCGGAAGATGAAGAAGCTATGTATATAATTGATCAGCATGCAGCACATGAAAGAGTAAATTATGAAATGATTACTAAAAAGTTTAAAGAATCTGAAGTAAGTGTAACTGATATGCTGGTTCCTTTAACAGTTGAGTTATCTTCATCAGACTATATGATTTTTAATTCTAGAAAAGAAATACTTGAAAATTTAGGATTTAAAATTGAAGAATTTGGTATAAATACTATTCTTATAAAAAGTCATCCAACTTGGCTTAAACAAAACTATGAGGGAGATAATTTAAAGTTTATAGTTGACCTTGTTCTTGATGAAAGTAAGAATTTTAATAAAGAAAAGTTTTTAGATAGCCTAGCTAAGATGGTTAGTTGTAAGATGAGTGTAAAAGCAAATGAGCATTTAAGTATGCTAGAGATGGAAAAACTTCTTAGTGATTTAGTTAAATGTGATAATCCATATAACTGCTGTCATGGAAGGCCATCAATCATGAAATTTACAAGTTATGAATTAGAAAAAATGTTTAAGAGGGTGATATAGGGTGCTACCAGAAAAAAGAAAAAAAATAATAGTAAGTATTATAGCCATAATTATCTTTATTATTGTGGTTATAGCAATCGGATATTTGTCAAAGTATATTAAATCATTACATGAAGTAAAGATGCGAGAAGATGATAAGTATCCAAGTATTTATGAATACTATGGAATTTTAAAAGATACGGATAATGTTTATAATTTATATGGACTTAATGAAGAAGAAAAAAATCTTAATCTTCATACATTTTATAGTATTTTAGATGTCTATGTAAAGGGTCAGAAAATAGTATTATACTCTGATGCTGTAAATGAAGTTAGATATGAAAATAGTAGTGAAAGTTTTTATTTTTATGAACTAGATAGTTATTATAGCAATAGTTATAAAGTTAAACTAAGTGAAGATTATTTACTTCGTACCAACGGTTATAATTTAGACTACTGGACCTACGATAAAACAGAGAAAACTAGCATTTCAACTAATTTAATAGATGATAATATTTTAACTAATAATAATTTAGTATATTATAATATAAAAGATGGTATATATAGTTATAATTTAAAGACAAAAGAAAATACTTTAATTATTCCAAGTAACTATTATTCTAAATTAAAATTATTAAAATGTAATTCTAATTATCTTATTTATCTAGAAGATAATGATTTATATGTGTATGATTTAAATAATAATAAAAATATAAATTTAAGCGAAGCTTTAGGAATAGATGAATCTAACTTTTTAGATCTAACATTAGATGGAATACTTATATTAAAAGAAGATGTTTTAAGTAAGTATCTTGTTAAAACAGAAGAAGAAAAATCAATAAATACAGAAGAGTTAAATGACTATCAAATAAAGAAATGTGAACGTATTAGTGACGATTTATATCATTTTACTGTTATGGATAGTGAGGAAAAATTAAAAAGTATTATATTTAGTTTAGAAAATCAAAAAATAGTTAAAGAATATACAAATAATTATTTATATATAATGAAGGTGAATTAATGAAAATAAATTTAAATATGTTACCATACAAAATTAATGAAGAGGTAACAATTCCTGAAAGCTTTTATAAAAATACAGATATAAAAAAAATAGATAAATTAAAAGTTGAAGGTATTATAAAATACAATTCTGCTGATGAAGTGGAAGCAATTTTAAATGTCGAAGGCTCAATGACTTTAGTTGATGCTATAACTAATGAACCGATAGAATATCCCTTAAATATCGAAATAGCTGAAAATATTGAAGAATTTAATGAAGATTTAACTAAAAATTATGAAAAAAATCAAAATACACTTGATATAATTGAATTTTTATGGGAAAATATTGTATTGGAAGTTCCCATTCGAATTACAAATGAGGCCGGAGTTCAAAAAAGCGGTGATGGCTGGGAATTAAATGGTAAAAGTAATGCGGAAAATATTGATCCAAGATTTGAAAAATTGAGTGAATTATTTAAAGGTGGTGAATAAAGATGGCAGTTCCTTTTAGAAGAACTAGTAAGACTAAAAAAAGAATGCGTAGAACACATTTGAAAAAAGAAGTTGGAGCTTTAACAACATGTTCAAAATGTGGAGCAACATTAAGACCTCATAGAGCATGTACTAAATGTGGAAACTACAATGGTAAAGAAGTAATCAAAGTTGCTAGTAATGAAGAATAAGTAGAGTAATCTACTTTTTTTATGAAAATATTTAGTTAGTTTACTAAATAGATGATTAATTAAAAACTTTTAAACTTTTAGCATTGCATTTTTTTCAATATTATGGTAAATTTTAATACAGAAGGGAATATGAATTATGACAGAAGAAGGATTAAAAAATTATAAAGCAAAAAAGAAATTACTAGATGATAATGGTTTTGTAGTTGCAAGTGCAGAAGTATATGATAGAAATGCTAGTACTTCTGATTTAAATGAAATAATAGGTACATTAAATGGTTTAAAAAAATCTATAAATGAAGGAGTAGATGTAAGCACATTTGCTAAAGATATTTCTTTTCAATTAGATGAAATAGAAAAAGTAATTAATGCTGATAACTATTTTCGTAACAATATCGGAGCTAAAGATTTTGAAAACTTATTAAATAATTTAAGAGGAAAATTTGAACTTGCTCAAAATTATTTAAAAGCTGAAAAAGTTTTAGAAAATAGAGCGGCTAATTTACGTGATGTTCAACAAAGAATCCATGATTTAGATGCTGACAAGACTATGGATAGACAACTTAAGTCAGATCAAACACTAGAACTTGTTGAAGCTAAGAAAGAAGCTAAAATTGAAAAAGAAAGAGCTTTAAAATTTCGCGATGAACAAAAAGAAATTTTTGATAAATCTTTGACTAATTTTGATTTAAATAAATATCGTAATGACTTACTTCAAAATATTAAAGCATTAGATACAAGTTATAGAAAATTATCTTTAGAAAGTAGTGCTATGGATAAACTAGCCACTATAATTGGTGATACCAGAGATAAGATAGTTGTTTTTGGAAGAAATATTGAAAATAGTCAAAGAGAATTTGCAGAATTATGTAAAAAGTATGGACTTGAAGCAACAGATATGCGTAAAGTTGAATTACAAGAAGAAGTAGTAAATGAAATAAGTGCTCCAGAAATTATTGAAAATGTACCTAAAAATGAAGTAATAGAAGAAAATAGCAAAAAAATAGAAAATGTTGAAGATTTATTATCAGTAATGAAAGTATTAAATCCAGATTTAAAAGTAAACGAAGAAGTTGAAAAAGATGGAAGTACTTATAAATATATAGAAGTAGAAGATGCATCAAAACTAGTTTTGCCAGAAGGATTTAATTATAATAAAAATCTTGGAATAAATAATAAAACAGATGATTTAAAACCTTATATTCGTCTTGAAGTAAAAGAAATTATTCGGGAAAATGAATTGAGAAATGATTTTGAAGAACCAAAACTTGACGAAATGCCTTCTCAAAAAGAACCTGAAGAAAAACATAAAGTTACCAAAAAAAGAAAAGCCATTATTGAAAAGTTTGCTAAGAATGTTTTAAAGTATAGTGCTATTGGTGCTGAAAATATTAAATATGGTTTTATTGATGTAGCAAAAGAAATATCTCATATTGGAAGTAAATTAAAGAATAAATTAATAGGTAAAAATACAGTTGATGTTCCCGAACTTGATGAAACAATGGATAAAAATGCCGTTAAAGGAAACAAAACAAAATTATTATCATTTTTAAGACTAAGAAAAAATAAAAAAACAGTAGAAGAAAAAACTCCTGTAGAACCTGAAGTAGTAAATAAACCTAAGGAAGAAAAAAAACCAGACGAATATGAAGAACTTGATGATGATATTAAAAAATCTATAAGTGATGCCTTAGCAGATATTGGTAATAGTAATAACAATAATCAAGCAAAACTAGAAGAAGTAACAGATTATAATGAATATGCAACAATTGATGATTTACTAAATAGTCAAGGAGGAAGATAATATGGAAGTTGATACAGTTATAACTTTAGATAATGATGTAAACTGCTTATTATTAGAAAAAATAAATTACAATAACAATAATTATTTTTTAGCTAATATTTTAAATGAAGAAGAAGAACCAAGTGATGAATCAATAATATTTAAAGAAATAATTGAAAATGATGAAAACTATGTAGAAAAAGTTGAAGATGAAGCTCTTGCTCATGATCTTCTTAAATTATTTGCTGAATCTATAGAAAAATCTGTAGATGAATTACCAAACGAATAGAAACAAAATTAAATTTGTTTCTTTTTTTATTAATAAAATTATTGTATAATGAAAATGAAAGGAAAGAATATGAGTTGGATTTATTGGCTTGTCATTGTTTTAATTTTATCTTTAGTTGAAGCATTTACCATAAACCTAGTTTCTATTTGGTTTGTTTTAAGTGGTATTGTAGCATTACTATTATCATTTTTTATAGAAAATGATACAATTACTTTTAGCATTTTTGTTTTACTAGGATTATTTCTTCTTATACTTACCAAGCCCATTGTTAATCGTCTTAAAAAAAGTTTACCAAAAGAAAAAACTAATTTAGAACGTTTAATCGGTGAAAATGCTATCGTAACAGAAGAAATTACAGATAGTAAAGTAGGGGAAGTTAAAATTCAAGGTAAAAGATGGAGTGCTATAAGCAAAGATTTTTGTAAGAATCATGATCTAGTTAAGGTTGAAAAAATAGATGGTGTAAAATTAATTGTAAGGAAGGTGATATAATTATGCCACAAATATTATTAGTTGTTTTAGTTATAGTTATAATTTTAATTATTCCAAATATTAAAATTGTTCCTCAATCTAAATGTTATGTTATTGAAAGATTGGGGTCATATTTAAAAACATGGCAACATGGCCCTCATTTTAAAATTCCTTTTATAGACAGTATTGCTAATAAGGTTACATTAAAAGAAATTGTTAAAGACTTTGCTCCTCAACCAGTAATAACCAAAGATAATGTTACAATGCAAATTGATACAGTTGTATATTTTCAAATTACTGATGCTAAACTATACACTTATGGAGTAGAGTATCCAGTAAGTGCTATAGAAAGTTTAACTGCTACAACCTTACGTAATTTAATCGGGGAACTTGAACTGGATCAAACTTTAACAAGCAGAGATATTATTAATACTAAGATGCGTTCTATATTAGATGAAGCAACAGATCCATGGGGAATTAAAGTAAATAGGGTAGAAGTTAAAAATATTTTACCACCTCGTGACATTCAAGAAGCAATGGAAAAACAAATGCGAGCTGAAAGAGAAAGAAGAGAAAAGATTCTTCAAGCAGAAGGTGAAAAAAAATCTAGTATATTAATAGCTGAAGGAGAAAAAGAAAGTGCTATCCTTAGGGCTGAAGCACAAAAGCAAAGTCAGATTAGAATTGCAGAAGGAGAAGCTGAAGCAATGCTTAAGATTAAAAAAGCTGAAGCAGATGGCATTAAACTTTTAAAAGAAGCTAAAGCAGATGAAGCGGTATTAAGATTAAAATCATTTGAAACCCTAGAAACTGTAGCAAATGGTTCATCAACTAAAATTATTGTTCCTGCTGAACTTCAAGGCATAGCTACATTTGGAAGTGCTTTAAAAGAAGTAATGAAAGATGAGAATAAAGACTGTAAACAAAGTGAAAAGTAAATAAATAATATTTACTTTTTTTTCTTTATTTGCTATTATAATTATAGACAGTGGCATACTGTGGGAGAAAGTGGGAGATAACATGTTGCTGGGGGAATTTCATCACAATATAGATGATAAAGGCCGACTAGTTATACCAACGAAATATCGTGAAGAATTAGGAAGTAATTTTATAATTACTAAAGGAATTGAAAAATGTCTATATATTTATCCTAGTTCAAAATGGGAAAAAATAGTTAGCCAGTTAGAAACTCTACCTTTCACAAAAAAAGACGCCAGAACATTTACTAGATTTTTCTTTTCGGGAGCCACTGTTTGCGAGTTCGACAAAAGTGGTCGAATAAATATTACCTCCCCATTGGTTGGTTACGCCGATTTAAATAAAGAATGTGTCATAATCGGCGCAAATGACCATATTGAGATATGGAGTGAAAAAATGTTTGCAGAATTTTTAAATGATAACAGTGCTAAAATATCAGAAGTTGCAGAACATTTATTTGAAGGTGATAAATATGCATTATAGTGTTTTAAAACAAGAATTAATTGAAAATCTTAACATTAAAGAAGATGGGATATATGTTGATGCCACCGTAGGGTACGCCGGAGATTCTAAAGAAATATTAAAAAGAATTCCAAAAGGTTTTTTATATGGCTTTGATCAAGACCCTAAGGCTGTTATGTATTCTGAAGAAGAACTATCTAAAATAGGTTCTAATTTTAAAATATTTAATGTTAATTTTAATCAGATGATCGAAAAATTAAATGAATACAATATCGATTCTGTTGATGGAATAATATTTGATTTAGGTTTTTCTTCACCCCAAATTGATGATCAAGAAAGAGGTTTTTCTTTTATGCATGATGGTCCTTTAGATATGCGTATGTCAAGCAAAGGAATAACAGCAAAAGACATAATAGAAAACTATAGTGAAGAAAAATTAGCTAATATCTTTTTTACTTATGGAGAAGAAAAGATGAGTAAAGTAATAGCTCGAAAAGTTAAAAATAATAAAGATAATATAAATACAACACTTGAACTTGTTGAAACAATAAAAAATGCGACCGGAGCTAATTATTTTTACAAGAATCATCCAGAAAGAAAGATATTTCAGGCTCTTAGAATTGAAGTAAATCAAGAACTAAAAGTTTTAGAAGAAATACTTCCTAAAGCAATAAATAAGTTAAAAAAGGGAGGAAGGTTATTAGTTATAACTTTTCACTCACTAGAAGATAGAATAGTAAAAAATATATTTAAGAAAAATAGCGAAGTAGATGAATTTGTTAAAGGTTTAATTGAAATACCTGAAGAATATAAACCTTTAATAAAATTAATAAATAAAAAACCAATTCTTCCTAAAGAAGAAGAATTAGAAGAAAATTCTCGAAGTAGAAGTGCAAAATTAAGAATAATTGAAAGGATTTGATTTTATGGCTAAAAAGAGTAAAAAAGTTAAATTACTAAAAGGAGAAAAAATGATGTATGGATTGCTATTATTTTTAGTATTAGCAATACCAATGTTTAATGTTTACACATCATCTCTTTTATCTGAAACTAATAATGAAGTCGAAAAAATCAAAAAAAATATTGAAAAGCAAGAATTAGTAAATCAAAGTTTGTCAATGCAAGTTGATGAACTGGCTAGTCTTGAGAATATTCAAAATGTTGCTGAAGAATATGGTTTGTCGTATAATAATAGTAATATAAAATCTGTTGATTAAAAATAAGGAGATAAAGAAAAATGAAAAAAGGAGTAACTGTTAAAGTATCAAGATTTATTATTTTAATTGTTGCTCTTTTATTTATGGCAATAATTATTAAACTTTCTTATGTCGTTTTAAGTGACAAAGTAGATGGAATATCATTAAAAGAAAAGGCTGCATCAATTGCTACGGTTGAAAAAACATTATATGCAAGCCGTGGAAATATTTTTGATGTTAATGGTGAAGAACTTGCTACGACAGTAAACTCTTACACCGTAATTGCCTACTTAAGTGAATCTAGGACCACCGATCCCAGCAATCCAAAACATGTAGTGGATAAAGAAAAAACAGCAGAACTTTTATTTCCGATTATAAATATGACTAAAGAACGTTTACTTGCATTATTAAATAAAGATGCCTACCAAGTAGAACTAGGGCCTGGTGGAAGAGGAATAACAGAAGTTGTTAAAGCTCAAATAGAAAAACTAGAATTACCTGGTATAAGCTTTATTAGCAACTCTAAAAAAAGATATTACAGTAAAGCCACTTTTGCTTCTTATATAGTAGGATATGCAAAAGAAAATAAAGACGGAAAGCTAACTGGAGAATTAGGTATCGAAGGATATTATGATGAAATACTATCTGGGACAAATGGTTATACTAAGTATTTAAAATATACATCAAGTAATTATCAAATTCCAAATACGCCTTCTGAAACCAAAAAAGCCCAAAATGGATCAGACATATATTTAACGATTGATAGTAATATCCAGCTTATTGCTGAAAAAGCAGTATCAAATATGCAAAATGACTTTAATACAGACTGGGCATCGTTTACCGTAATGGATGCTAAAACTGGGGCAATTGTGGCAAGTAGTACAAGTCCTAACTTTAACCCAAATGATACTAATACAATTAAAAGCTATATGAATCCTTTAGTAAGTTACCAATATGAACCAGGATCTGTAATGAAAATATTTTCTTTTGCATCAGCTATTGAAGAAAATCTATATAATGGAGCTGAGACTTTTAAATCAGGTTCATATACTCTAGATGATGGAACCATTATTAGGGATGCAACTCGAAGTGGATGGGGTGAAATAGACTTTGATTTAGGATTTGCTCATTCTTCAAATGTTGCAGCTACCATTTTAGCTTTAAGACTTGGTGTAAATAAACTTACTAACTATTATAATAATCTTGGTTTTGGTCAAAAAACAGGAATAGAATTATCCAATGAAGCAAAAGGAGATATAAGTTTTAGATATCAATCAGAACTTTCTAATGCATCATTTGGTCAAGGTGTAAGTATTACTCCAATTCAAATGCTGGAAGCCTTAAGTTCGATGACAAATAATGGCTCAACAATAAAACCTTATATAGTAGATAAAATAGTAGATCAAGATGGAAATATAACTTATAAGGGTGGAAGAGAAGTAGTTGAAAAAGTTTATAGTAGTTCAACTGTTTCTAAAATGCAAGAACTAATGAAAAAGGTTATTGAAGTAAATAAAGTATGGCAAGTAAATAATGTGAGCATCATGGGGAAAACAGGTACAGCCCAAATAGCATCACCTAGTGGCGGATATTTAAGTGGAACTTATGATTACATAAAATCTTTTGCTGGCATATTTCCAACAGATGATCCAAAATATATAGTTTATGTAGTTGGAAAAAAACCAGAAACAAATTTAGGATCATGGGCTAGAGTAATTACAACAGCAGTTGAGGAAATAGCAAGTTATGCAAAACTAACCGAAACCAAAACAGATGTAGATAAAACAAAATTAATTACTTTGGATAATTATATTAGTAAAGAAACAGAATTTGTCACAAATACTTTAAAAGAAAATAAAATAAATGCTATAGTTCTTGGTAATGGTAAATATATAACAAATCAATACCCATTAAAAAACAAAACCATTTTATCTGGAGGGAAAGTATTTCTTCTAACAAATGCTACAGAATATGCAATGGAAAATTTACAAGGCTGGAGTCTTAACGAAGTTGAGACATTTGCTAATCTTTTAGGTATAAAATTGGAGTACTCGGGATATGGATATGTAACAAGCCAGAGTATTGCCCCTGGAACAATAATTGATAAAGAAAATACTGTTTTAAGTGTTGAATTAAATAAATAAAAAAGAAATTTGCGTTTTACAAATTTCTTTTTTATTTTGCAATATCTTTATTTTTTTCAATAAAACTAAGTAAAGCTTTATCAAATTCTTCCTGACTATCTAAACTAACTAAATACTTCTCATTATTTATAATATTTATTTTTCTAATACAAAATTTAGCAATATCATCTTCTTTAGTTAAATAATAATATTTTACATTATTAATATCAATTTCATCAGTTATAATGTAATCACCATCATTTAAAGTTATAACATCTACTTCTTCCATTATCTTGCACCTCCGTTTAAGGTATTTTCATTAAGTTTTGCTAAAAGATCTTCAACTTTATCTTCTGCTACGCCTTCATTAGCATAAGCATTAATTATTTTATTCATAACAGTTATATAATCTTTTTTAGATAATCCTTTGCTGTCTAAGTATTCTTGAAAAGTTTCATGACAACATGCATTTATTTCCTCTGGTGTAAAATTATTTGTATTACTACTTACAACTTGATTTAACCAATTAAAAAGCTTATCCATATATTCATCTTTATGATATGCTTCTAGTCCTTCATAAAAACCATATATTCTTGTATCAATATCATATTCTTTGTTTTTATTAAGTACATCGCTCATAGATTCATTTAAATTTTTATAATCCCAAGTGCGTTGATGCGTTTTACTATCATACCCAACAAATTGAGTAGTTGTAGTATCAAGAGTTTTTTCAATAGCAATTTTTTCTTTAGCAAAATCTTTAACAGCAGGAACACCAACTTTTAAACCAGCTCCAAGAGCTACAACTAGAATAGTTTTTTTAGCTAAAACTTTAAAATTAAGAGGTTTTCTTTTTGTCGTTTGAATATTCTTAACCGGAGCTTTATTATAACTATTATTAAAAGCATTAGCTAAGAAACTTTGTTTATCAGCATCTTCTTTTCTTTGTTCAGCTCTTTTTTTCCAAGATTCAAGGTCGGGAACTTGTACTTCATAATCCTGCTCCAAATTAATACCTTGATAAGAATCATTATTCTTTATTGCTTTTTTAGAAAAATCTTTTCCTTTCCAAACGTCTATATCAATATCATAATTGTTTTCCATTTTTATTCCTTCCTTCTATTATAATTCTATCTTAAATAATTTTAAATGGCAACCTAAAAATAGTTCAGTTTAAAATAAATTGTAAAAAAGAAAAGACTTTATTGCAATCTATTTTTATGTTTGATATAATTTAAAGAGAATAGGTAAGGTGACATAGAAGTGAGTTTAAGTGTTATCGATAAATACGTGATAAAAAAAGAAAAAGATTTACTTGAATACACGAAGATACTAGAGTCGATTATTACAATCGAAGAAAATAAAATGTGGAAAAGTAAGAAAGAATTTGCAAATTTTGCTAAAGACATAATAAGCATATATGCTAAAACTTATTACTTTCAAAATAATATTCATAAAGATAATCCCATTGAATACTCAAATGATAATATAAACTTTGTTTTAAAATCTATTATTTCATATTGTCAAGAACATGATCAAATGAAGATGCTTAATACATGGAAAAATGAAACATTTTTAATGTCAGTAATTATTTGTACAGCATGTTACGTTGATTTTGCTTCTAATATAATAGATGGAGATTTGCAAGACACTAAAGCAAAGTTTAAGTATTTGCTTTCATATTTAAGGAAGACTAGAATTTTAATTATAAAAGATAATAAATATTTTATAAATGATTTATTTGATGAAATCAAAAGAAATTCAAATGAAGATAAAAAAGCTCTAGAGGCATTAAATTCTGATAATTATCACAATGATTATAAAATGATTAGTAATAATCCATTATATTATGAAGTGAATTTTTCTTATAATATACCAGGTATTACAGATTTTGATGAAAAACTTGCTCTTGAAGTTTTAAAAGAATACACAAGTAAAATAAATGAGATATCTTATAGTTTATTAGAATTTGATATTTTAAAAGAACTTATTAGTAATAAAGAAATGCCAACTTATGTTGTAAGAGTTAATAAAGATTTTAAAAAATCAAGTTTGCTTAAATTCTTTGATAATGAATATATTAAAGAATATGTTAAAATCTTAATTCCTTGGGAAGATGAAATAAAATATCAAAATATTATTAAAGAATATAAAGATATAGATGTTAAGTTTATTTATGAATTTTCAAAAACAGATAATGTTGAAAGTACTATATTTGTAAATAATATGGAACTTCTAGTAGATAAAGAATTTATAAATAATAATTTAGATAACAAGTTAGCTTTTGATAAAATGAATTTAAAATTAATTGTAAAGAATAAGGAGGAATTATAATGGAAGTGTATGGAGAATTTTTTACAAAATTTATGGCCCCACTTTTTGAAGGATTTGTTAAAATATTTAAAGGAATAGGACAAGGATTATTTCAAATGTTCAATATTCTTAACTATATTACAGTTATAAATGACTATAAAAGTGATTTAACTGGGGCAGGATTAGCTATCATGATATTTTCAATAATATTTTTGGTAATTATATTTGGTTTAATAATATTTTTAATTTATAAGTCTATTAAAACTTATATAAGATATAAAAGAAATGTTAAAAAAGAAGATATGTTAATTGAAGAAATAGAATCATTAAATAATGAAGTGCTAAAATTAAAAAGACAAAATTCTAAAATTAGTGAACTAACAAATCAAAACGGTGAAATAGAATACAATGAAGATGGTAGTATCAAAAATGAATTAAAAGAAGGAGAAAGTAGATTCTTTAAATTAAGTAATGTTGATGAAAAGTTTAATGGTATGAAACCAGAAGAAATAACTAATACATTTACATTAGAAAGTTTTTGTGATAGCTTCAGAAACTATTCAGCATCAAAACTTCATCTATATTATGATATTAATTTAATTCGTTTATTTATTGCTTCATTTGCTTCAAATAAGCTAATAATTTTAGAAGGTATATCAGGAACAGGAAAAACATCATTGGCTTATGCTTTTGGATCATTTATAGATAATGAAACAACTGTAGCAAGTGTTCAACCATCATGGAGAGATTCAACAGAAATATTTGGTTATTTTAACGAATTTACCAAAAAATTTAACGAAACTGAAATATTAGAAAAAATGTATGAAGCAGAATATAACGATGAAGTATATATTACCCTTCTAGATGAAATGAATATATCTCGTGTAGAATATTATTTTGCTGAAATGTTATCAATCTTGGAACTACCTAACAAGAAAGACTGGGTAGTAGAACTTGTTCCAAATGTTTGGCCAAACGATCCTAAGAAACTAGATGATGGAAAGCTAAAAATACCAGAAAATATGTGGTATATTGGTACAATCAACAACGATGACTCAACATTTATGATTACTGATAAAGTTTATGATAGAGCAATGCCTATTGCAATTGATGATAAGTGTGAAGAATTTACAGCACCAGATACAGATAAAATTAAAACAAGCTATAATTATTTATCATCACTTTTCGAAAAATCTGCTGAAGAACATCCAGTATCAGAAGAAACATTAGAAAAAGTTGCTCAACTAGATAGATATGTTATTGATCATTTCCGTTTAGCTTTTGGTAATAGAATAGTAAAACAATTAAAAGAATTTGTTCCAGCATTTGTTGCCTGTGGAGGAGAAGAAGTAGCAGCTATAGATTATCTAATTGCCCATAAAATTTTAAGAAAATTTGAACAATTAAATTTAGCATATATTAAAGATGAAATTGATGGATTAATTAAATATTTAGAAAAATTATTTGGTGCAAATAAAACTCCAGAATGTAAAGCTTATTTACTAAGACTTAAGAAAACGATATAGGTGAAAACATGGATATCGTAGAATACATTAATAATTTTAATAAAGAAAAAGCTGCCTCTTTTATCGGGGCAACTTCATCTAATTTAACCATAAAAAGAAATATAGATGCTCAAATAAGTGATATATCATGGATTGATATGGTTGAAGAGTGCATACCTTATTTAGATAATATAATTCGTAATCCCAGAAGATTTATTGTTCAAGAAGAAAACATCGTACCAATTGAAAAGGCAAAAGTTGTAACTGAAGAAAGTATTAGACATTTGGCTCAAAATACTAACTTAATTCAAGAAGTTCATGAAGATGGTACGGTTATTCCTTTAAAATTATTGAATGTTTATCGGGAAGAAACAGTTGACCTATATGAAAACCGTTTTATAAAATCTTTAGTAGATAATCTTTATATATTTGTAAATAATAAATTAGAAGAATCTGATCAAAAAAGTTTTGCTAAGGTAAATAATGAAGTAACTTATAATGGATTAATGAAAAATAAAGATGAAGAAGTTAATGTTACATTATCTTTAAGCAGTAAAAAAGAAACAATTGTAGATTCATCGAAAGATGGACATTCTTTAGATGAAAGAATTGAACATATAAGGGATATTGTCTCAGCTTTTAGATCATCAACATTTATAAAAAGTTTAAAAGAAAGCTCACCGGTTCGAAGCCCTATAAGAAAAACAAATGTTATTTTAAAAGAACCAAACTTTATTAAAGCATTGGAACTTTGGGAATATCTTGAAAAGAATAATATTAAGCCAATTACACAAATTGATAAAAGAACTGAAGAAGTAAAAGATGATAATATTAAAACATTATATGATTTATCATTTTTTATAAATAATGAGGCTTTAAATAAAGATGATAAAAAAGAAGTAAATGAATACAACTCAGCAATTATTAGTAAATTAGTAAATGATTTTGTTTTTGGAAGTAATATAACTGAAAATGAATTTAAAAAATTAATTGATAAAGAATTTAAGGGAGCCACTAAAAGAAAAGAAAAAACTATGAATAGCATTAGAAAAACAGTAGTGTCTTTTCTAGATGATTTTGAACATCAAAAGAAAAAAGCTTATACAATTTTAAAGTAAATGAGGGATAAAAATGTCAAAAGAAAAAGTTAAGAAGGAGTATAAACAAAATAAAGAAGTAATAAATATAAAAGAATTTATGCTCTTAAAAAGCAAAGAACAAGATAAACTTATATTAGATACATTAAATAAAATATATGAAGATAATTATAAAGTTTCAAATAAAGAAGTAGAAAAAGTATTAAATGTAGTCTTTAATGATAAAGATAATGATACTTATTTGCCGGAAAGTTTATGTGTTATAAAAGAAGGTAATAAACTAATCTTTAAATTTAAAGAAAAAAATAGAATGCTATTAATTCTTTTCTTACTTGCATTTTTATTTATTGGTGGCTTTGCAACTTACATGGGAGCTAAATATATAAGAAGTTCCAAATTAAATATAGATCTAGATGATGATGGAAGACCAGAGTTAAATATAGATTTAGATGGTGATGGAATTTGTGATATCAATTGTGATATTAATAATGATAGAAAACCAGATCGTAACATCGATTATATGAAAAATAATAAAGCTATATTTAATGTAGTAAAAAAAGATGGAAGCATATTTAATAAAGTAAATCAAGATACTAATAATGATGGCAAATGTGATTTAAACTGTGATATTGATGATGATGGATGGCCAGATATTAATATAGATTTAGATGGTGATGGTAAAGCAGATTTAAATATTGATACGGATGGAGATAAAAAGCCAGACTTAAATATTGATACCAATGGCGATGGTGTTCCAGATATTAATATTGATACTAATGATGATGGTAAATGTGATAAAAATTGTATTTCTAATTTGGTTAACAAAGACAAAGAATTAGATATAGACTTAGATGGTGATGGAATCTGTGATGTCAACTGTGATACTAATGGCGATAAAAAGCCTGATGAAAAAATAGATTATGGTGGAAATAAAAAACCAACCTTTAATGTACCAGATGAAAATGGAAATTTAAAAAATAAAGTAAATCAAGATAAAAATGGTGATGGAATTTGTGATTTAAACTGTGATTTAGATGATGCTGGATGGCCAGATATTAATATAGATTTAGATGGTGATGGTAAAGCAGATTTAAATATCGATACTAATGGTGATGGAACACCAGATTTAAATATTGATACTGATAAAGATGGTAAACCAGATTTTAATATTGACGATGATGGCGATGGTAAATGTGATCGCAATTGTACGTATGTAGTTGATCCATCAGGTAAAGGCGGTCAAGCAACAGTTGGAGATAATAATGTAAATATTGATGCCGCAGCTTTGGTAGTGGCTTTTGAAAATGGTAACAATGTAACAGTATCAGATCTATATCCGGATGACCAAACAGATGATGATGTAAATACTAAAGTACCTGATATAAAATTTAGTGTATCAAATAATACCGATAAAATTCTTTATTATAATATTGATTGGATTAATGTAGAAAATAATTTTGAAAGCAATAATTTCTGGTTCAAAGTAGTAAGTAATTATAGTGGATTTAATGCTGATTGGAGTGTTGCACCATTTACAAGTGGCCGCTTAGCAAGTAAAGTAGCTATAGCTCCTAATACAAAGCAAAATTACACTGTTTCCTTTACATTACATGGAACTGGAGAAGAACAAAATTATGATCAAGGAAAAACATTTAAAGGAAAAATTAGTTTAGAATTATTAAAAGACTAGCAATAGTCTTTTTTAATGTGCTAAAATGTGGCTAAATATATTGTTCAACATTTATATCTAATATAGGACCTTTGTATTCCATATTTAATTTTAAAATGAAAAAATATAAAACAGAAAGGTAGTGATATAATGAAAAATTTATATGTGATAGAGGAAACATCTAATTCTGGCAAGACTACTACATCAAAAATTTTGAATAAAATTCCTAAAGTCGAAATAATTGAGGAATTTATGGATCATCCACTGTCACCAAAACCATCAAAGAACATAGAAGAAGAACTAAAAAATCAACAAATTTTCTTCGAAATAGAGAAAGAGAGAATGATATTAGCATCATCATTTTTGAAACATGATAAAATAGTATTTATGGAAAGAAGTTATCTTTCAATTTTGGCGGTTTCCTATGCCTTTTTAAAATTAGGTAAATACAACGGCTATGATAATGCACTTAGAATATATAGAGAAATGATAGATCAAACGTGGTATATTAAACCGGATGTAACATTTATTTTAACAGCAGATCCAAGTGAAAAGTTAAAAAGAAATCTAAACAGAAACAAAATTTTACAAAGTAAATGGATTAAAAATGATTTTGAATTTTATGATATAATGACATTAGAATCACAAAAAGAGTTTATTGACACAACTGGAAAAAATAAATAGTATGATAGCGAGCACATATGCAAGCTATTAAAATTAAGGAGATGAATATATGAAAATTTTTATGATACGACATGGTAAAGCAGACTATAGTTATGGCGATTCCCATAATTTCATTGGACATGGACATGACTTGGCTAAATTAGGTGAAGAGTACATTGAAGATGTAATAAAGACAGCTAAAGATCCACGTTTAAAAGAAGCAACACTTATTGTGTCTTCACCATATACTAGGGCATTGCAAACAGCTGCAATTATATCAAAAGAAACAGGATTAGATATAAAAATAGAACCTGATTTGAGAGAGTGGGAACCTGATAATACATATCAATATAAGGCTAAAGAAATGAAAGAATATTATAAAGATTATATTAAAAATAATGGTATTCCACCAGTTGATAGAATAGTAAACTGGGAATCAAAAGAACATTTGAAAAAAAGAATTCAAGGAGTAATTAAGAAATATAGTAATTATGAATGTATTATTTTTGTTTTTCATCAAATGGCAATTCAATCAATAACTGGAGTCGAATGTATATCTCCAGCTGAAATAATTGAGATTATACAATAGTAAAAATATGCAACATTATATGTTGGTTTTATTTCCAGCTTGTTTTGATAATTGGGAATTCATAGAAAATTTAATAAAAAACAATTTAATAGTTATTGATGAAAAGCAAAAAGAATTAGACGAAAAAGAAAAATTTAGATTAATCTATACTTTATATCAAGGAGAGTCATGGATTGGCAATGCCAATAATGATTGGGAAGGAATAAAATATAAAATGAATTCTTGTTTTAATAGTAAAATTAATTTTGTGAAACTTTTTTATGTTTTTTCAACAGAAAACAAAGTAAGAAAAATCAAACAAGAAGTAAGAAATTTCTGTAAATTAGGAAATCATTCAATACATTCAGTTGATGATGAAAAAATGTCAAAAAAATTAAAAAAAACATATTTTTAAATATTAAATAAAAATGTCAAATAAAATACAATCAGTAATTAGATTTATCTTAAAATCATACACTTCCATTAGTGGAGGCATTTTTATATATTTGAAACTCCAAGAATAACAATCCTTGAATATGAATTAATAATAAATAAAAAATTATATGATCAAGGTGTAATAACTGAACAACAATATGATGAAGTTTGTAAAATGGTTACATAGATGAAGGTATTAGCGGTAGCACTGTTAAACGAAGAAAAAAATTTTTACAAATGATTGATGATGCTAAATCTAGCTATTTTGATTTAATAGTTACAAAAGAAGTTTCTAGATTTTCTAGAAATTTATCTGATAGTATCAAATATACACAAGAATTACTTGCTAATGATGTTGGAGTGTATTTTCAGTCTAATGGGATAAATACTTAATTATTTCTAAATTTTTCATAAACAAAATATAAATTACACAATCTCAACATTATTAAAATTATAGATTTGACAATTTATTTGTTGAGATAATTAAAATTAATAACTATGTTTTTTTATAATGTGTGTTGACATAATTGAGCGAGAATGTTAAAATAAACAAAAGTTGTTATATTATGTAGTTTGAATTTAATTTGGAGGAGGAGGTTCTTTTTTAGAACCTCTTTTTAATATTAAAACAAAAAAGGAGAAAAAATGGAAAATGTAAAATTAATGAATATGTGCAAAATTATTGATCCAACTACAAAAAAAGTATTAGTACAAGAAAGAATAAAAAGTTGGAAAGGTGTTGCTTTTCCAGGAGGAAAAATAGAACTAGGAGAAAGTATTGTTCCTTCAGTTAAAAGAGAAGTATATGAAGAAACTGGATTAAAATTAAATTCTGTTAAAATATGCGGAGTCAAAGATTGGTATGACAAAAAGGAAAAAGAAAGACAATTAATTATTTTATTTACATCAGATGATTATAGTGGTGATATTATTTCGGAAACGTCGGAAGGTAAAATATATTGGATAGACGAAGATGAACTAAAAAATACAAAACTTGCAGATGATTTTGATAAATTATTAGAAGTTTTTAAAAATGAAGAAATTAATGAAATGGTATATGAAGAAAATGAAAATCAAGATGAAAAATTAAGATGGAATTTAAAATTATACTAAAAAAATTAAAAATTGTATTTAAATAATAGACTATAGTGGAAAAGTAGCACTTTAAAAAATTATTAATTTATAAAACTATTGAATCAAGTAATTATTGGCATGACAAGATGGAAAACAAAAAAGTAAACATAATTCATTAAATGAGCCATTTTAAATAAAATGGTTTTTTTTAATTTTAATAAAACATATAATTATTCGAGGGATAATATGTTTTATAATAATATACACACAAGAATTAGATATGTTTTTTTGATTGTAATTTTAATTTTAGTAATAGCAATTGGTAGAGTATTTTATATTCAGGTATTTTCTTATAAAAAACTAAATACACTTGCTGAGTCTTTATGGAGTAGACAGCTTCCTATTTCTGCTGATCGAGGCAAAATCGTAGATAGAAATGGAAAAGAACTAGCTACTAATATTACAACTACAAGTTTAGTAGTAATTCCTAATCAAATTAAAGATAAAGAAAAAACTGCCAAGAGTTTAAGTGAAATTTTAAATAGTGATTACGAAGATATGTTAAAACATGTTTCTAAAAAAACATCCATAGAAAGAGTACATCCAGAGGGTAGAGGACTAAGTTATGAAATTGCCGAAAAAATAGATGCTTTAAAATTAGATGGAGTTTATTTAGTTAAAGAAAGTAAAAGATACTATCCATACAAAACACTTTTAAGTCATGTTTTAGGATATGTAGGTATTGATAATCAGGGCTTATCTGGATTAGAGCTTTACTATGATGATTATTTAACTGGTGAAGATGGAGGAATAAAATATTTTTCAGATGGAAAAGGTCATAAACTTGATTTAGCAGAAATATATGAAGCACCAACAAGTGGAATAACTTTAGAACTTACTATTGATTTAGATTTACAACTGGTCATGGAAAATGAACTAGATAATGTTGTTAGCAAATACAATCCTGATAGTGTTATGGCCATAGCAATGAATCCTAAAACCGGAGAAATTTTAGCTATGTCAAGTAGACCAAATTTTAATAGTAATAAATATAAAGACTATGATACAGAAGTAATAAATAGAAATTTACCTATATGGATGACATTTGAACCAGGATCAACATTTAAAATAATTACTTTAACATCAGCTATTGAAGAAAAACTTATTAATATTTTTGAAGATCGTTACACAGATACAGGAGCAATAACTGTTGACGGAGCAACACTTCATTGTTGGAAGCATGGTGGCCACGGTAATCAAACTTATTTAGAAGTCGTTGAAAATTCTTGTAACCCAGGATTTGTCAATTTAGGATTAATGCTTCAAAAAGAAAAATTGATGGGCTATATTAAAGACTTTGGCTTTGGAAGTAAAACAGGTATAGATTTAAATGGCGAAGCTTCTGGAATACTATTTTCTTTAAATAAAATGGGAAACGTAGAACTTGCAACAACAGCTTTTGGACAAGGAATAAGTGTAACGCCAATTCAGCAAATAAGGGCAGTTAGTGCTGTAGTAAACGGAGGAACTTTATACAAACCATACATAGTTAAAAATTATCTAGAACCTGAAACAAATTCAATTATTAAAAGTAATGAACCAGTTGCCGAAAAAAATGTCATAAGTAAAGAAACATCTGATTTGGTAAAATATGCTTTAGAAAGTGTTGTAGCTAAAGGTTCAGGACATAATGCATATATAGAAAATTATCGAATAGGAGGAAAAACAGGAACAGCTCAAACTGTTGAAAATGGAGTTTATTCATCTAGTAAATATATTTTATCATTTATAGGCTTTATGCCTGCGGACGATCCAGAAATTGTTGTTTATGTTGCTGTTCAAAATGCAAAAGGGGTAGTTCAATACGGGGGCACTGTAGCAGCTCCAATTGCCCGAAATATTTTCTTAAGTGCAATTGATATTTTAAATATTAAGCCAGATACAAATGGAATACCAAAAGAATATACTTGGTTAGATCAAAAATATGTTACAGTACCTGATGTTGTAGGTTTAAGCGTTGATGAAGCTAAAAAGGTTTTAAAAGGCTTTAAAATAGAGTATAGTGGTACTGGTGAAAATGTAATTTATCAATCACCAAGTGGAGGAATGTATGCTAAAGAAAATGGTACAGTAGTAGTTATGCTTAATTAATGTCAAAAAATGTAAAAAAAGGCATCAAAAATAAAAAGCAATATAAAATTATAGTATAATAAAAAAGAGGTGAGGATATGCTAATTTTAGCTAAAGCTGCAATGGCTTTAATGTTAGGCTTTATTTTATCTTTAATTACAGGATTAATAGTTGTTCCTCTTTTTAAAAAAATGCATCTAGGCCAATCAGTTAGTAAATTAATAAGCGAAAGACATTTAAAAAAAGAAGGAACTCCAACAATGGGAGGAATTATTTTCATCATTCCCGTAATCGTATCCTTAATATTACTTTATATTAAAGGGAGTATATCCATAAGTTATAATTTAATTATCGTCGTATTTGTTTTCTTAGCTTATGGTTTACTTGGATTTGTTGATGATTTTTTAAAAGTAAAATACCATAATAATAATGGTATTAGTCTAGTAACAAAATTTCTAGTCCAAATGATTATAGCTTTAGTTTTCTTTTATTTATTTATGAAAGGCGGCGGAGAGCCAGTACTTAGCATATCATTCTTAAATGTATATATTAACTTAGGATGGACATTTGGATTATTTATTTTATTTTTACTTGTCGGAACAACAAATGCTGTAAATATTACTGACGGCTTAGATGGTTTGGCTGGTGGTTTATCAGCAATTGCCTTTTTTGCTTACGGAGTTATTAGTTGGAATGCCGGTTGGCTAGAAGGCTATCAAGAAATTGCTATTTTTTGTTTTTTATTAGTTGGGGCTTTAGTAGGATTTTTAGTTTTTAATACTCATCCAGCTCGAATATTCATGGGAGATTTAGGCTCTTTAGCTTTAGGGGGAGCTTTAGCTAGTATTGCTATTGTTTCTAGACATGAAGTTTCTCTTGCTATTATTGGTGGAGTATTTGTAGTAGAAACTCTTAGTAGTTTAATTCAAATAATAGCTATTCGCTATTTCAATAAAAAAGTATTTTTAAAAGCACCACTTCATCATCACTTTGAAGAATTAGGATGGGAAGAACAAGATATTATAAAAATGTTTTGGGTAATAGGGTTTATTTTAGCAATGGCTGCTATCACTTACGGTGTTTGGTTATAAGAAGTATATAGTAATATATGCTTCTTTTTTTTCATACTTTTTTATGGGGGGATATTATGCCAAAGAAGACTGATAAATGGCTTTTAATCATAGTCATTATTATAGCTGTATTTGGAATTATCATGATTTATTCAGCTAGTTCAGTTTGGGCTCAATATAAATATAATGATGCTTTTAAATTTGTTAAAGCTCAAGGTGCTTTTTTTATAATGTCACTATTTTTAGTCTTTATTTTAAAAAAAATAAATCCTCACATATATTATGAAAAAGCTAATTTAATTTTATTAATATGTTTTATATTACTAGCTCTTGTTTTAATACCAGGATTAGGTCAAGTAAGAAATGGAAGCAGAAGCTGGTTTGGTTTTGGAGGTTTTGGTATCCAGCCCAGCGAATTTGCTAAAATAGGGTTAGTTATTTATATTTCTAAATATTTAGCTAATAACAGAAGAATAATTAAAGATATAAAAAAAGGAGTATTTCCTATCTTACTTGTAATAGGTATATTTTTTATTTTAATAATGCTTGAACCAGATTTTGGTACTGCTATGGTAATAGTTATAACTTTAACTGCAATTCTATTTATTTCAGGAGTAAAAATGTCCTTTTTCTTTAAGATTGGATTACTTGGTCTTTTGGGAATTGTAGGACTTATAATTATGGCTCCATATCGTATGCTAAGAATAGTATCTTTTTTAAATCCCTGGGTAGATCCTTTAGGAAGTGGGTATCAAATAATACAATCACTTTATGCTATTGGACCAGGAGGTTTATTAGGACAAGGCTTTTTAAATAGTCGTCAAAAGCAATTTTATTTACCAGAACCTCAGACAGATTTTATTTTTTCAATTATTTCTGAAGAGTTTGGATTTTTAGGTATTTTAATTGTAACTTTCTTTTTTGGCTTTCTTTTTTACCGCATTGTGCGTATTTCTATGAAAACAGAAAATTTATTTTATAAATATCTTTCTTTTGGCTTAGGATTTGGTATTATTATTCAAGCATTATTAAATATTTGTGTTGTTATAGGTTTAATTCCTGTTACAGGTGTAACACTACCATTTTTTTCTTATGGAGGATCAAGTTTGCTTGTAAGTATGATAAGTGTAGGAATTATATTAAGTATTTCAAAAGAAAAATAAAAAAGACGGGAGAATAAATAATCCCGTCGATTTATATAATCAAGGAAATAATTCTTCCTTGATACTAATATTATATACAGTAAATAAAATAATATACAAAAAAAGTTGCTTTATTTAATTAAGCAGCTTTTTTATTTAAAGTTCTTGCTTCTCTAGCACTAATGATTACTTTTTCTCCATTAATAGTTTTCTTTTGTAAATTAGGTTTTTGTGTCATTTTAGTTGCATTTAAAGCATGTGATCTTCTATTACCAGTTAAAGGTTTTTTAGTAGTTACTTTTGTAGCCATTATTCTCACTCCTTTTCGTTTACTTCCAAATTTTATCATTATATTTTATGTTTGTCAAATAAATAGCTACTTTTTTACCTTTAAATTAGGGAATTTCTTTTTAATTTTCCAACTTGGATATTTTTTATCTAAATATTTATTTATAATATTATTACTATTAATATTTTTCATTCTTTCTGCATATCTATGTACAATCAAAGTTGTAAGACTTATATTATAAATCATAAAAATGGAAATAATTATTGTAAGAATTCTAAATTTTTTACCATATATCTTATTAAATGTCTTTTTAAATAAATTAATCCCATATTTTAGCCAGATAACAGATATAGCTCCCCATGCTAAAGAATAGGGTAAATAAATTCTTCCATTTAGGTTATTACTTAATCTCTTGTAAGACCAAGTCGAAGTACCAAATGAATATTCTTGGAAAAGGGAAGCAGCATATTCAAAAACACTTCCTATAATAACCCCACCCAAAAACAAAAATATAATATTTTTATCTTTAATTTTATAAAGAAAAACAGTAAATAAAATTAATCCTATTCCATATATTGGTTTAAATGGTCCATACCAAAGTCCTTGTTTATTTATAAGTTCACCAGTTTTTATATAACACCAAAGAGTTTCAAAAAGAAATCCTAAAAAGGCCCCAACGATAAATAACCAAATGCACTGGCAAATTAATCTTTTTACTTTTTCCTTATTCAACTATATCACCATTATTAGTATAACCAAAATAATTAAAACATTGTAAATAATACTTAATTTATAAATCTAGGCGTGATATAATTAATTAAAGGGAGAAGTTATGTATATACCACTTAAAGTTACAACAGATTATTCTCTATTAAAAAGTCTAATTAAGATTCCAAACTTAATTAATTTTTTAACTTGTAATAATATTTCTGCTTGTGGTATATGTGATGATAATCTTTATGGCGTTTTTGATTTTTATTTTAATTGTAAAAGTAATAATATTAAGCCCATAATTGGACTAAATGCTCAAATATTTGCAAAAGACATATATTTATATGCAATGAACTATCAAGGATTTTTAAATCTTCTTAAAATTAATACATTGATAGAAAAAAATATATTAGATATAGAAAAGTTAAAAGAATATAAAGATAATATATTAATGATATTACCTTTTTCTAGTTTGGAACTTTTAAATGATGTAAGTTTTGCACCTAAATTATATCTTGGATATCACACTGAAGAAGAGAAAATAAAATGTCTTGAAATTACAGATAATTCTGTATATGTTGAGAATATAAAAGTATTAAATCCTGAAGATTTAAAATATTTAAAATATTTAGATTTAATAAAAAAAGAAGAACCTTTAAATTACACTTCTAATTACTATCATGATTATAAATTTATTGATAAAGAAAAAATAAAAGAAGTAGTATCATTTTTAAATGTTGAAATACCTTTAGATAACTATTATATTCCTAAATATAATAAAGATATAAATTCTGAAGATTTTTTAAGAAAGTTAGCTTTAAAAGGTTTAACAAAAAGGTTAAATAAGACTCCAGATTCAAATTATTTGAATCGTTTAAACTATGAATTAGATATAATATCAAACATGGGTTTTGTAGATTATTTCTTAATTGTATATGATTATGTTTTGTATGCTAAAAAAAATAATATTTTAGTAGGACCGGGAAGAGGATCTGCTGCAGGATCACTAGTAAGTTACTCTATAGGTATAACAGATATTGATCCTTTAAAATATGATTTATTATTTGAGCGTTTTTTAAATCCAGCTCGTGTAACCATGCCCGATATTGATGTAGATTTTGATGCTACAAAAAGAGAAGATGTAATTGAGTATGTAAAAAACAAGTATGGTCACGATAATGTTGCTTTAGGACTTACATTCAATACTTTAAAAAGCCGTTTGGTTTTAAGAGAAGTAGGTAAAATTACGAAAATATCTCCAGATTTACTTGAGAAATTTATTGGAAATATTAATTCGTCTTTAACTTTAAAAGAAAATTTAGGAAATAACATTATTAAAAAATATATTGATAATTACCCAAGTATAAAAGATCTTTATTTAATATCTATGCATTTAGAAGGACTTAAAAAAAATACATCAATTCATGCTGCTGGAGTAGTTATTTCAAGTGTTAAACTAGATGAAGTAATACCAATTCATTATGAAAATAATACCATAATTACTGGTGTAACTTTAGAATATTTAGAAAAATTAGGACTATTAAAAATGGATTTTTTGGGAATAAAAAATTTAACAACTATAGCACATATCTTATCTTCATTAAAAACAAATGTTTTAAAAGATATTTCTTTAAACGATCCAAAAGTTTTTGCTTTATTTGCATCTGGTAAAACAGAAGGTATTTTTCAATTTGAAACTAATTTAATGAAAAATTTAATTGTTCGTCTTAAACCAACTTCATTTGAGGATTTAGTTGCTGGAGTAGCTTTAGGAAGACCTGGCCCACGAAGTCAAGCAGAAGAGTATATATTACGTAAAAATAAATTAAAAAATATTACCTATATTGACGATTCTTTAGAGGATATACTTAAAAGTACTTATGGAATACTTATTTATCAAGAGCAAATACTTTCCATATTAAAAAAAGTCGGAGGATATTCCTATAAAGAAGCAGATTTAATTCGCCGAGCAATATCAAAGAAAAAAGAAGAAATAATAAAAAAAGAAGAAGAAAACTTTGTTAAAAGAGCAATCCAAAATGGCTATGATGCCCACAAAGCAAAAATCATTTATGGACAAATAGCAGAATTTGCTAGTTATGGCTTTAATAAATCCCATTCTGTTGCCTATGCCCTTATAGCTTACCAAATGGCTTATTTAAAGGTCTATTATCCAGCTCATTACTTAATAGAAATGTTAAATAATAAAGATAATAATTTTAATGAATATATAAGTTATTTAAAAAGTAAAGATATATTTTTAATAAAACCAAATGTAAATTATAGCAAAGAAAATTTTTATATTTATGAAAATAAGCTTATTATGCCTTTATGGCAAATAAAGAATATATCAAAAGAACTAGCTAATAAAATAATTTATAATCGTGGCGAAAAATATAGTGATTTGTGTGATTTTTGTTATAAAAATAAAGAATTTATAAATAAAGATAATCTTACAACTTTAATAAAAGGGGGAGCACTAGATAATTTTAATTTAACTAGAAATGCTTTATTAAAAAATATTGATAGTGCCCTAAATTATGCCTCTTTAGCTGATGATTCTGGTTTAATTAAAAAGCCTTTGCTTGTAGAAATGCCTGAATATAGTGAAGATATTTTAAGACAAGATGAACTTGATAGCTATGGCTTTTATATTAGTAACCATCCGAGCATTAAATATAAATCTTCAGATATAACAAAATTAGAACATCTTAAAGAAAATGTTTTTAAAAAGGTAAAAATGGTTGTTTTAATAGAAAAAATAAATCAAATAAAAACAAAGAAAAATGAAAATATGGCTTTTTTATCAGCTAGTGATGAAACTGCTTTCGGAGATTTTACTTTATTTCCAGCTAATTATAATATGTTAACAAATATTAAAATCGGAGATTTAGTTTTCATAAATGGAGAAGTAACAAAAAGGTTTGACAAATATAGCATTATAATAAATAATATAAGAAAGGTGGGTTAAGATGAATGAGTTATCAAGATTTTTTAATAGTATTAGTTTTAATGATGAGTTATTTAATGAAGCTAAGTTAGAAAAAGTAGTATTAAGAAAAAATGAAAATAAATTTTTAGTCTATATAAAAAATCAAAAAGTAATACCAGTAAATAGCGTAAATAGATTATTTTTATGTGCCATGAATGGAATTAATGGTGAAAAAAAATGTGAAGTAGAGCTTTCTTATGAAAATATTACTCATGAAGATGTAATAAGTTATTTAAATTATTTTTTAGATGAAATTATTATTCGAAGACCATCTTTAATAAGTATTAAAAAAAGTGAAGTAGAAGTAGATAATAATAAAATATATTTTCATGTCTTAAATGATTTTGAAAAAAGTGATTTATTACATGAGGCCGCTGGTTTAGTAAAAGAATTAAAAAGATATGGTTTAGGAGAGTATCAAATAGATATTAGTATTAGTGACGATATGCGTAAAGTAATTCAAGAAGAAATTGCTGAAGAAAGAAGCAGTGTAACTGTAAAAAAAGAAGACAGTCCAATAATAATGGGAGCTCATAAAGACGGAAATGTTACTAAATTAAATAATATACTTGGAGAAACTAAAAATATTATTGTAGAAATATATATATTTAATAAAGAAGTAGTAGAAAGACAAGGTAAAAAAGGACCTATATTTATCTTGAATTTAAAAGTTAGTGATAAAACAGATAGTTATTTAATGAAATTAGTAAAATATAATGAAGAAGAATTTACGAAAATAAATAAAAAATTAAATGTTGGATCATGGTATAGAGTACATGGAAACATGGAGATGGATACCTATTTAAACCAAATGGTTATAAATGCTAAAAATATTGAATCAATACCATCTAAAGAAATAACTACTAAAGATGATGCTCCTTTAAAAAGAGTAGAACTTCATGCTCATACTATGATGAGTATGATGGACTCAGTTGTAAAAACTACCGATTTAGTTAAACATGCTATAAAGTTAGGACATAAGGCTGTCGCAGTAACAGATCATAATGTTTTACAAGCTTATCCAGATATTTATAATGCTACTGTAAAAGCAAATAAAGGAAAAGAAGATCAAGATAAGTTTAAAGCTCTATATGGAGCAGAACTTAATGCTGTGGATGTAGAATCTAACATAGTTTTTAAAAATAAAGAATTTTCTTTATTTGATCAAGAATATGTTGTATATGATACTGAAACCACTGGTCTTAGTAGTGGGAAAGACCAAATGATTGAAATTGGGGCTGTAAAGGTAAAAAATGATGAAATAATAGATAGATTTGACGAACTAATTGCTTGTCCAAATCCTTTGCCCAAGATAATAACAGAACTTACAAATATAACTGATGAAATGTTGGTTGGTAAAGATTCAGAAGAAAATGTTACCAAAAGATTCTTAGAATTTTGTGGTGATTTACCACTTGTTGCACATAATGCTCAATTTGATATTTCTTTTGTTACTAGTGCTTGTAAAAAATATAATTTAGGAGAATTTAATAATACAGTAGTAGATACAATGGGACTAGCTCGAAATATGTATCCTGATTGGCGAAATCATAAATTATCTACATTAGTAAAAAATCTTGAAGTTGAATGGGATGAAGATAAACACCATCGAGCAGATTATGACTGTGAAGGAACAAGTAAGTGTTTTTATAAAATGTTATATGAACTTAAGCATCAAAATATAAATACGACTTTAGAATTAGAAAAACTTGCAGATAAAGAAAATGCTATAAAATTTGCCCGACCATTTCACTTAACTGTTATTGCTAAAAATCCAGTTGGTTTAAAAAATTTATTCAAAATAATAAGTTTAGCTAATACCAAATATTTATATAAAGGAAAAGAACCTAAAATACCAAGAACAGATTTAATTGACTTAAGAGAAGGTTTGATTGTTGGCAGTGGATGTGTAAACGGAGAAGTCTTTGATAAGGGCTATGGTCTTCAAGATGATGATTTAATGGATCTTATGAATTTTTATGATTACATTGAAGTTCAACCAGTAAACTGTGCTACTCATTTAATTGGTGAAGACAAAAAATTTCATAATGTTTTTGAGTATAATGGTTATGTATCAAGATTAGTGAAATTAGCTAAAAAAATGGGCAAACTAGTGGTTGCAACAGGAGATGTACATAATTTAACTCCAGATGACTTAATTTATCGTAAAGTCATAGTTCATCAAAAAACAAATGGACGCCTTCATCCACTTAACCATAAAGATATTGAAGTACCTAATATGTACTTTTTAACTACAAATGAAATGCTTGAAGCCTTTTCTTTTCTTGGTGAAGAATTAGCTAAAGAAATTGTTATAACTAACACTAATATAATTGCAGATATGGTTGAACATCTTCAAATAATTAGAGATAAATTATATACTCCGATTCTTGAAAATTCTGCTGAAATAACTAAAGAAATGGTTTATAATAAAGCTCATGAAATTTATGGAGATCCTCTTCCTAAAAATATTGAAGAAAGACTTGAAGCTGAACTTGCAGGTATTATTGGTGGAGGATATGATGTAATATATTTAATTGCTGAAAAATTAGTAAAAAAATCTAATGAAGATGGTTATTTTGTTGGATCACGTGGTTCTGTAGGTTCATCGCTTGTTGCTACGATGATGGGGATCACAGAAGTAAATGGGCTTCCACCACATTATGTTTGTCCTAAATGTAAAAAATCATATTTTGAAGATGAAAATGGAGAAACTCTTGCGACCATTTATCCAAGTGGTTATGACATGCCAGATCGAAACTGTGAATGCGGAACAAAACTAAAAAAAGAAGGTCAAGATATGCCATTTGCCACATTCCTTGGCTTTAAAGCTGAAAAAGTTCCAGATATCGACTTGAATTTCTCTGGAGATAATCAAGCAGATGCCCATAACCACGTAAAGGTACTATTTGGTGAAGATCACGCTTATCGTGCCGGAACAATTTCTACTGTTGCAGAAAAGACAGCCTTTGGTTATGTCAGAGGTTATTGTGAAGATGAAAATATAATTTTAAATAATATTGAAATAGAAAGAATAGCTCAAGGTTGTACTGGTGTAAAAAGAACAACAGGTCAGCATCCAGGTGGAATTATAGTTATTCCTCAATATATGGACGTTTTTGATTTTACTCCATATCAATATCCTGCAGATGAACCAGATAGTACTTGGTATACAACGCATTTTGACTTCCATGCTATTCATGATAACGTCTTAAAACTAGATATACTTGGTCACGATGATCCAACAATGCTTAGATATCTTGGAGATACAACCGGCATAAATATTAAAGAAGAAATTCCTTTTGATGATCATAATATAATAAGTTTGTTTACATCACCTAAAGCTTTAGGAGTAACCGAAGAACAAATATTATGCAAAACTGGAACATTGGGTATTCCTGAATTTGGTACTAATTTTGCTATCAACATGCTTCTTGAAATTAAACCAACTCATTTTGCAGATTTAGTAAAAATTGCAGGTTTATCTCATGGTACCAACGTATGGCAAGGTAATGTTCGTGATTTAATTATGAATGATGTTGCATCATTTAATGAAGTAGTGGGGTGTCGTGATGATATCATGGTTAGTTTAATAAACTATGGCCTTGATCCATCTAGAGCTTTCAAAATAAGTGAATTTGTTCGAAAAGGAAAAGCTAAAAAAGAACCAGAAACATGGCAAGAACATGTTGCTTATATGAGGGAATTTAGTGTGCCTGAATGGTTTATAGAATGTTGCCGAAAAATTGAGTATATGTTTCCCAAGGCTCACGCTTGTGCCTATGTAATGATGGCTTATCGTGTTGCTTGGTTTAAAGTATATTATCCTTTATATTATTATTCTGCATTTTTTAGTATCAGAAGAAGTGATTTTGATGTAAATGCTATGCTTAAAGGCTATGATGGTATAAAAAGAAGACTTATTGAAATAAAAGAAAAAGGTTTTGGAGCCTCTGCCAAAGAAACTGCTGTTGCTGATACATTAGCAGTAGCTTTAGAAATGCTTGCCCGAGGTTTTACTTTTAAAAATATTGATATTACAAAATCTTTAGCTAAAACATTCTATATTGATGATGCTAATAAATGTCTATATTTACCATTCATGGCCGTTGATGGACTAGGCGAAAACGTTGCTAATAAAATAATTGAAGAAAGAAATATTAAACCTTTTTATTGTATTGAAGACTTTGCTAATCGAGGACATGTAAATCAAACAACAGTTAATGCCTTAAGGGAACTTGGTGTTTTTGATGGCATGCCAGAATCAGCTCAACTTAGTTTGTTTTAAAGGAAGTAGTAATACTTCTTTTTTTATACTTGAAGAAATTAAATTTTTAATTTATAATTAATATAGTAAAAATAAGGAGCACAAGTTCATGAAAAAAAATCAAAGAATAATTATTCTTTCAATCTTATCTATTTTAATAGTAATAACCTTAGCTATAGGAATATCTAGAGCTTTTATGAAGCCTGTAATGGATACAGATGCAATTACAGAGGTTAGTTTAAGTAGCTGTGCCAAAATAAAATTAAGTGGTAATAATTCAATCAATTTAGGGGATAGCTATCCAATGAGCAGAAATAAAGGCTTGAAGACGACACCTTATACATTTACTGTTTCTAGTTCATGTGATTCTTTAGTAGGATTTAATATGTATATTGCAACTCTTAATACTAATACGATAGATGCTAGTGCTATTCATTATATTATTACAAAAACAGGTAGTAAAGAAGCTTTAAAAGAAGGAATATTGAAAGATGCAACAGATGCTGAAGCAAGTTTTAGCACTTCAGAAAAAAATGAACTTAATTTAGGCATAAAAGGAACTTATGGAAATATTTATCAAGTTTTTAATGATAATATTCCATTAAAAGGAAATGCAACTTATGACTTATACTTATTTTTAGATGAAAGTGTAACTGATGCATCTACAATGAGTAAAACTTTTAGTGCAGGTATAGCTGTTAAATCTTATGATTTTACCTTAAGCATGTCTCAAAAAATAAAAGACTTATATACAGGAACACAAGGAGAAAATAATTTATACTATCATGATAGTACTTTAGAAAATGGAGCTGGAGATAATTCTTATCGATTTGCTGGATCAAATGATACAACAAATAACTTTGTTTGTTTTGGTACGGATACTAGTGTTTGTCCAACAGATAATTTGTATAGAATAATAGGTGTATTTGATGATCAAGTTAAATTAATAAAATATGATTATGCGAAGTCTTCATTACTAGGTACAGATGGAGATTATATTAATACTTATTCAGGGACTACGTTAAGTGGAACAAATAAAGGAGAAAATACAAAAGAAGAGATAGGCGCTTATTGTTGGAATTGTTCAAATGGAAGTACAAGTACAAATACATGGAGTTCTAGTAGATTAAATAAAACTAATTTAAATACCAACTTTATAAGTAATATTGGAACAACTTGGGCAAATAAAATAGCAACACATACATGGATAGTAGGTGGAAATACTTCGGCTAATATTGGAACTGAAGTTGCTCCAACAGTTTATAAAAATGAGATTACTTCACCTGCGACTGATACAAAATACACTGCTAAAATAGGTTTAATGTATGCCAGTGATTATGGATATTCAGCTTCTCCAAGTGCATGGGAAATAACTATTGATTATTATGATGATTCTAGTGTAACTAGTGCTAACTGGATGTACATGGGATTGCTTGAATGGATGATCTCACCACTTACAGATAGTTCAGTTAATGCTTTGTATATTTTTTATAATGGAGATGTTGGACCTATTCGTGTTAATGGAAATGATGCAGTACGTCCAGTATTTTACCTAAATAATGAAGTTAATTATGCTGGTGGATCTGGAACTAAGGCCGATCCATATCGGATAGCATAAAAATAGAAAGGGATTGATTAAAATGAATGAAAGATATTTGCCAATAGGAAGTATAGTAAAACTTAAAAATAGTAATAAAAAGATAATGATTACAGGATATTTTTCTGTAGAATACAAAAATGACATTGTAGTATATGATTACTCTGGATGTGCTTATCCAGAAGGAATGATGTTAAAAAGTAATTATTGCTCATTTAATCATGGTGATATTGAAACTGTTGATTTTATGGGATATAAAGATGATTCTTATATTGCATTTAATAAAAATTTGAGTGATTCTGATAGTGAAATGTTATTTGATGAAATTGATGAAAATAAGAAAATCGAAGAAAAAGAAGATGTAGAACCACTAATATCTTTTGAATTTGATTCTTTAGAAGAACCTGAAAAGGAAAAGCCTAAAGAAGATGAATTTAAAATACCTCATTATGAATTTGATGAAAATGGTATTATTATTAAATAGAGCTTTATAGCTCTTTTAATTTGTTTAAAAATATAGTAAGATAAATTTGGTGAGAAAATGAAAAAAGTATTAATAACTGGAGCATCAAAGGGACTAGGGGAAGAAACTGCTAGATACTTTGCTAGTCATAATTATGATGTTTTATTTACTTATAATCAAAATAAAGAAAGAGCGCAAAAAATAAAAAAAGAATTAGAAGAAAAATATAATATTAAAGTCTTAATTTATAAATTAGATTTAAAAAATGAAAAAGAAATAGTTAAACTATTTGATGCAATAGAAAAAGAAGTTGGGGATATTGATTGCCTAATAAATAATGCTGCAACTGCTAAAGATTCAGCCTTGGAAGAAAAAGAATATCAGGATTTTCAAGAAGTTATTAATACAAATTTAGTTGGAACATTTTTAGTAATAAAAAGTGCCTTGCGGGTTTTAAAAAATGGAACGATAATAAACATTGCTAGTACAAATGGCATAGATACTCCCTATATAGAAAGCGTTGATTACGATGCTTCAAAGGCCGGAGTTATATCTTTAACACATAACTTTGCTAAATATTTAGCCCCTGATATCAGAGTAAATGCTATTGCTCCAGGATGGATAGAAACAGATATGACTAAGGATATGTCTATAGTATTTAAAAAAGAAGAGGAAGAAAAAATACTTTTAAATAGATTTGCTAGTGCTGACGAAATAGCTAAAGTTATTTACTTTATTGCTAGTGAAGATGCAAGTTATATAAATGATACAGTAATAAGAGTAGATGGAGGTAAAAAATGAATATAGATATTTTAACTAAAGCTGAAAAAGTTTTAGAAGAAAAATTTAAAAGTATTCAAGAAATATGTTTTTATAATAGTCAAAAAGTAATTAAAGCATTTTGGAAAAATCATGTAACAGAAAGTCATTTTAATGGCACTACTGGTTATGGATATGGAGATATCGGTAGAGATACTTTAGAAAAAGTTTATGCTGATATTTTTAAAACTGAAGATGCACTAGTTAGAAACCAATTTATCTCTGGCACTCATGCTTTAAGTACAGCTTTTTTTGCTTTACTAAGGCCAAATGATATATTATTATCAATCACTGGAAAACCTTATGATACTTTAGATTCTGTCATAGGATTTAATAATAATCAAAGTAGTTTAAAATCTTTTGACATTAAATATGAACAAATTGATTTAAAAAATAATGATTTTGATTATGATAAAATAAAAGAAAGAATTAAGAAGAAAGATATTAAAGTTATAGAGATTCAAAGATCTATTGGTTATAGTACTAGAGAGAGTATAAGTATTAGTAAATTAGAAAAAGTAATAAAAGAAATAAAAAGTATTGATAAAAATATTATTGTTATGATTGATAACTGTTACTGCGAGTTTGTTGGTAAAAAGGAACCTACTGAAGTTGGAGCTGATATTTGTGTTGGATCATTAATTAAAAACTTAGGAGGTGGTATTGCCTCAAATGGAGCATATATTGTAGGTAAAAAAGAATTGATTCATTTATGCAGTGAAAGATTAAATATGGCTGGAGAAGCAAAAGAAGTAGGACCAAGTTTAGGGACAAATAAAATGCTATATCAAGGTTTATATATGGCTCCATCTGTAGTTGCCAGTGCTTTAAAAACTTCGATTTTAGCTTCTTATCTTCTTGAAAATTTAGGATACCAAGTTAAACCAAAATGGAATGAAGAACGAAATGATTTAGTTTTATCAATCTACTTTAATGATAAAGACAAACTTATAAATTTTGTAAAAGGAATTCAAAAAGGAAGTGCCATAGATTCTTTTGTAAGTCCAGTTCCTTCAGATATGCCAGGGTATGATGATAAAATTATAATGGCATCAGGATCATTTACACAAGGCTCATCAATAGAAATATCTTGTGATGGACCAATTCAACCACCTTATATAGCTTATTTACAAGGTTCATTAACGTATGAATATGGAAAAATTGCTTTATTAGAAGCATTAAACATGCTAGAAAAAAAGGACTAATTATTTTTTAGTCCTTTTTAAATTGAATTCAACATCTTGTGTTTCTTTGTTAACTTTTACTAAACCTAAAGCATTACCTAAAGAAATTAAAAAATCAATTTTTTGACGCGCTTCAGTCCATTTTTTTCCATTATTTAAAATCATTAATTCTTCATATTTTTTAGCTTTATCAACTAAAGAAAGAAGCAATTCAATTCTCTCTTTATAATAGTTTAATATTTCTGAATTGAAACAAAAATCATTATTTAAGCTTTCTCCGATTATATTGTTTTTGTTTTGCCAAGCTTTTCTTTCTTTAGAAACCGCATCACTCCAGTTTTTATAAACTTCCTTTCGATACAAAACTGGATCTTCTAAATCTTTTTTACTATTATCCATTTCTTCTAAAATAACTTCTTGTAATGTTTTTTGATCTAGCAATATTTTACCATTCTCATTATGAGTAGGTATATTTACAGTTTTAATTTCCATTTAAAAATCCCCCTTTAATTGCCAAATATAATAGCACAAAAATATGTTTGTGTCAAATATTTAAAAAATTAGCAGTTATATATTGACAAGTGCTAAGCATAATATTATAATGTTATTAGCACTAGAGAAGAAGAAGTGCTAATAGAGGTAAAGTTATGGATGAACGTAAAAATAATCTCTTGAAAGAAATTGTTGAAACATACATAAAAACGGTTAAACCAGTTGGTTCAAAGGCTTTGTGCGACAAATTTAACTGTTCAAGTGCAACGATTAGAAATGAAATGGCTATTCTAGAAGATATGGGACTTTTAGAAAAAAATCATATATCTTCGGGACGTGTTCCAAGTGAAGCAGGTTATAAATATTATGTGAAAAATTTAATGGAACCTGAAAAGCTTACTGGAAAAGATATGCTTAAGCTTCAGAAAATATTTGCAAATACTGAAGTAAAACTAAGCGATGCCATTAATGAATGTATGGATATAATAAGTGATATTACCAATTATACTAGTGTTGTACTTGGGAAAAACAGTGTAGATAATAATTTACTTCAAATAAATATTATAGATTTAGGCAACAATCAAGTGGTAGCAGTGGTGTGTACTGATAAGGGTAATGTTGAAAATAAAATGTTCAATTTACCAAATACAATTAATATAAATGAAGTAATTAAAACGAGTGAAATTATTAATAAAATGCTTGTTGGAACACCTATAAATGATGTAGGTAAACGCCTAGAATTAGAGGTAAAACCAATTATAAGAAATCAAATTCATCAGTATGAAACAGTATATAATATTTTCTATGACGCTTTTAATGATTTTATAAATAATAATAGTAATATTCATATTATGGGCAAAACTAAAATATTTGAACAGCCTGAATATAATAATATCAATGAACTAAAAAGACTAGCAAATAAATTAGAAGATAAGGAATTTATAACAGATAAACTTGAAGAAGATTCAGAAAATGATGGAGATGAAATTAAAGTTTATATAGGTGAAGAAAATGAATTTGATTCTAATGTTACAATTATTAGAAAAAAATATCATATTAATGGTGAAGAAGGAACTATTGCTGTAATAGGGCCTAAGAGAATGGATTATCAAAGAATTGTTGGTATGCTTGAGTATATTGATGATGAAATTGATAGTAGAAAGGATTAGTAATGGAAAATAATAAAGAAATAAAAGGAAAACAAAAAGTAAAAAATGTTAAGAAAAAAAATAATCCAAAAGTAAAACATGAAGATACAAAGCTAAAGACATTGCAAGAAGAAAATGCTAAGTTACAAGAAAAAGTATTACGTTTAGCTGCAGAAATGCAAAATATAAAACGCCGTAATGAAGATGAGATAGCTAGACTTTGCAAATACGATGGAGAAAAATTAATAAATAGAATTTTGCCTATCGTAGATAATTTTGAAAGAGCAATTAGCTTAGATGATCGTGATTTAACTGATGAACTTTCTAAGTTCTTGAGTGGATTTAAAATGATATATACTAATTTGTTAAGCATTTTAAATGAACTTGATGTTAAAGAAATAGATTGTAAAGGGTTAGAATTTGATCCAAATAAAATGGAAGCAGTTTTAACCGATAGTGATAAAAATTTACCAGCTGGAGTAGTTATAGAAGTACTTCAAAAAGGTTACACTTATAAAGATAAAGTTATAAGAGTAGCTATGGTAAAAGTAAATGAATAATATTACTCTATATAAAAAAGAAAGGAATGATTAATTATGAGTAAAATAATAGGTATAGATTTAGGTACTACAAATTCATGTGTAGCAGTACTAGAAGGAGGAGAACCAAAAGTTATTACTAATGCTGAAGGAAATAGAACAACTCCATCAGTAGTAGCTTTTAAAGGCGATGAAGAACTTGTCGGAGAAGTTGCTAAAAGACAAGCTGTAACAAATGTTAAAAATACTATTTCTTCAATTAAAAGAAAAATGGGTACTAATGAAAAAGTTGAAGCAAATGGTAAGAAATGGACACCAGAAGAAATTAGCGCTAAAATTTTAGCTAAACTTAAAAAAGATGCAGAAAACTATTTAGGAGAAAAAGTAACAAAAGCAGTTATTACAGTTCCAGCATACTTTAATGATGCAGAACGTCAAGCTACTAAAAATGCTGGTAAAATAGCAGGACTTGAAGTAGAAAGAATTATTAATGAACCAACTGCTGCAGCACTAGCTTATGGTTTAGATAAACAAGATAAATTACAAACAATTTTAGTTTATGACTTAGGTGGTGGAACATTCGATGTTTCAATTCTAGAACTTGGTGATGGTGTATTTGAAGTTAAAGCAACAAGTGGTAATAATCGTTTAGGTGGAGATGACTTTGACCAAAGAATTACAGATTATTTAGTATCTGAATTTAAAAAAGAACATAGCATTGATTTAAGCAAAGATACAATGGCAATGCAAAGAATCAAAGATGCTGCTGAAAAAGCTAAAAAAGATTTATCTGGAACGACTTCAGCTCAAATAAGTTTACCATTCATTGCTCAAAATGATGAAGGACCAGTTCACATGGAAATAACTTTAACTAGAGCTAAATTTGAAGATTTATGCCGTGATCTATTTGATTCAACTATGGAACCAGTTAGAAAAGCTTTAAAAGATGCTAATATGAGTGCAAAAGATATTAATAAAGTTATATTAGTTGGTGGATCAAGCCGTATTCCATATATTCAAGAACTTGTTAAAAAAGAACTTGGACAAGAACCTAATAAGAGTGTAAATCCAGATGAAGTAGTTGCAATGGGTGCAGCAATTCAAGGTGGAGTTTTAACTGGTGAAGTTGATGATATCGTTTTACTTGATGTTACACCATTATCACTTGGTATTGAAACATTAGGAAATGTTATGACAGTATTAATTCCAAGAAATACAACAATTCCAACAAGTAAATCACAAGTATTCTCAACTGCTGTTGATAATCAACCAGCCGTAGACATTCATGTATTACAAGGTGAAAGACCAATGGCTAGTGATAATAAAACACTTGGAAACTTCCAACTTACGAATTTGCCTCCAGCAAGACGTGGAGTACCTCAAATTGAAGTTAAATTTGATATCGATGCTAACGGTATTGTTAACGTAACAGCAAAAGACTTAGGTACTAACAAGGAACAATCAATTACAATTACATCATCAACAAATCTTAGTGATGAAGAAATCGATAAGATGATGAAAGAAGCTGAAGCTAATAAAGAAGCAGATGAAAAACGTAAAGAAGAAGCTGAAATAAGAAATAATGCTGATAGTATTGTATTTGCTACTGAAAAAGCTTTAAGTGATTTAGGAGATAAAGTAAGTGCTGAAGACAAGAAAAATGCTGAAGATAAATTAGCAGAAGTTAAAAAAGCTCTAGAAGGAACAAATACTGAAGAAATTAAGACTAAGACAGAAGAACTTAATAAAATTGCTATGGATTTAGCTGCTAAAGTTTATGAACAAGCTGCTAAAGAAAATCAAAATAATGCAGATTCAAATAATAATAATGAAGACCATGAAACAGTTGAAGATGCAACCTATGAAGAAAAATAGTTAAAATATAAAGATAAAAGAGAGCGTTTTAACTCTCTTTTTACCAATTAAAGGAGAAATATGAAAAAAAATAGTTTAGAAAGTATGTTAAATAAAATGCTATCTACTGGTGGTGATTTTGCAGAAATATTTATTGAAGACAAAAAGACTACCATCTTTAATTATATTGATAATAATCTAGATGACTATAATGTAAATTTTTCAAACGGTCTTGGATTAAGATTAGCTAAAAATAATAATATTTATTATGCTTCTACAAATGATTTTAGTAAGAAAAACATTGATAATATCATAGATGAATTAAAATATAATATAAATGATGACATTCAGTATAAAAATATTACTTTGAATAGACTAAAAAAATACAAAAATAATAATAAAACTCATTACACAAATGAAAATATAAAAGATTTATTTCACAATTTAGATAATATGATTAGAGCTAAAGATGAGAGAATAAATCAAGTTAATTTTACACTTCAAAATGTTAAACAAGATGTAACTATAGCTCGTGAAAATGGTTTATATAAAAGTGAGGAAAGAGAAAGAACTAGACTTTATATTATAATTAGCTTTAAAGATAATGAAAAGGCATGTAATATTTCTTATTCTTTTGGTAAAACGATTGGTCTTGATTTACTTGATGAAATAAAGTTTGATGATGTAATTAATGAACTTATAAAAGAAGGGATAGACAAATTATATGCAGCCCCATGTCTAGGTGGCGAAATGCCAGTAATTATAGAAAATGGTTTTGGCGGAGTCATATTTCATGAAGCTTGTGGCCATGCAATGGAAGCAACATCAGTTGCAGATGGTATATCAGTCTTAAGTCATGATTTAGGAAATAAAATTGCTAATGAAAAAGTCAGCATCATTGATGATGGAACTTTAAATAATGAATGGGGTTCAAGTAAAATAGATGATGAAGGAAGAGAAACAAAAAGAAATATATTAATTGAAAATGGTATTTTAAAAGGATACTTAATTGATGAAATAAATAACCGAAAAATGATGATGAAGGAAACAGGAAGTTCTCGAAGAGAAAGTTATTTATACGCTCCGACTTCTAGAATGAATAATACTTATCTTGAAAAGGGTCAAGATTCTTTTGAAGATATGATTAAAGGTATTAAGCTAGGACTTTATGCTAAGAAAATGGGCGGAGGATCAGTATCACCAGAAACTGGAGATTTTAACTTTGCTTGTGATTTAGCCTATATGATACGTGATGGAAAAATAGCTGAATGTGTTAAATCTGCAAGCCTAATTGGCAATTGCAAAGATATTTTACAAAGTGTTGAAATGGTCGGAGACAATTTAGCACTTGGCCAAGGAATGTGTGGTTCAATAAGTGGCTATGTTCCAGTTAATGTAGGAATGCCACGTATAAAGGTAAGTCATATACTCATCGGAGGTGAAAAAAGTGAATAAATTAATTGATCTTGGAAAAAAGCACAATATTGATATTGAAATTTATAAAGAAAAAAATAATTCAACTGAGATAAGTACATTAAATGATAAAATTAAATTATTTCAAATAAGTAATGTTACAAGCTATATTATTAAAGCCATAAAAAATAATAAATGTGTTAAATTAGTTACAGAAAGTATTAAAAATACAAATGAAATTATTAATGCTTTAGAAGAAATATTTAATACAAGTGATAATAAAAATAATAATAAATTATGTTCTGGTAATATCAAAAATAAAGTGAAAAAATATGAAAAGATAGATTATAATAAAGTTAAAGAAGATTTATTATCACTATATGATTTAAAAGATAAATATTCTTGTATTAAAACTGTTGAAGCCGACTTTTCTCATGCTGAAATCGGTAAATATATATCTAATGCCTTAAATGATTGTGATATGGAAGATGAAACATACCTAAATTATTATGGAGTTTCAGTTACTGTTGAGAAAAATAATTTAACTAGAGTATTATATATTAGCTATTATACTAAAGAATATAATTTTGAAGAAGCAAAAGAATATTTACTTGAAAAACTAGAATATTTACTAATTAAACTAGATAGTACATCAGTTGCCACTAATAAATATAAAGTGTTACTTACAAATAATGTTGTAGCTAGTATTTTATCAACGTTTGCAAGTTCTTTTCAAAGTAAAGGTATTTACTTAAATGAATCAGTTTTAACTGGCAGATTAAAAAGTAAAATATTTAGTGATAAAATAAGCATTTTAGAAGATTCACCAAGTGGTATTTTAAATTCTAATTTTGATAGTGAAGGGACTTTGAAAAAGAAACAAACTTTAGTAGATAAGGGTGTATTTGTAAAAGAAATAAATAACATTGAATATGCCATAAAGTTAAATAAAGAAGCAACGGGTAATGCAGATGGAGTAAATAATTTATATATTGAAAAGGGCAACAAATCTTTTTCAGAACTAGTTAGCATGCTAAATAATGGTATAATAATTGATGAAGCTTTTGGCTTTCATGCTGGAGTAGATAAAAAGACTGGAAATATATCTGTCCAAGCAGAGGGATTGTTAGTTGAAAATGGTAAAATTACTAAAGGATTAAATATGATTATTTTATCAACAAACTTTTTCGAAGTATTTACAAATATATTGGAAGTAGGTAGTGATTTATCTAAATTTAGTTTAAGCGTTAGCACGCCATCACTTTTACTAGATAATATTACTATTGCTGGAAAGGAGTAAAAAATGAATAAAAAAGATTATTATGAAGTCTTGGGAGTTAGTAAAACTGCCACAGATGAAGAAATAAAAAGAGCATTTCGTAAACTGGCTAAACAATATCACCCAGACTTAAATAAAGATCCTGGAGCAGAAGAAAAATTTAAAGAAATAGGAGAAGCTTATTCAGTTTTATCTGATCAAACTAAAAGAAGACAATATGACCAATTTGGACATGCTGCTTTCCAAAATGGAGGAGGAAACTCTAACAGTGGCTTTAGTGGTTTTGATATGGGAGATATTAATTTAGATGATATCTTAAGTGATCTTTTTGGAGGAGGATTCTCAGGCTTTTCAGGATTTGGACAACGAGGAAGATCATCGAGTAGAAGTTCTAAAGGAAAAGACATACGTGTTGTTTTGAATCTTACTTTTGAAGAAGCTGCTTTTGGATGTGAAAAAGACATTAAATTAAATTTAACAAGTACATGCTCAAAATGTAATGGTAAAGGAGGATTTAATGAAAAAACTTGTAAAACTTGTGGTGGAGCTGGAAAAGTTTTAGAACAACAACAAACTATATTTGGCTATATGCAAACTCAAAAAACTTGTCCAACATGTCGAGGCTTAGGTAAAAGTTATGAAACAGAATGTTCTGAATGTCATGGAAAAGGAATAGTAGAAAAAGTAAAAACTCTAACAGTTACAATTCCTGAAGGTGTAGATGAAGGGTATCAACTACGTTTAAGTGGCAAAGGAAATGCTGGATTAAATGGTGGCCCAAATGGAGATGTTTTCTTAGAATTTAAGATAAAAGAGCATCCATTATTTGAAAGAGATGGATCAGATATCTATTTAGAAGTTCCAATCACAATAACAGATGCAGCTTTAGGATGCAAAAAAGAAATACCAACATTATATGGAAATATAGTGTTAGAAATAAAAGCAGGAACTCAAAACTATACTAAGCTTAAAATAAAAGGCAAAGGAATTAAAACTCCGAATAGTTTAGGAAAAGGTAATATGTATGCAGTAATTAATATTATTACACCTACAAAATTAGATCGTAAACAAAAAAGTTTACTACAAGATTTATCAGAAACAGACCTTGAAGATGCACCAGAATTTAAAAACTTTAAGAAATATTTGAAAGAGAATTGATGCCAATTCTTTTTTTCTTGGGCAATTTCCTATGGCAATATTGACAAAGAAAATATACTAAAGTATAATTTATATAAGAAAAATAAAAGGAATGGTACCGATGAGATTAAGATTTAAATCAATGTTAGGAATCATATTAATATTAATTATTTTCTGTTTTGCTATTGGGATCGGTTATATGTTTTATAATGAACTAAGCGCTGACTCAGACATCGTAGTGGACGGAGAAATTACAATAAATTACTTAAGTGGCAAAAATTTTAAATCTAATAAAGATAATGAAGTAGAATTTTCAGTTACTAATAATGATGATAGTCAAAAATATTACTATATATCATTTACAAATGTTTCCGCTAAAGATGTTTCGTATGAATTAAAATCATCAAATAACTTAGATATATCTAATGATTTAAAGTCAGATATTATTTCAAACCAAATTATTATTAATGGAAATGAAACAGTTAATTATACCTTAAAATTTACTAATAAAGGAAATGATACATACTCTGGTACAATTCAAGTTGGTTTAAAAACAAATGAAGAAAATACCTTTTCGGATGTCATCTTAGCCAACAATAATGTTAGCGATTCGCCCCTTACTCAAATTGGTACATCAGCAGTATTAAATGAAGGATTATTCAAAACAGAAGATGACTTAGGTATAGCCTATTATTTTCGTGGCGCTGTAACGAATAACAATGTTTATTTTGCAGATAATTATTGGAAAATAGTAAAAATAAATGGAGATGGCTCTATAAAACTTGTCTTAAATAATATTTTAGAAGAAATTTCTAAATACTATGATATAGCTACAGATTTTGTAGATTCTCCGATTGATCAAAAATTAAATGCTTGGTATAACAATAATTTAAATAGTTATAGTAGTTATATAGCATATTATAAATTCTGTAATGATACAGTATTTGAAAATAATTCATCTACGTACATTGCTTATAGTCGTATTATAACTAATAATATTCCAACATTTGTCTGTTTAGGAAATTCATCAAATGCTAAAATAGGATTACTAACTGCAGATGAAGTAATGCTAGCAGGTGGAAGTACCAATGAAAATAAAAATTATTATTTATATAATGAAAATATTAAAACTGCCTATTATACGATGACAAGTTCAACTATTAGTGATACATATAGACCATTTGTTGTTGATACAAATGGAGCACTTTTAACAGAAGTTTCTGGAAGTCTACTTAGAGGTATTAGGCCAGTTATAAATATAATTAAAACGGCAAGAGTAACTGGAACAGGAACCATAGATGATCCATATCAAATAATAATTAATCAATAAAGACACGCCTTAGTGTCTTTATTTCTATAAGAATTTCTTTGACTTTTAAAATAAGTAATGATATAATAATGTCAATATTTGACATTTGCTTGTGTCAAATTTACATTTAAGGCTTAATTCTTAAATAATAAAATGGTAAAATATTATTGTGGTGGTAATAATGAAAATTTTAAATGATATATGGAGCTTTATAATGGCTTTAAGATTTGTGGATATAGTATTTTTCTTTGCAGTGCTGATCCTGATGATTTTAGTAATTACATTAATATATTTTATAAATATAAACAAAAATGAGCTAAAAGATAATAAACATCTTGAAGAAACCGCCGAAATGAAGATAGTAAAGGAATTAAAGGAAAATATGAAGAAAAGTGAGCCAACAATAAATTTTACTAATTATGAAAAAGATCAAGAAGATAAAGCAATAATAAGTTATGATGAATTATTACATAAAAATACTAACTATGCATTAAATTATGAAAAAGAAGAAATGCATGATGATTTATTAGTAAAAAAAGTAGATTTAGAAAATTTAGTAAGTAAAAGTAGTGTTGATACACCATCAATTGAAGTTAGAGTTATTAGTTTTGCTAAAGAAGAAGCCTTTTTAGAAGCATTAAAACAACTACAAAAAGAACTGGGGTAGGTTATGAAATTTAACATTTTAACATTTGGCTGTAAAGTTAATCAATATGAATCAAATATGATGAAAGAAAAAATGCTTTCATCAAGTTTTTTGTTTGAAGAAAATTTAGACAAAGCCGATATAATAATAGTAAATACATGTTCTGTAACAAATGTAGCAGATAAAAAGTGTTTAAAGACTATAAGAAAAATAAAGAGAGAATATCCTGAAAAAGTGTTAGCTATAACAGGATGTAGTTCTCAGAATAAACAAGAGATATATGAAAAATTAGATGCCGATATTTTAATCGGAAATAAAGATAAAAGTAAAATAGCTGATTATATAAAAGAATTTTTACAAACAGAAAAACATGTCATTAAATTTTATAATGAAAGAAACTTAGAATTTGAAGATATGATGATAAATAATTATAATCATGTTCGAGCATTTATTAAAATTGAAGATGGTTGTGACAATTTTTGCTCTTATTGTATTATTCCATTTGTAAGGGGTAGTGTCCGTTCTAAAAAATTTGCTGAAGTAATAAATGAAGCTAAAATTTTAGCTGAAAAGAATCATAAAGAAATAGTTTTAACTGGTATTCACACTGGCAGATATGAAAGTGATAATCATGACCTAACGGATTTAATAAATGCTTTAAGTAAAATAGAAAAAATTAAAAGAATTAGAATATCTAGTATTGAAATAACTGAATTAAATGATAAGTTTTTAAATATGCTAAAAGAAAATCCTAAAGTATGTGATCACTTACATATTCCTCTTCAAGCTGGATCAAATGAAATATTAAAGAGAATGAATCGCAAATATGATTTAGAGTTTTATGAAAATAAAATAAAAGAAATTAGAAATATTAGACCAGACATTTCAATATCAACTGACATTATCGTAGGTTTTCCTTATGAAACAGATGAATTATTTGCTGAATGTTTAAAATTTTCAGAAAAAATGGAATTTAGTAAAATACATGTTTTTCCTTATTCTTTAAGAGAAGGTACAGCAGCAGCTCAAATGGATCATCAAGTTCCAGCAGAAATTAAGAAAAATAGAGTAAGAAAATTAATCGAATTAAGTAATAAATTAGAAAAAAATTATATAGATAAATTTAAAGGTAAATCACTTGATATTTTAGTTGAAGAGTGTAATAATAATATCAGTATTGGTCATACCAGTAACTACATTAAAATGGAAGTTTCTGAGAATCTTGAAATAGGCCAAATTTATAGCAGGATATTATGAATTATATAAAAGGAAAGATAAAAAAAACAATATTTTATAACGAAGAAAGTGGCTATTTAGTCGCTTTATTTCGCATTAAAGAAACTAATGAAAAAAATATGCTAGATAAAATAAATAAAAGCATTACAATTACAGGAGTATTTAGAGAAGTAAATATAGATGTTCCAGTTATACTATATGGAGAATACAAGAAAAATGAAAAATTTGGTATGCAATATGTCGTAAACAATTATGAGATAGAAATGCCTACAACTAAAGAGACTATTGTAGAATTTTTATCTAGTTCATTTATATCAGGATGTGGGGAAAAGACAGCTCAAAAAATTGTTGACAAATATGGTGAAAAAGCAATCGAAATAATAAAAGAAAATAAAGATAATCTTTTATCTATTGAAGGCATAACATCAATAAGGGCTGCTAAGATCTATAACTCTCTTATCAATTATAATAAAAGTAGTGATTTAATTTTAAAACTTCAAAATTTAGGTTTTTCTATCGAAGAGTGCTCTAAAATATATAATCATTTTAAAAATGATCTAGAAAACATATTAGAAAATAATTTTTATAAATTAAAAGAAATCATAGAATTTCATAAACTTGATAATATTTATGTCAATAATTATGGAGATAAAACCAAAACGCGTATTGATGCCTGCATACTAGAAGCAATGCAAGTTTTAAGTAACTTAGCTGGAGATACTTTCTATTATGAAGAAGAAATAAAAAAAGTACTTTTAAAAGAATTTAATATTGAGTTAAGTGAAGATGTTTTAAAAGAGTGTTTACTATCTTTAAAAGAAGAAAAAGAAGTATTTATAAATGGTCGAAGAATATATTTGCAAAAATATTATTTAAAAGAAAAAAATATAGCTAGAACCTTAAAAAAAATAGATAGTTATGCTCCGAAGATGATTTATAATTTAGATGAGAAATTAAAAGAGTTAGAAAATAAAATAAATATTGACTATAATTTCGATCAAGAAAAAGCCATAACGACTGCTTTAAACAATAATATAACCATCATATCTGGAGGCCCTGGAACAGGTAAAACAACCATCATAAATGCGATAGTTCAGCTATATATTAAAGAAAATAAATTATCTCAAGCAGATATATTTCAAACGATTGCTCTTTTAGCACCGACAGGAAGAGCTAGTAAGAAGTTATCATCTTCAACTCATTTACCAGCATCTACAATTCATCGTTATTTAAAATGGTATAAAGATAGTAATGACTTTTTTTATAACGAATATAATAAAACTACACACCGTTTAATTATTGTGGATGAAGTTAGTATGATAGATACTGATTTATTTAATGCTCTTTTAAATGGAATAAGTCCTAATGTTAAACTTATTTTGGTCGGAGATACTTTTCAGCTTCCAAGCGTTGGTCCAGGATTAGTTTTAGATGATTTAATTACAAGTGATTTTTTCAACTTTGTTCCTTTAAATCAAATTTATCGTCAAAGTGAAAATTCTTATATACCATATCTAGCTAAAGAAATAAAAAACAATGATTTAAGTGAAGAGTTTTTAAATAAAAAAGATGATTATTGTTTTTTTAAAGCTGAAAATAGTCAAATAAAAAGTGCTATAAGGCAAATAATAGATATATCTTTAAAAAAGAATATTGACGAACGGAAAATGCAAATATTAGCACCGATGTATAAAGGCGAAAATGGTATAGATAATTTAAATAATATTCTTCAAAATATTTATAATCCTCCCTCTAATAATAAATCTGAAATTCATTACATTGATACTATATATAGAGAAAATGATAAAGTTCTTCAGTTAGTAAATGACTTAGACAACAATGTTTTCAATGGGGACATAGGCTTTATTGAAAGAATAAATGGAAATAAAGTAATAATTGATTACGAAGGTAATAGAGTAGAATATGATAAAAAAGATTTAAAACAAATAAAACATGCCTATGCTATAACAATCCATAAAAGTCAGGGTAGTGAATTTGAACATGTCATTATGCCAATTAGTACTAGTTATTATAAAATGCTTTATAATAAATTAATCTATACAGGTGTAAGTAGAGCCAAAAAAAGTTTAACAATAATTGGAGATGTAAAATCATTTGTTAGTGCTGTTGGAAACAATTATTCTTCTAATCGAAAAACTAGTTTAAAAGATGCATTGATGGATGTATATAATAATTAAAAACACTCATAATAATAATGAGGTGGATTATGAAACAAATGTTAAAAATAATGGCAATTTCAGGTGCTGTAGCAGCTGTTGGTGGAGGCGTTTATTTAATGCAAAATAAAAATGCCCGCAAAAAAACTGGTAAGACGATGTTAAAAGCCATGGACAGTGCTGAAGCTATGATTGCTAAGAAAATGAATTAATAGTCAAAAAAGACTATTTTTTTCTTGTTTTAAAGCTAAAAAGCGACAAATAATTTATTTATAATTTGTTAGAATATAGCTGGGTGATAATATGAAAAAATACTTAAAAATTTTATTAGTTGCTGGTATGTGTGGAGCAATAATTGCATTCTTTTTTTATAAAGACATTAACAAAGAAGTAAGGGCTATAACCAAAAAAGAAGAAGTAATTACTCTTTTTCAAGTCGGAGTGTTTAAAAATTATCAAAATGCCCAAAAAGTTGCAGATACTTATCCAGTTTCCTATATTTATAAAAATGAAGATTATTACAGAGTAATTATATCGTTATCTAGTTTAAAAGATAATATATTAAAGCTGGAAAATATTTATCAAAACAAAGAAATTAATTATTATAAAAAAGAGATAAAAGTAACTAAAAGCTTTATTGAAAAAATAGCAAGTTATGAAAGTATTCTTCAAAAAAGTGATAATGAAGAAGTAATTAATAATCTTGAATCATCTATGTTATCTTTGTTTGACACATATATTTTAGATAAATAAGCATAATAAAAATATGAGAAAGAAAAGTAAAGATTATATTATTTTAATTGGAGTATTTTTATTAATCATTTTTAGTAGTCATATAAATGGTTTTTTAAGTAATATAAATCCTAATTTAAAACAAGATAAAATAGAAAAAAATTATGATACTAATCTAGAAAAAGAATATAGAAGTTTAAAAGAGTATAATGATATAAAAGAAGAATCTGATCTTAATTTAATTATAAGTAAAGTTAAATATCGTAATGTTTATGAGTTTAGTAATACTATAACTATTTTTAAAGGTTTTAAAGATCATATAAATGTTGGTAGTGCAATACTAACTAATGATGGTTTAGTAGGTGTTATAACCAAAACTTTTGAAAGATATAGTATTGGTAGTTTAATAACAAGTAAATCAAGTAATATATCAGTATCAATTAACGATTCAGTTGGTATTTTAAAAATGCAAAAAAATGAATTAGTTGTTACAGATATTAATAATTATGAAAACATAAATGTTGGGGATGCTATTTATACATCAGGGCTTGGTAATCTTCCTAAAAATATTTTTGTAGGAACTGTTGAAGAAATTAACCTAAATAAAACTCAAATAGAAAAAATTGTTAAAGTAAAAACTGGGGCAAATTTAAATGAATTAAATTATTTATTTGTTTATGGTGATTATAAATGATAAATGTATTTATAGATGTTTTAATATATAATTATACCACTAATAAATCTTTTTTCTTTTTAACAAGCCTTAATTACCGAAGCATTATTTATAATATAGCTGTAGGTTTATTTGTAGATTACTTTATAATCCATCTTTATTTTCCAACAACTATTTTTATGATTTTAATTTTTATCATAAGACATAAATTAAAAATAAATTTCTACAATATTTTAAATTATTATATATTTAATATAGGAGTTGTATTTCTTTATTACATACTTTTATCTATTTTAGAATATCCAAAATTTAATATGATTCCAAACATTTTTTTTATAAATAGTATCTTAATTTTAATAAGTTATAAAAAGTATTTAGCTAGCATAAACTTGTATGGGTGAAGCTTATGGAAGAATATTTAGCTAATTTTAAAAATAAAAAGAAAAGTAGTAATTTGCCTAAAAATAATATTTCGTTAAATATAAAAGGTTATATTTCTAAATTTTTATTAGCGGTAATATTCTTCCTTGTAAGTATTATATTTACAAATATGAGTGATAAAAATTTATTATTATATAAAGAGTATGTTTTAACAGAAAGCCTGCCATTTACTAAAATAAAAGGGTGGTATGAAGATTTATTCGGTGAAGTACTGCCTAAAAATGATAATTCAAAGATGGTATTTGATGGAAAATTAATTTATAAAGAAATTGAAAACTATGCTGATGGTGAACTTTTAAAAGTAAATAATCACACATTAGTAAACAATATAACTAGTGGAATTGTAGTTTTTATTGGGGAAAAAGGTGGCTATGGAAATACAGTTATAGTGCAAGGAATAGATGGAGTAGATATTTGGTATGGTAATATAACAAACGTTGCTGTAAAGCTATATGATTATATTGAAAAAGATACCGTAATAGGTGAAACAGTCGATGATAAATTATATCTTGTTATAAAAAAAGACAATGAGTTTATAAAATATGAAGATTATAAAAATTAATTACTTAACGTGGTATTTTCTTTTTATTCTTTTTTTATGTGGATATATAAAAATAGGTTTGATTATTTTTTTAATTGTAATTATTCATGAACTAGGTCATGTACTAGCAAGTAAATTATTTCATTATAAGGTTTTAGAAGTTACTTTATATCCTTTTGGAGGTATAACTAAACTTGAAAAAGATATAAATACACCAGTAAAAAAAGAAATAGTAATTGCAAGTGCAGGTATTATTATGCAAATTATTTTAATGTTTGTATTAAAATTTCTTCCTCAAAGTGATATGAAAGATATTTTTGAAAAATATAATTTAAGTATCATGATATTTAATATTTTACCAATCATTCCACTAGATGGAAGCTTAATTTTAAAAGCAATATTAAATCGTTTCTTTTCTTTTCAAAAATCTTATTTTATTTATGTTACATTAAGTATATTATCAATAACTATTTATATTGTTTTTAATTTTTGGTTTGCTCTTAATAATTATTTAATAGTTTTTTTATTTATATTTAAACTATATAAGTCCATAAAAGATTACAAATATATTTATAATCGTTTTTTATTAGAAAGATATCTAAAAAATTATGATTATCGTTTTATAAGTACTAAAAAAGGATCCTTAAATATTTTAAAACTAGAAACTTATCAATTTTTTAAAGAAGATGGAAAAATTATTAGTGAATCTACGAAATTGCAAGAAAAATTTGACAATTCAGGGTATATTTGATAGAATTAATTTGTTTTTAAGTAATTTCTTAAAAAACCGCACAGAAGAGGTTAAAACATAATGTACCTTAATGGCGCGACTTCAAAAAAATAAGGAGGTATGAAATGAAAGCTATATTTGAAACTGGTGGAAAACAATACTATGTTACTGAAGGAGACGTAATTTTTGTTGAAAAATTAGATGCTGAAGTAGGTAGCGATATAACTTTTGATAAAGTTTTATTTGCTAATGGCGTTGCTGGTAATCCATACGTTGAAAAAGTAAGTGTTGTATGTACTGTAGAAAAACACGGAAAAAACAAAAAAATTAAAGTGTTTAAATACAGACCTAAGAAAAAATACAGAAAAACTCAAGGTCACAGACAACCATATACTAAATTAGTAGTTAAGAAAATCGGCTAATGATTAAAGTAAGTATTAGTAGTGAAAAAATAATTATAAAAGGTCATGCTAATTTTGCTGATTATGGCAAGGACATAGTATGTGCTAGTGCATCTTCAATTGTAATTACTAGTATTAATTTATGTTTGAGAATGGATAAAGAATCTATAAAATATGATTGTTTTGATAATAAATTAATAATTGAAATAATAAAAAATTCAGAAAATATTAAGCTAGTTATAGAAAATATGCTAGCAATGTTAGAAGAATTAGCAGATACTTATCCTAAAAATATTAAAATAATTAAGGAGGAAAAACTATGAATTTCATGAAGTTAAACATCCAATTATTTGCGCACGTTAAAGCTCAAGGTTCAACAAAAAATGGTAGAGATTCAGCTGGTCGTAGACTTGGTGCTAAAGCTAGTGATGGTGAAACTGTAACAGCAGGTTCAATTCTTTATCGTCAAAGAGGAACAAGAATTTATCCAGGAACAAATGTTGGAATGGGAAAAGATCACACATTATTTGCTAAAGTAACTGGTGTGGTTAAATATGAAAAATTAGGAAAAGATAGAAAGAAAGTTAGCGTTTACGAAGCTTAGTAAACGCTTTTTTTATGCATAAAAAAAGATAATATTAATTATCAAATTTAGCATCAACATAATAAATAGGGCGACCTTCTTTAAAATATTGTTTTTCAAAATCTGTCATAATATTATCAATGTGATTTTCATCATGATGTAAATCTAAGCTTACGCGAGTAAAAACATACCAATATTGCGATAAAGTTTCTAAAGAGTAAGCAAATAGGCCTTTATTATCAGTTTTTAAAATAATGTGTTTATTTTTTTTGAAAATTCGATCATAAAGTTTTAAATAGCTTTCATGAGTAAATCTATTTTTTTCATCTCTTTTTTTAGGCCAAGGTTCTGAAAATGTTAAATATATAGTTGTTATTTCCTTACCAAAAATATTAGCAAGTTCTCTAGCATCAGCATTAATTAATTTTATATTATTTAACTTTTCTTTTTCTAATCTTTCTGTTGCCTTTACCATTTGTGATGGATATAGTTCCAAACCAATAAAATTAGTATTTGGATACTTTTTAGCCATATTTATTATAAAATCTCCACGACCCATTCCAAGTTCCAAAGATATAGGATTTGTATTATTAAATAAACTAGACCAATTATTTTTATATTTATAAGGGTTTTTGATAAAATAAGAGCTTCTTTCAATAATTTTGTCAGCATTTTTTATAACATTATATTCCATATTGTCCTTCTTTCTTGCTAAATTATATCATAAGTTGTAAATAATGCAAATAATTACTTTCAGTTGTTTTTTATATTTTACCATGCTAAAATATAAGAAAACAAGGAGGGATTTTTATGTTTGTAGATGAACTAACTATAAAATTAATAGCTGGACCAGGTGGAGATGGTTGTACCTCATTTAGACGTGAAAAATTTGTTCCTATGGGAGGACCAGATGGTGGAAATGGTGGTAAAGGTGCTAGTATTATTTTTAAAGTTGATAAAAATCTTAAAACTTTGGTTGACTTAAGCTATAAAAAAATAATAAAAGGTTCAAAAGGAGAAAATGGCAAAGGTTCAAATAAATATGGAAAAAATGCTGAAGATATAATTATAAGTGTACCAGAAGGAACCACAATTTATGATAATTTAACTAATGAAGTAATTGTAGATTTAATAAATGATAAAGAAAAATTTATTATTGCAAGAGGAGGTCGCGGAGGCAAAGGAAATAAATCTTTTGCGACCCATGATGTGCCAGCTCCAAAATTTAGTGAAAAAGGTGAACCAGGAGAAGAAAAAGAAATTAGACTTGAATTAAAAGTCTTAGCAGATGTTGGGCTAATCGGTATGCCAAGTGTTGGAAAGTCTACACTCCTTTCTGTTATATCAGCATCAAAACCTAAAATAGCAGCTTATCATTTTACAACGTTAAGTCCAAATCTTGGAGTAGTAAAATTAAAGAATAATAAATCATTTGTTATGGCTGATTTACCAGGACTAATAGAAGGCGCTCATGAAGGTGTTGGACTAGGCGATGAATTTTTAAAACATGCTATGCGAACTAGAATTTTAGCTCATGTCATTGACATGGGAGCAAGTGAAGGAAGAGATCCAATAAATGATTACAAGATAATTAGAAATGAAGTAGAATCTTATAATGATATTTTAAAAAATAAAAAAGAGATAGTAGTTGCAAGTAAAATGGATCTTCCTCTTGCCAGAGAAAATTTAAAATTATTTAAAAAAGCATATCCAAATTTAGATGTTTTTGAAATAAGTGCATATACAATGCAAGGTATTGATGAACTTATGGTATACTTAGAAAAACTACTAGAAAGTATTCCTAAAGTTGAACTTTATAAAACTGAAACTTTTAAACTTTATAAATATGAAGATAACAAACCATTTACAATTACTAAAGAAGGAAATATTTGGGTTGTAAAAGGAAAAGAAATAGAAACGCTTTTAAAGATGACTAAATTTAATGAAGACGAAGGGGTTTTGCGTTTTGCAAGAAAATTTAAAGGAATGAAAATAGAAGAAGAATTAGAAAAACTGGGAGCTAAACCTGGAGATGAAGTAGCAATACTAGATTATATGTTCACTTTCAAAGAATAAAACATCACCAATACTTATACCCAAACTAGCATTACAGTGAAGTAGTAAAATGCTGGTTTTTTCTTTGGGATAATAACTAGTTATATATTTAAATCGGGGCATATTTAGATATTTTAAAATAACAGAATTTCGATTATCTATAAATAAACAATCACATTTTTTAAAAAAGAATGACCAATAATAATTTCTATTTTTTAATAGTAAAAAAGATTTAGAGTCATTTTTAAATTGAGTATAGCTAGAGGCTTCATTAAATAAAGTGTTTTTAATAATTAGTTTCATACTTTATAATATGAAACTAATTGCCAATTAATCTAAAAAATGATATTATTTAATTGTATGGAGGCAAAAAATGTATAGTTATTTTATCGGTAAAATTACTCAAATAAATAATAATAATGTCATAATAGAATGTAATAATATAGGATACCAAATTTATGTTCCAAATCCATTTTGTTATGAAATAGGTAATGAATATAAAATATATGTTTATAATAAAATAGGTGAAGATGAATATAGTTTATATGGTTTTAAAACGAATGAAGAATATGAATTATTTATAAAACTAATTAGTGTTAAAGGACTAGGAGCTAAGTTAGCTTTACCAATCTTAGCAACAGGATCTATAGCAGGAATAATTGATGCTATTGATCGAGAAAATATTTTATATTTAACTAAGTTTCCCAAAATAGGTGAAAAGTTAGCTAGACAAATTATATTAGACTTAAAAGGAAAAATAAATATTGAAACAACTGAAGCAATTGAAAACGATAGTACAGAAGATTTAATTGATACTCTAGTAGCTTTAGGATATAAAAATGCTGAAATTAAAAAGGTAATAGGTCAAATAGATAAAAGCAGTACTTTAGAAAATCAAGTCAAAGAAGCTTTAAAGCTTTTATTAAAGTAGGTATATATGAATAAAAAAGGGTTTACTTTAATAGAACTACTTTCTGTTATAGTTTTAATGTCTATAATATTTACTATTGGCAGTGTTGGAATTACTAGTGTAAAAAAAATTATAAATAATAGTATGTGGGAAAGCAATATTACTTTGATTGAAACAGCAGCTGAAAAATTTGGTGAAGATAATAGACCAATTTTAAATAGCACGTGCACGGTAGATGGAAAAACTAAATATAGTGCTAAAGAGGTAACTGTTCAAAATTTAATAGATCGAGGTTATATTAAAACTAAAGAAGTATCTGTCCAAAATAAAGAAAAGGTATTAATAGATTATACAAAAACTAAATATGAAACTGATTCTGAAAATTATGAAGAAGGATATTATGTAAATAATAAAAAAGTATGTATATATATTGATGATAATTCTGTTTATGCAAAATATCTAGGACTATCTAGTTGATAGTCCTTTTTGGTATAAGTATATAAATGATTTCATATTATTAAACAGGGAGGAAAAATATGAATTGTATTATACCATTTACAAAAGATATTAAATTTAAGAGCAACATTGCGGAAATTTTAAGTATTTCCTTAGAACATGATTATACAGCTAATCCTGAAGAAATTTTAGGAAATTTTATTGTTTCGGGAGATTTTAAAAGTCATGAAGTGAGTATTAATAAAGAACATTTTGAACATGTTTTACCATTTTCAGTTAATCTTACTACAAAAATAGATACTGATTCAGTTGATTTTGAAATTGAAGATTTTACTTATGATGTTATAGATAATGATACATTACGTGTAAATATTGAATATAGTATAAATGCTGATGAAGTAAAAGAAGAAATATTTGAGCCCACAACTGAAGAATCGCTTGATAATTTATTAGATGAAATTGAAGATGAAAGAAAAAGCACCGTCGAAGAAGAGGAAAAGACCATAGAAATAGAACCTAAAAAATCTAAAAATGATAAGGAAGATGATAGATTAAATGAAGATACTCAAAATACTATTTTAAATAGTATAAATGAAACAGAAGATAATTATGTAACATATAATATTCATATAATGCAAGAAAGTGATACTTTGGAATCAATTTGTTTAAAATATAATACTTCTCAAAGTATACTAAGTGAATATAATGATTTAAGTACGCTTACTATGGGAGACAAAATAATAATTCCCAATATAGATGAATAGGAGTTTAGAAGTATTAAAGGCTATTTATAAGCCTTATAGATACACTATAAAAGGAAAAGTAACTATTCTTGAAACAAGTAGTGGAGACTTTATTATTAAACCCAAAGAAAAGGATTTAAATGAATTATATAATTATTTATTAAGCAGAGGTTTTGATTCTTTTCCAAAGATTATCGATTCTTCACGAAAAGATGTTAATGTTTTTGAAATGCTTGAAGAAGTAAGAACGCCCAAAGAACAAAAATGTGCTGATTTAATTGATACTGTAGCTAGTTTGCATAATAAAACTAGCTATTTTAAGGAAGTAACACCAGATACATACAAAGCTATTTATGAAGACATTAAAAGTAATATAAATTATTTGAAAAATTATTTTAAAACACTTTATGAAATTGGCTTTCATGAAGTGTTTATGTCTCCATCAACTTATCTTTATATGCGCAATTATTACAAAGTAAAAGCTGCTTTAGATTTTGCATCAAATAATTTAGATGACTGGTTTACTTTAGTTTCTAATGAAACAAAAATCAGAGTAAGCGTAGTTCATAATAATTTAGAAATAAATCATTTTTTTGAAAATGAAAAAAATGCTATTATAAGCTGGGATAATTATCTAATTGATACTCCGATTATAGATATTGTAAAGTTATATAAAAAAGAATATAAGAATATAAATTTTAGTGAAATTTTATCAAGATATATATATAAATTTCCTCTTTTAGATTATGAAAAAAAATTATTGTTTATTTTAATCTCTTTACCTCCAGAAATTGATAACTCACAAAATGAATTTGAACGCTGTCAAAAAATGAGTGATGTTTTAGATTACATCTTTAAAACAGAAGAATTAATAAGGCCATATTATTCGGAACATGAAGAAAAAGAATAAGGAAATTTCTAAAAGTAAAATAAAGATGTTAAAACGAAAAGGCAAAATTAATGTTACAATAGCTTGGTAAAATATTAATAATGCTAATGTGAACAGAATTATTACTGTAAAACCATTACCACCTCTATAACATTTCATGTAATCACCTATAAATAATATATGTAATAAGACCAGTAATGGTTGATTTTTTTTGGCTTTTTTGCTATCATTTTTATATACTAGAGGTTAGAATATGGCAAGAAAGAAAAATGGTTTTACTTTTATAGAAACTATCATTACAATCGTAGTACTATCGTCATCATTACTTTATTTATATAATTCTTATAATGCCATAATAAATGATGAAGAAACAAGATTATACTATGATGATATTTCTTACATTTATAAAACAAACTATGTTAAAAATTTTTTAGAACAAAATAGCGATATTGAGAATGTAAAAAGAAATTCATTTGTTAATTCATACATTATAACTATTGGCTCTGACTTTGAAAATCTTTTTACAGAAAAAGAATTAAGTGACAATGCTAAAAATTCTTTTGAAACTATTATTAATACATTTAATATAAATACAATATTATTAGTGAAAAAAGATCTATATGAAAAATGTTATGACATTGATAAAAATAATGATCCAAAATGCAAAAGTTCCTTAGAAAATTTAAACTACAATTTAAAAAATTATGTAAATACCTTAAGTACAACAACGTTTGATTATTATATTGTAATAGAATATGCCACTAAAGATAAAGAACAGATAAAGTGTACTCCGGGTAAAGATTTAAAGTGCATATCAAATTATGCTTCTTTAGGAATATAGGTGAAGAAAATGAATAAAAAAGGTTTTATATCAGTTACAGTTATTTATTCTTTCTTTATGGTTTTTTTAATGCTTTTATTATTAATTGTAAGTAATTTAGTTAGCAATAGAACTCTTTTAAATAGTGTTAAAGATAAAGCCAAGACTGATTTAAATAATGCTATTTTTGCTAAATACTTAATAAGTAATGCCAGTAAATTAAATTTAGTCAAACATGATGAAACATTAGAATATGGCGCTATGGATAATTCATATCGTTATAGTAATTATTATAATCTTTCCGAAAAAGCAAGAGAAATGAAAATAAATAGTATTGATAATGATTTAATTAAATATTATTGTGAAGGAGAACTAAAAAAAATTAATGATTTCTGTACTCAAGGTATATATAAATTATCTTATGATGAAAAAGAATTTAATACTTATAACGATGCACTACTAAATGCCCTAAATGATAATTATATTACTTACGAAGAAGCAAATAATTATGTTTGTTTAAATGAAAATACTGAAAATTGTTCTAATGACGACTTATATCGTATCATTGGCGTTATTGATGGAAAAGTAAAATTAATTAAAGATAACTTTGTTACAATAAAAAATGAAAATGGAGAAGAAATAAACACATTCTATTATGATAATAGTCCTAGTGTTACAAATGTTTATGTAAATACCACTATTTATAATTATTTAAATATTTATAGTAATAGCTTTTTAAGCACTCTTAAAGATATGGACAAATATATAGATACTACCACTTGGCAAGTCGGAGGCATAGATGGTTTGGATGTAGCTTATAAAATATATGATAAAGAACTAGGAATTGATAGAATTAATGATACTGTAAAAGCCAAAATAGGACTTCCTTACATAAGTGATTATGCTTTTTCAAAAGATAAGAATGGGTTTAATGGGGAAATATCTAGCAATTCTAACTGGCTTATTTTAAATAATTCTTGGCTTTTAACAAGAAATAGCACCAATTATACTGATGTTTATTTTGTAAACGATGAAGGAAAAGTAGAATTAGCAAATGTATATGAACTAAAAAAAATAAAACCAACATTATTTTTAAAAGAAAATGTTTTGCTTAAAAAGGGATCAGGAAAAATTAATGATCCATATATAATAGGGTGATTAATATGAATATAGGTAATCAAAAAGGATCTTCATTATTAGAACTTATAATAAGTATAGCTTTAATATCTGTAGTTCTTATTTTTATGATGAGACTTTTAGTTGATTTAAATAATAAAGAGACAAATAGCACATTTGCTAAAGATAATCAAATTATAAGAGCAGAAATAATTAAGGAAATTGAAAGTGATTTAGGTGAAAAAGCCCTAATAGATCTAACGGATGAAGGATCAAGTACTGAACAACTAAATATTAAATTTATGTTTAGTGATCAATCAAGCTCTAATATAACAGTTACAGAAGATAAATTATCTTATACAAATAGCAGTGGCAAAACAAGAAATTGGAGTATGAAAAATTGTAATCTTGATTTTCAAAAATCTCAAGTTAAATATGTAAAAGATTCTGGAATAAATCCTAAAATTTATACACTTGTGATAAACATATTTGTCTATACAAATAATGAACAAAATAGTGCTAGTAATAATAATTTACAAGATGATATAACATTAAGTTATGTAGGATCTTTAAAAGATTTTAATAAAGATAATTTTAATTGTCTTGGCAATGGTTGTTAAAAATATAGCAATTATAACTTGCCAAACTCTGCCTTTTAAAAAAAATTTATAATCTAAACCATATTCACTAGCAATACATTTAGCTTGAGTATGAATTGAAAGACCACCAAAAGATAAAAACAATATAGCAATATAGTCTTTAAAAGAAAATGATAAATTTATTAAACTAGCTAGACCTTGTGTCATTTCCAAAAAGCCTCGAAAAATTATAGTTATTATATGAGGCATATTTATTGTTTTTATTAGGATGTTTGATATAACAAAATAAAAAGTTATTGTTCCAAGAACCATTAAATTTGTATTTAAACTATTCTTTATAGATGTAGCAAGATTTATATTAGCAGGAAAATTTGCTTTATTATTTGTATGTAGAGAATTTTTAACATAAAGATAAATAATAAAATTACTTAAATAATGAATTATAATAAGGGTAATAGCTTGAGCTTTAGAATTAAAAATATTATTTAAAATAGTATATAAAAATAAAGGATTAGCAAAAAATGAAAATAGTAAACATAAATTGCCATAACATTTATCAATTATTTTATTTTTTATTAAGTTTCCAATAATATAAACAGATGTTGGTGTTCCACTTAATAAAGACATTAAAAAAATATAAAAACTAATATTTGAAAAATATGAAGATACATTTAATTTAATTAAAATATCTTGAATAATGATCATAATAAATAAATAAGGAAAAACTTTATATAACCATATTTGTGTGGCTGTAAGAGTACTTTCTAAAACAACATTATAATTAATAAATAATAAAATAATAAAAATAAAAATACTTATAATTGTTAATTTTTTTTTCATAATTAAGTCCTTTTTTGCTATAATTAATAAAGGTGATGATATGATTACTAAAATATATGAAAAAGTCAAAAATTTTATATTAGAAAATTTAAAATTTTTTATAATAGTTTTACTTATTTTTTGTTTATTTAAAATAGAACTTCCTTTTGTTGTTTATACACCCGGAGGTATAGTCCCTTTAGAAAAAAGAATAAGTATAGATGGTGCTAATAAGTCAAATGGTAGTTTAAACATGAGTTATGTTTCTTTAAGAAAAGGAAATATACCAGTAGTATTATTATCTTATGTTATACCCAACTGGGATTTATTTAGTAAAGATGAAATAACTAATAATGATGAATCAGTAGATGAACTACTTAAGATGGAAAAATTGTATATGACTTCATCGATTAATAATGCAACTATTTTAGCTTATCAAAAAGCAAATAAGTCTATTAAAATATCTAAAACAATTAATACTGTAGTTTATATAGATGAAAAAGCAAATACAAATATTCAAAAATATGATGAAATATTATCAGTGGATGGAAAAGAAATATCTAACATAGATGAACTTAAAAGTATTGTTAAAACACATAAAAAAGATGACAAAATAAATATTACTGTCAAGAGAAATAAAAAAGTTGTTAGTTGCTATGCTAAAGTTTTAGAAATAGAAGATGAATTAAAAATAGGAATAGCTTTTCTTACCACATTTGAATATGAAACTGATCCAAAAATTGAAATTAAAACTAAAACAACTGAATCTGGTTCAAGCGGAGGCTTGATGCTATCTTTAGCAATATATAATGCCTTAGTAAAAGAAGATATTACAAAGGGGCAAAAAATTGTGGGAACAGGAACAATTGATAAAAATGGAAACGTCGGAGAAATTGATGGAGTAAAATACAAATTACTCGGAGCTGCTAAAAAGAAAGCTGATTTATTTATTTGTCCAGAAAGTAACTATGATGAAGCTATTAAAGTAAAAGAAAAATATAAATTATCGATCAAAATAGTAAGTGTTAAAACATTTGATGAAGCTTTAGAAGTTTTAAAAAATAATTAAATAAAATACGAAAAAAATTAAAAAAGGGAAAATGTATATACTTGAAAGGAGTATATATGTTTTTATTTAAAAATAAATTTTTTACAATTATTACAATAATTTTTTTATTACTTACATCTTTAATAAGTACAACATTAGCTATTTATTTTTATCAAAATAAGGATGAAAATGCAATAAAACCAGTTACACTAATTGATGATTATAGCGAAGAAAATAATAAATATGTTGATTTAAAAGGTGCTGTAATAAATCCAGGAGTTTATAAAATTGAAGATGGTTATATTATAAATGATATTTTAAAAGAGGCAGGAGGTTTGAAAGAAGATGCATACACAGACAATATTAATTTAAGTATGAAGTTATCAGATGAAATGGTAATTTATATTTATACTCAAAATGAATACAATTCACAAAATATAAAAAAAGAAAGTGAAGTTTGTAATTGTGATGAATATAAAATTGATAAATGTCTTTCTGATAGTTCAAGCATGATTGTATCAAACAATGATACAAATAGTGATAATACTTATGTAAATATTAATACTGCCTCTAAAGAAGAACTAGGAAAGTTAAATGGTATTGGGGAAAGTAAAGCAAATGCTATAGTTGAATATAGAAACAAAAATGGTAACTTTACTAACATAGAAGATATTCAAAATGTTGATGGAATTGGTAAAGCACTATATGAAAAAATTAAAGACAATATTAAAGTATAATAAAATATTTTTTATATTAGGTATTATTGTATTTATTTATACCTTTATATTTACAACGTTTATAAAATGTGAATCAAAATATAAGGAAAATGAAACATTTATTGAAGGTAAAGTACTAAATTATAGTTTTACTAAAGAAAAAATTAGTTTAACAATAGCTGGAAAAGAAAAAATAATAGTTAGCTATTATTTTAAAAATCAAGAAGATCAAAAAAATATATTAAATCAAATTCATCTCGGGGACAAAATTAGTTTAAAAGGTCAATTTATTAAACCTAAAAAAAACACGATTCCTAATACATTTAATTATCAAAAATATTTAAAAAATCACAAAATATATTATTTGTTTAAGGCATCTAGTTATAATTTAAAAAAACAATCTAACATATTTTATAGATTTAAAGACATGTTATTAAGAAGAATTTATAGATTTGATAATTCAGAATATTATTTAGCTATTTTGATGGGAAATAAATCATATTTGGAAAAGGAAGAATATCAAATAATTCAAAATAATGGGGTAGGACATTTACTGGCTATTTCAGGTATGCACCTAAGTTTTTTACTAAGTATATTTAATTTAATTTTTAATAAGCTAAAAAAAATTTATTTTTTTCTTTTAAAATATTCATTTTTTATTTTCTTTTTGTTCACATGTTCATATCCATCATCAGCAACTAGAGTTGTAATATTTTTAGCACTAAAGGATGTTAATAATGTTTTAGGTTTAAATTTTAAGAGTATTCATTTACTTTGTATATCTCTGTTTATAATGCTTATAATAAATCCATTTTATATTTATGATTTAGGATTTCTATATTCTTTTATAATAACGTTTGGAATAATTTATAACAAAACTAAAATAGTAGGAAGTAGATTTCAAAAAAGCTTAAATTTAAGTATCATAACTTTTCTTTATAGTATTCCTTTAACAATTTATTATAACTACGAAATTAATTTAACAAGTATTTTGGCAAATATTATTATAGTACCATTTTTTTCAGTTTTATTTGCTTTTATGATTTTTTCTTTAATAATTTCCAAGTTTAGTTTCATAACAACTTTTCTTATTTCAGTATTTAAAAAGCTTAATTATTTTATGTCTTTAATAGGCGTAAAAATAGTTGTTCCTAAAATAAGTATTATCGTAATAATTTTGATGTATGTAATTTTATTGTTAAACTTAAAACACAAAAAAACATTGTTTTATTTTCTTTTAATTGTGATATTTACTAAAAATAGTTACAAGATTAATTCAAACTTTTATATATATTACTTTGATGTAGGGCAAGGAGATTCAAGTGTTTTAATTTATCCTCATCAGAAACAAACCATCATGATAGATACTGGTGGAATATTTTTAAGTCAATCAAAATATAAGGTAACTGAAAACGTTTTGAAATTTTTAAAAAGCAAAGGTATTTCGAAACTTGATTATTTAATACTAACCCATGGAGATTACGATCATATGGGAGATGCAATAAATGTAATAGAAAATTTTAAAGTGGATAAAGTAATATTTAATTGTGGTAAATTTAATGATTTAGAAAAAGAACTAATTAAGGTGCTAGATAAGAAAAATATTAAATATTACTCATGTATTGAAGAATTAAATATTGATAATAATAAGCTACACTTCTTACAA
>CAKOOS010000003.1 GCA_934098735.1 uncultured Bacilli bacterium | reverse complement strand
TGCGTCTATGCAAGATAGAACAATAATGCCACCTGAAAAAAGAAATTACGATATCCAACTAATAAAGATTAAGTAATGTTTTTTAGTGAGTAAGTAAAAGAAATTTCAATTAAATTATTTAGAAATCTTAATTGGTTTCTTTTTCTATACAATATTTTTTATTATATACTCATAAATATCAGCAGAAGCATAAAAAACATTGAAAGAATAAATGTAATTATACTATAAATTGCAAATATATATTTAAGCCACTTATAATTTACAAATAAAGGATATGTTGATAGTATTATTTGTGGAATAATGATTGCAAAAATCGTTATAAATACAAATAAAAGAACATCTTTTTTACATCTAAATTGTTATTTAAAGCTATAAATTTTGATTCAATATCTTCGTTTTCTATCATTTTCCATTCAATAAATTCATCAAATTTATCGATGCGATTATTTAAATCTCTTTCATTTAATTTTTCTGGAATTGAAACAAATGATATATTATCAAAATCAATATCAGTTGGATCTAAAATACCAAATCTAGTTTTTCTAACTCTAGTATTATTCCCAACATATTTATAAATCATATATTCAATAGTATCTTCCTTGATATGATTTTGTTTTAAAATATTAGGTATATCATCTTTGTAATGCGGTTCACTAAATATTTTTAATGCACTACTTATCAACTCATTTATTTCTTTGACAATTTCTCTTCTTTGTTCAAAAGTTAAATTATAATCTTCATAATCTTCTATCTTAAAATCCTTATTTCTTACTTTTTCATAAATGTAAGTTATGTAATCTGCTTTGTTGATTTTATATAATTCTTTTTCATCAGTTATTTTTCTTTTCTGGTAAAATCTTATTTCTTTATTTAACTTTTCTAATTTTTCCTTTAAAGTGTCTTTTTCTATTTTTGTATTAAGCAATTTTGTTGCAATTAATCCACCTATAATTGCTATAAAAACACCTATGATTTGTATATTGACACTTGTATAATTTAATATATTTTCTAAAGTAAACATTTTAACCTCCGAACTCGAATCAAGATAAATACTGGTAAAATTATACTATAAACTATTAATTTTTTCCATACACCCATTGAAATTTAATAGGAATTCATCTATAATATTTTTAGAAAGAGAACTCAGTTCGTAACCTGTTGTTTATTCGCTCCATAGTGAAATATGCTCGAACTTTTCGAGCTTAAATATACAACTAATCCAATTTGGGTTAGTTTTTTTGCATTTCTTGCTTCCAACTTGTCAGTTTGGAAGAATACAAAGGCTATCTTGCTTTATAAAGAAATAAGAAGATTCTCTGCATGATTGGCAAGTATTTACAACTATCTTTAAATTTCCATTTAAGCATTTAACAGCAAGTAGTCCAATAATAACTCTTTCGTATTCATAATTAATATAAACATCTTTATCTGTGGAGCTTTTTCATCTTGCTTATTTTTTGCTTGCAACCTGTCATGGTAAAGGTAAGTACAAATATTAGTAATAATATGCTTCCCACTTTCATTATCTATCTACTTTAATACCTTTTACTTTATAATCTAATTTATTAATAGCATTAATTATATCACTTTCATTAATGCTATTTTTTGAATATATAATTGCTGTTTTACCTTTTAAACTTACCTTCACTTTAGAAACATCTTTTAATTCTAATAAAGATTTTTCTACTTTAGATTTACAATGATCACACATCATCCCCTCGATAGTTATTATTGTTTTTGTTTTTTTATTAAACATATTATTTCTCCTTCCATTTTTTTAATCTTAAAGCATTTATTATAACAGTAAAGCTAGATAAAGTCATAGCAAATCCTGCTATCATTGGATTCATTGAAATATTTGCAAACTCTAATAATCCAGAGGCAATTGGAATCATACAAATATTGTAAAAGAATGACCAAAATAAATTACCTTTTATATTACTTATTGTTTTTTTACTTATGTTAAACAAATTATATATTGATCTTAAATCATTTCTCATTAGTATAACATCAGCAGAGTCAGCAGCAATATCAATAGCAGAATTTAAGCTTACTCCTATATCTGCAAGTGACAAACTTGGAGCATCGTTTATTCCATCCCCAACCATCATTACTTTTAAACCTTTATTTTTTAATTCTTTAATTTTATTTGATTTATCTTTCGGAGATACGTTTGCTATTACTTCTTCAATACCAATATTTTTAGCAATTATATTAGCTGTAATTTCATTATCTCCTGTAAGCATAATAATGCTTTTATTTATTTTTTTTAATTTTTTTATAACATAAGCTGCATTATCTCTAATAATATCTTTAACCCCAATAAGGGCAATAATTTTTTTATTTTCTACAACATAAACAATACTATTTCCATCTAAAGATAACTCTTTTTCTTTTCTAGACATATTATTATCTATTTTAAAACCATTTAATATTTTATTATTTCCGATTAAATATTCTTTTTCATTAATAATACCACTTAGTCCACTTCCTGCAATATTTTTAAAATTATCAACTTTTAAGTTTTTTAAATTATTTTCTTTGGCATAAGTTATAAAAGCACTAGCAATAGGATGTGTTGATTTATCTTCTAGTGATGATACAATCTCTAATAAATCTTTATCTGGATATTTTGAATTATTTATTATTTTAGATACTCTTAAATTTCCATAGGTTAATGTGCCAGTTTTATCAAAAACTATTACATCTATTTTATTTGCATTTTCGAGTATTTCCGATTTCTTAACTAATATTCCATTTTTAGCACATAATCCTTCACTTACTACTATTGCAAGTGGTGTTGCAAGTCCTAGTGCACATGGGCAAGCACAAACAAGAACAGTTACAAAATAAACAATTGATGCATTAAAGCTAAATCCTAACAATAAATGAACAATAAATGTTATAATTGCTAAAATCATAACAATTGGCACAAATATTCCACTTACTTTATCAGCAATTCTTGCAATTGGAGCTTTTGTATTTGTTGCTTCAACTACCAATCTTACTATTTCAGATATTGTTGAATCTTTACCAATATTTTCTGCTTTATATAAAACTTCACCATCTAAATTAATAGCCCCAGCTACTACTTTATCATTTATACTTTTTTTAATAGGAATTGATTCACCGCTTATAAATGATTCATCAATATGAGAGCTTCCCTTTACTATAGTTCCATCAACAGCAAATCTATTTCCTGGCTTAGCAATTAAAATATCTCCTTTTTTTACTTCATCAATAGAAACATTTCGTTCTTTATTATTAGTAAACAATACTGCTGATTTCGGAGTAATAGTAACTAATCCTTTTATAGCTTCCTTTGTTTTTTCTTTACTAATGCCATCAATATATCTTCCAAATTTAATTAAATAAAGAATAACACAAACACTTTCAAAGTATAAACTTTCTACATACTCATGTTTTTCTTTTAATATCATGATCATATTAAATGTACTAAATGCAAAACTCGAAATAACTCCTAGAGTCACTAGTGTATCCATATTCGGTGACTTGTATTTAATATTTTTAATACCATTAATAATAATATCTTTTCCAAAATATATAAAATATAAACTAAATAAAAATAAAAAAACTGCATAGTTTACTGGATATTTTTCCATATTTAAAAATGGTATAACAGGCAAGTGGATCATATGAGACATAGAAATATACAAAACTATTAATGCAAGTAACCCATTAATTATAAAATAACTATTTTTATTAATAGTATCGGTTTCTTGTTCATCATAGACTCCTAAAGATTTAAATCCTGCTTCACTTATAAATCTATTTAAATCATCTATTTTAATATTATCTTCATAGCTTATACTTGCTGAAGACATTACTAAATTTACTAAAGCATCAATTATGCCTTCTTGTTTTAATAAATATTTTTCTAAACTCGATGAACAAGCACTACAAGTCATACCATCTATTTTTAAAATTATTTTTTTCATTTTTTCACCTCTTTTTTTTCAAGTTTCTTTTTAATATTAAATTCATTTATTAATAGAATATTGAATATTTTTTAGAAACATTAATGATATACATTAATTAAGTCTTTCAATAAGCTTCATTACTTTGTCAATTATTTTAGGATCATCATTTTTAATATCTCTAACAACACAAGTTGATAAATGATTTTTAAATATCTCATTACTAACACTTTTAATTGATTTATTTATTGCTAAAAGTTGTATTAAGATATCATTACAATATTTATCTTCATCTATCATATTTTGTACTCCAAGAATTTGGCCTTCGATTGTTTTAAGTCTTTTATTTAATTTTTTCTTTGTTTCTTCATCTCTATGTGAACTTTTTGAACAAGTATTACAGTGTTTATCCATATACTTCATCTCGACATAAAATTATAACACCCCTAGGGGGTGTCAGTAAATATGTTAAATCAAACTTTTAATTTTAATTTTACTTCGTTCTTTATTATTTTTAGTCATATAAGCAACTGTTAAAACAATGCCTACGAAATTGCATCCAATTGATAATCCTAGTAATAATCCACTACTAAAATCACTAAAATGGCTTGTTTCATTGCCACACAAAAATATATATGCTAAATATAATAAGTTCCCTAATATAATTAATAATGTACCTGTTTTTACATAAACGATCGCACTTTCATTTCACTATTTATTTTACTTTTTTAAATAATAATGTCTTATAGGTTTTAAATTATCATCTAATTCATAACATATTGGATTACCAGTTTGTAATTCTAATTTAATAATATCTTCATCACTTATATCATCTAAATACTTTATTAAACCTCTTAAACTATTTCCGTGTGCTACAATTATAATTTTCTTGCCTTTTTCTATTTCTAGTTTAATTTCCTTATTCCAATATTCTACGACTCTTTTTATTGTATCCATAAGATTTTCTGTTTTAGGAATTTCCTCTTTATTTAAATCTTTATATTTTGGATCATTTCCTGGATACCTTGAGTCATTTTCATTTAACTTGGGAGGCCTAACATCTACACTTCTTCTCCATAATAATACTTGCTCTTCTCCATATTCTTTTTTTGTTTCATCTTTATTTAAGCCTTGAAGTGCCCCATAATGTCTTTCATTTAATTTCCAACTTCTTTTAATATCTATGTTCTCTTCATTCATTTCTTTTAAAATATAGTCTAAAGTATCTTCTGCTCTTTTTAGAACTGATGTATAAGCTAAATCGAAATGAAATCCTTGGTTCTTTAATATTTTTCCAGCTTCTTTTGCCTCACTTATTCCTTGCTTTGATAATTCAACATCTGTCCAGCCCGTAAATTTATTTTCTAAATTCCATACGCTTTGCCCATGTCTAACTAAAACTAATTTTACCATTTTATATCCTCCATAATTTTTAATACTTTTTAAGTATACTATATTTCTGTTAATCTATATTAATAATTTCGTATTCACGATTTCCAAGACCAAGTTCGTGAGCTCTTTCAACAGTGTGAATAGCATGTTTTTCTTCCATTCTATCAATTAGAGACTTTTTACCTGGATCATTAGAATTAATAATAGTATCATAGCAACATTGATCAAGAGCAACTGGGTCAATACTTGCAAAAATACCTATATCTGCCATTTCAGGATCAGCTGGATTAGAAACACAATCACAATCTATTGAAATTTTATTAGCAACATTAATGTAGGCCATATTTTCGGCTTTGAAAAATTCAACAACTGCTTTATCAGCTTCAGCCATACTTTCTAAGAAGCCATCTTGATCATCTAATAGATTCCACATTATTTTTGTATCATTTGTTCTACCTGCTGAATGAATCCAAGCTTTTCCATGACTAGAAGCAACTCCAATGCTCATATTTTTTAATGCTCCACCGAAACCTCCCATAGCATGGCCTTTAAAATGAGATAATATAAGCATTGAATCATAATTTTTAATATGACTACCAACGACATTTTTATTTTGTAAATGTTCTCCACCATTAACTGGGATTTCAATTTCGCCATCTTCATCCATAATATCGCAATGAGCAATATCTGTAAAACCATGAGCTTTAATTGTTTCCCAGTGATCAGATGTTGCCATTCTCTTACCAGGATAAGCAGTATTACATTCTACTATTGTTCCATTTAGTTTTTGAACTAGTCCTTTAATTAAATTTGGATCTAAGTAATTATGTCCTCCCATTTCTCCTGTTGATATTTTTACAGCAACTTTTCCTTTTAATTCGTGGTTTAAGGCTTCATAAACCTTAATTAATTCTTCTTCACTAATATCTTTTGTAAAATAAATTTTTGATTTTTTCATAGATTCATTCCTTTCTTTTTTAATATTATTTTATACTGTCAGTAAAAGCTTTAATATAACTATCTGAGGCACTTGATGAAAATCATTTACCATCAAGCCAGTTTCCATATTTAGCTATATTTTCGGTATGTCCTTGGGCAGAAAAATATACCACTAAAACTTTTTCTCCCTTATTATTTTCTTTATTACTAAATTTAGTTTTAACAATTTTTGGAATTACCATCCCTTTCTTTATTGACATTTACAATATCTACATTATAATTATAAACGTCGGTAGTAACTATCGGTCAATACTTTTTATAAAAAAATGTTGGAATTAGAAAAAGATATTAAAAATTATATGAATCATTACTGAAAGAAAAATAATATTAGATAAAAAACTAACTGAGTTTGAAGTGAAAATGAAAAAAATTCAAGGAAGCACTGATTTTATTAATTAGAAAAAGAGGTATTACGATGATATTTTAAATGAAAAAATTGAATATCATAGTTTTTTAATAAAGAATTAAATTCATAAAAAAAAGAATTTTTTATTTCTTTTTTTCTTTTGGAATTTTCTTAAATATTTCAAATTTTGGAAAAGCATTTTTAATTCTTCGGTACAAAACTGTATTATCTTGAAACCATTTTTCAATATATTTTTTAATTTTTTCAGTGTTATCTTTTCTTTCCCCTTTAATTTTACCTTTTATCTTAAATAGTATATAAGTTGATACAATATTATCAATTATATAAATAATTAAAATTATTAAACTTATTACAATAAGGGCTGTATTACTAAGTTTTCCCACAACACTTTTTACGGCTGGATGAATAAAATAAATTATAATAGATGCTAAGATTCCAAAAGGAAGCATTGTTTCAAGACAAATTCTACCATTAATATTAAATTTCTTTTGGGAATAATCCCACCATCTTACATTAAATATTTTTTCCATGAAATAACTAGTGAAATATTCTAGCAAAGAACAAATTAAAATTGATTTTAAAAATACTGAAAGAAAATCTTGAGTATTATTACCTATTATTTTTAAAATTAAGATTACTCCCCATCCGTAAATAGGACAATATGGTCCAATTAAAAATCCACGGTTAACAAATTTTTTTTTATTCCAAAGTGATACCAAAACTTCCATTGTCCAGCCAATAAAAGAATAAAACATAAAATATAAAAAATATCTACAAAAAGTTTCCATTGTATCACCTGTAATTATTATAACAAACTTTTTTAAAAAGACAAATAAAAAAGACCATAAGGTCTTATAAATAATGTTTCCAAGCACTAATTTGAAACTCTAACAATTCAAGCAATTCTTTAGCTAAGTCGTTAACTTTTCCCTCTAAATTTAAGTTTAGTATTTCTTCAACTTTTAAGATTCCTTTATTAGTTCCTTCAATTAACATTTTAGCTACTTTTTTATCATCCTTATTTAATAATTCTAGATTAGTATAAATTTCATTAAACATTTTAGTTATAACATTTATCTCTTCAGGCTTTTCTCCATACTCGTCTAGTAATTTACTTGCATCTACTTTATTAACTTGATATTTTTTTCGAGCATCACATAGTGTCTTCTCAAAAGTTTTATCTGATATTTTACCTTCAACTTCATCTATTCCAATAATGCCCATAGCTACAATTTTATACATTTCTTTTAAGGCTTGTATCTCATCCATTTTTATCACCATTTATATTATGGCTTTTTTATTTATTTTTATACTTCTTGTACAACAGCAATTATCATTGGTTTACATTCAGTTACTTCGTATAGATATTTACTTAATTCTTCTCTTATTTCAACTTTAATTTGATTAAAATCAATATATTTAGGATTTATGTTCCTATTTATAATTGTTTCACAAATAGCTTTAATTTCTTTTATCATATCTTGAGAATCACGAACATAAATAAATCCTCTCGTAGTTACTTCTGGCCCAACTAATAATACTTTATCTTGTTTATCTACCGTTGCACTTATTAATACTATTCCATTTTCTGATAACATTTCTCTATCTTTAATAACTAGATCTCCAATATCATCATTACTTGTTCCATCAATTAAAACATCGTTTACTTTAATACGAGAAAAGTCATCTATTAAATTTCCATCTTCAAATTTTACAATATCTCCGTTTTGTTTTAATAAAATATTGCTGTTTTCAATGCCTAGAGCACTTGCTAAATTTGCATTATTTACCATATAACGATATTCTCCTTTGACAGGCATATAGTATTTAGGATTAATTAATTTAATCATTAGCATTAAATCTTCTCTTGAAGCATGATGAAGTATTTCTTTACTCTTGTCAATTGTTTCAATATTGCAACCAAACTTGGCTAACTCATTTTGAAGTTTAACTAATAACTTTTCTGTACTATCATATCTTGGTTCAGCAAAAACAATGGTATCAGTATTTTTTAAAGTTACAAACTTGTCATAGCCATTTAAAATTTTATTCATGTTTGCGTAAGGAGCTTCCTTATCATCCATAATTAGTAAAATAGAATTTTCATCATTGATGTTAGATAAATCTCCAAGAATATCAGAATTATATTTTAAATACCCTTCTTTAGTACTAAAATTAATAACATTTTGTAACCTTTTTCCCATTATAACAATTTTACGATGAGAATTGGCAGCAGCTTCAAAAATTTCTGCTATTGTGTATAAATGTGTTGGTAACACAGAAAACAATATTCTTTTATCATGATGATTTATTACATCTTTATAAAAATCTAATAATCGATGATTCGGAGATGTATGACCATTTTTTTCAGCAAAAGAAGATTCGCATAATAAGCATAATACTCCTTGCTTTCCTACATAAGCAATTTTTCCAAGATCCATATCATAAGCTCCTTGCATGCTAGGATCAATTATAAAGTCTCCTGTATAACAAATAGCTCCATCTTTAGTGTAGACTACATACATTACAGCATCTGGACAACTATGGGAAACTGATATTGGAAATATAGAAACGCTTCCAAAATTAATTTTCTTGTGGGGTTTTATTAAAACAATATTACTTTCATTTACCCCATCTTCCATAAGTTCAAATTTTGTAAACTTTGTAGCGTACACTTTTAAATTAGGAATATCTTTTAGTAAATCTGCTACTGCCCCCATATTTTCTTTATGACCATGGGTAACAAAAAGTCCTTTTATTCTTTTCTTGTTTTTAATAAGATATGTAAAATCAGGCATTATATAATCAATACCTAATAAATTTCCACTTGCATATTTTATTCCAGCATCGAATACATAGATATCATCATCTACTTCTATAACATAAGAGTTCTTTCCACTTTCAGAAAGTCCTCCCAAACCAAAAATCTTTATTTTACTCATTAATTATCACCTTCATTTTAAAAAAAATAAGTTCTTCGGTAATAAGATTATACCAAAAAACTTAACTTAAATCAATCTCTTTCTTCACTTAATAGCTTACTTAGATAAACAATATCAAGATCTTTATATAGGATACTATTTATTATAATATTTATACTTTTAATATTAGTATTTTTCTTTACTAAATAAATATCCCCACTTTCTATATTATTTTTTACATCTAAATATGTACTATTACTTATTTCTTTATTGCTTTTTACTAAGTATTTATTATTCTTCCGGCAAATGCTTTCATTAACCTCATTTAAATAACAAATATTAGAATTTTTAGAATATTTATTAATTAAAGATTCTAAATTGTCATACTTTACTACTTCATTATTTATTTGCTCAAGAGTTTCTTTTTTATCAAACGTATCTAAATCTACTAAAATACTACTTTTAATATTCTTCTCTTTAAAGTAATTTATGATATTCTGATCATATTCTAAAACAAATGCTACAGAATTTTTTAATCTATTACCTTTTGTTATAATTAAATCTTTATTATTTTCAATTGAAACTTCAGGATAAGATGTATCGTATAATAGATAATAAGAATTAAATGTTTTTAATTCCTGCATATTATAAAAACTATTTTTTATTGATACTGTTTTGCCATTTAAACCTGGTGTTATATAATCTCCATCTACTTCTGCATTAACATAAGATATATTGTAGTTAGAAGATTGATTTTGAATTTCTTGGTATATTTTATTATTTTCTAATGTGTAACTTGCTATTTTTTCTGTGTAATAAAAACTAAATAAAGCAATTGCAATAATACCAATATATCGATATTTTTTCAAATTATTTCACCATTAAAATTATATGTTTTATTTTTTAAAAAAAGAAGATGACTTTGTTTAACTCTAGCCAAAATGTTTTTTTACTAAATCAGATCCTCTTTTAGGATCATCTAATAATATTTCATATACTAATTTATCTTTTCTTAATTCATTTATAAATGCTACTTCTTCCTTAGTCATTGGTTGATATTCGATATTCTCATTTATTTCTGTCTTTATTAAAGTATCTGTTCCTAAAAGATAGTCTGATGTAACTTTGAGCACACTCATAAATTCAATAATAGTTTCTAAACTAGGATTTCTTGTTTCCTTTTCATAACAGCAAATAGCGGATTTACCTACACCAACGATATTTCCTAATTCTTCTTGCGTAAGCCCCTTTTTTAATCTAGCCTTTTTTAACCTATTACCTCTTAGCATAATACCTCTTCCTTTTATAAGTAAAGTATAGCTAAGGTTCTAGCATTTTGGCAAGTTGTTTACCTTATGTCAATTTTGTTTAAGATCTTTTTCTTTATTATTTGAAGTTAAAAAAGATATTCTTTCTGCAATTACCTCGGTTATATATTTAATCTCTTTGTTACTATTTTCATAAGATCTATTTTGAAGTCTTCCTTTAATTCCTACTACATCTCCTTTATGACAATACTCTTTAGTATTTGATGCCATACCATTCCATAAAACACATCTTATAAAATCTGTTTCAAATAAACCTTCTGAATTTTTAAAATTTCTAGGAACTGCAACTATTATAATAGTGCGTTTTTTTCCATTTGATGTCTCTTCAATACTGGGTTCATCCGTAAGTCTTCCTACTAATACAACTTGATTTAACATTTTATCCTCCTTTCAAAAACAACTTTATCAATATAGATAATATATTGCAAACTAGAGATTTTTAATTTTTATTTAGATTTATTTCTAAAATATTAAAAAATAAATCTTTTTTTATTTATTATTTCAATCTATTTAAAATATTTATAAAACTTCTTGTTGTTTTTTAACTTAAAATTTGATAAACTTATTTTGATACTAGGAGTGATACTTATATGGAAAGTATAAATTATAATGAAACAATTTTAACTAATTATCAAAAAAAATATCCTAATTTAGCTGAATTTATATATGATACTAAAACTGATAGTTTAATCTATGAGGGAAATATAATTAAATTAAATGGATATGGTTTAAGTCGTATTGATCCTATTTTTTTTAGCATGAGTCCAGATGATATATATTTATATTTTAAGAATGCTTTTTATCAAAATAGTAACGAAAATGTACAAATGCTAAACTACTTTAATCAATTTGTAATTACAGAAGAAGAAGCAAGTTTTATTGATAGCTATATTAATCGATATAATGATCGTTTACAAATACTTAAGGATAATAAAGAACTATTTGAAGAAAATCAAAATAATGTAAGTATTCAAGAGTTTTATAAAGATGTAAATGATGCAAAAAAAATTATTGATTATGCTACTTTAAATAATAGAAATGATCAAAGTGCATTGGATTTATTAGCAAATGCTTATCAAAATAATAATTCTTTAAATGAAGGAATGCATTTAACTAGAAAAAAAGCTTCTTTTGGTGGCTATAGTGAATTTGCTAAAAACGAAGAATATCTTAAAAGACTTAAAGAAAAGCAACATATGGGAACTGCTGGTTATACAAGCATAATATTAATTGTTACTTCTGCTTTAACATTTGGAATGTTCCTAGCTATTAAATTAATGGGTATGTAATAAAAAAACTTTTACGTTGTGTAAAAGTTTTTATTTGCTATTAATTCTTTTTCTACTTATCCCAATGCTTGGCTTATTTTCGTATTTTTTTACTATGTTTTTTAATTTATCAAGTTCCATAACTCCCATACATACTGATAAAATATCATCATTAAATTTTCGATAATCTCCATATTTTTCAACTATTTTTAAATGTAAGAAATAACATAAAGATTCTTTTTTTCGCTCTGGAATATTCCATCTTAGTACTTCACTTATTCTTTGCAAGCATGATCTATAAATTACAAAGTCAATTTGTGTTTTTAAACGAAAATAGCGGCCAGATTTTATAGTATTATTTTTCAAATCATCACAAACTCTAAAAATATCCAATAAATGAATATTCGGACAAAAACCACGAGCTGATATTCCACTATCAAGTTGTTTGCGATAGAAATAATTTTGAAAAGATACATGAACTATTTTATTTGCATTAAATAAACTACTGTAGCTATAAGCAATATCTTCCCACATACCTTTTGTAAACTTAAGATCATTGATACTTGATCTTAAAAAAATTTTATTACAACAAGATGGTGATTGCTCTAATACATGACTAAAAGTATTTGCTGGATCATAAACATCTTTTCTATAGCCTTCTTCTGGTTCCTGAGGTGCCTTATAATCATTTTTAACAAAAGCTATACCAGTTGTGATAACTTCAGGATAATTATTTTCTATAGCTTCTTTATAAAGAGTTTCAAACATTTGATAATGAACATAGTCATCACTATCTACAAAACCAATATACTTTCCAGTAGCAAATTTTAAGGCTTTATTTTTTGTTTGACCTTGGCCTAAATTTATTTTATTTTTAAAAACCTTTATTTTACTAGGATATCTATCTTCATATTCTTTTAAAATTTTGTAGCTATTATCTTTAGATGCATCATCAATAGCTATTATTTCTATATCATCTAAAGATTGATTTACAACAGAATCTAAACATTCATGCAAATATTTTTCAGCATTATAAACAGGTATTATTATACTTATTTTTGGCATTTCTTATCATCTCTTTTGATATTTTTTTCCTTTTCCCCTTTTTATAAATTTGTTTATTATAAAAATTATTAATATGCTTACAATAACTATTACTAAAAACCATATTTCAAGTGGATAATAAGTAATATTTTTTTCTAGATATACATTTTCTTTCGCAAGTAAATTTTCACCATCATATATTTTTATTTCTCCGAGTAGTGTTCCTTTGGCCATTTTATAATCAATTTCATCTTTTCCATCATAAACTATTTTCAAATTATCTTTGGTATTATTTAGCAAATATTTAGAAATGTTTTCATGTCCCTTTATATCATAATATTTTTCTTTACTAAATTTAATTGGAACACTTTTTAATACTTCATCTTTATCTAATATTATTTGATAACTATAATTTTCATCATAATACTCATAGATTTCTAAGGAATCTTTAATAGCATTTGAAGGAATACTCTGATCAGCATTAAGCACAACAAGAAGATAATTTACATCATTTAAAGTAGTAATTGATGCTAAGCATCTTCCAGCATTTTTAGTAAAACCACTTTTAGCTCCGATAATTTTATTTGTATCAAAAACATCACTGTATCTATTTAGTGTACTATTTAGGACTAGTCCATTACTAGTTGTGTACTTCTTAGTTGTAAAAATTTTTTTAAATTCTGGATTTTTTAAGGCATATTTCAAAAGTTTAGCTACATCATCAGCTGTTGAATAATTATTATCATTATCTTTGCCAATTGGATTTTCAAAACTAGTATTTTCTAAACCAATTTTCTTAGCTATATTATTCATTTCTATAACAAAATTCTCTTTAAGAGTATTATTAATCGTAGCATTTACAGCCTCAGCTCCGCTTGGTAATAATATGCCATATAATAAATCCTCAAATGTTACTATATCTCCCTTTTTAAATCCAGCTTTGGCATAACCATCTGTTTCTAAAAAATCTTTCGAAGTTATTATAACTTTTTCACTTAAATCAGAAATATTTTCTAAAGCTACCGTTGCTGTCATTATTTTAGTTAAACTTGCTATACTAACTTTTTCATGAGAATTCTTTTCATATAAAACATTATCATCATTTAAATTGTATAGAATAATATTTTGACTGGTTACTGCTAAAGGACTTTTTATTCCAATACATAGAATGGTTAGAAAAGCAATTAAATATTTTTTCACTAAATTACCTCGTAAATGGTCCCTTCTCTAGTGTCTTTTAAAACAATTCCTTTTTTAAGTAGTTCTTCACGTATTTCGTCAGCCTTTTGATAATCTTTATTTTTTTTAGCTTCATTTCTTAAATTTATTTTATGAAGTATTTCTTCTTCATCATCTACTTTTTTAGTATTTTCTTTTAATAAATCTAAGCTCAACACTTTGTCAAAATCGTGAACTAATTTATATTTTGTACCCATGTCCACAGCACTTTTTAATAAATCATGTAAAACTGTGATAGCATTGGCTGTATTTAGATCATCTTCTAAACACTTTTTAAATAAATTATTCCATTTATCATATTCTTCTTCATTAATTTTTTCATCATACTTTAATGTAGCTGTTTTATTACGAAGTTTTTTATAAGCATTTTCTGCTCCAGTAAGAGAGTTAAATGAGAAAACTAATTGGCGTCGATAGTGACTTAATAAACACATATATCTAAAGCTAAGAGGATTATAACCTTTTTCTTTTAAACTTGACACTGTAAGAATGTTTCCTTTACTCTTACTCATTTTTCCTTCTTCATCATTTAGGTGTTCATTATGAAACCAATACTTGCACCATTTATGGCCTATATAAGATTCACTTTGGGCTATTTCATTGGTATGATGAGGAAAAATGTTATCTACTCCCCCACCATGTATGTCTAGATACTCTCCTAAATACTTGATACTTATACCACTACATTCAATATGCCATCCTGGATACCCTAATCCCCAAGGACTTTCCCATTTAAGCTCTTGATCAGCAAATTTTGACTTTGTAAACCATAATACAAAATCATTTTGATTTCTTTTTGAATCATCATTTTCAACACCATCTCTGACTCCTACAACCATTTCATCAGCTTTATGATTTGTAAGTTTATAATAATCATCTAGTTTTGTTGTATCAAAATAAATGTTTCCTCCACTTTGATAAGCATATCCTTTATCAAGTAAACTTTCAATTATTTTAATATATTCATTTATATTTGCTGTTGCAGGACTTACAACATCAGGCATACGATTATTTACTAAATCAAAATCATGAAAAAAGGCATCAGTATAAAATCTAGCTATATCCATAACAGTTTTATGTTCTTTTAAAGCACTTTTAACCATTTTATCTTCTCCAGAATCTGAATCACTAGTAAGATGTCCTACATCAGTAATATTCATAACTCTCTTTACATTATAGCCTAGATATCTTAATGTTTTATCCAAAATATCATGACCTATGTAATTACGCATATTACCTATGTGAGCATAATGATATACTGTTGGCCCACAGGTATAAAATCCCACTTGTTCATTATTCCACGGAATAAAATCTTCTATTTCTCTTGAAAGTGTATTATATAATTTCATTTTAGTCTCCTTAATTACTATTTTTTTCAAGTTTTAGTGTAGCCTCATTATTATCTATGCCAATAAGCTTAATTGTATAATTAATTTTGGCAAACGTTTTCTCAGATTCTGCTAAAGTTCCGAGTTTAACATAATTTATTTGATGATTATTTACAATTATTATTTTAGCTACTTTTTCGCCTTCACGCTCACAGTCAGTTTCTTTACATGTGTTGTCATCAATGCCAATTAATTTGACAAAAGCTTCGCTTTCAACTTCGGCAGTATCTGAAATTTTAAGTGTAAATTCTCTATCAAAACGAGTTATTATCTTATCTCCCTTAAAAAAGGCTAAATATATTAAGTAGATAATTAATGCTATAACTAAAAATGGTAGTAATTTTTTAATAATTTTGGCCATTTTCTAACCTATTTAATATTTTATCTTTGCCAATTAAGTATAAAGTATCAGCAAGTTCTGGGCCGTGCATTATACCACTTGCAGCAATTCTAATTGGCATATAAAGCATTTTTCCTTTTACTCCGGATTTTTCTTTGACTCTATTTATAACATTTGCCAGTTCTTCAACATTCCAATTTTCAACATTTTCTATTTCTTCTTTAAATGTTTCTACAACTGTTTTTATTATTTCATCACTTTTCATAAATTCTTTAGCTTCTTCATTAATAACAAATTCATCACTAAAGAAATCTTTAGTTAGTTCATTTATTTCTTTACCATAATTTAGGTGATCTTTATAAATTAAAAGTAGTCTATCTATCCAATTTTCACTTTTTCCTTCAGTATCATTTGTAAAATAGTTTTTAATCCATTTTAAATAACTTTCATCATCCATTTTATTTATATAGTGATGATTAAACCATTCTAGTTTTTTTACATCATATTGACTTGATGATTTACTAATTCTATTTTCATTAAAGTTTTCAATTAATTCTTCCATAGAAAATATTTCTTGATTTACCTCAGGACTCCATCCAAGTAAAGCTAAATAGTTAACTATAGCTTCGGGTAAAAATCCTTCATTATATAAATCCATGAATGAAGCATCACCATTTCTTTTAGAAAGTTTACTTCCATCTTCTCCAAGGACCATAGCAACATGAGCATAAATTGGTTTTTCCCAGCCAAATGCTTCATATAATAAGTTGTATTTTGCTGTTTGATCTAAATATTCTTTTCCTCTTATAACATGAGTTATCTTCATTAAGTGATCATCAATGACATTTGCAAAATTATATGTTGGAAAGCCATCACTTTTTAAAAGTATTTGATCATCTAAAATACTATTATCAATTTTTATTTTTCCATAAACTACATCTTCAATCAAAGTATAGCCTGTTTTAGGCATTTTTTGTCTTATAACATAAGGAACATTGTTAGCTAAATTTTCTGCAATCTTTTCTTTACTTAGTCTACTACAACGTCCATCATATAAAAATGGTTTCTTTCTTTCATCAGCTTTTCTGCGCATTTCATTTAATTCATCTTCACTACAAAAGCAATAATAAGCTTTACCCATTTCAACTAACTTTTCAGCGTACTTTTTATAAATAGCTTTTCTTTCACTTTGTATGTAAGGACCATATTCTTTTTCATTTCTAGGTCCTTCATCAATCTTAAAACCACAAATTTCTAAAGTTTTATATATAAAATCTATTGCCCCTTCAACTTGTCTTTCTTGATCTGTATCTTCTATTCTTAAAATAAAATCTCCATCATATTTTTTAGCTAATAAGTATTCAAATATAGCTGTTCTTAAATTTCCAATATGCATATACCCCGTTGGACTCGGAGCAAAACGTGTTCTAACTTTCATTTTTTCATCTCCATATTCATTTTATCATGCTAGTTTTCTTTTTCAAAGAAACTTTTTATTAACTCTATTATATTTTCATATTCATATTCACTGCATCGTTCAACAAACTTTATATTTCTTTTGACATAGTCTATACTTCTAATATGTTCACATAAAACTGAACCTTTTATAGTTTTAGGACTTTTTAATTCATAATGTGTTGGAAAGTCTTTTGTGTTGCTACTAAGTGGACAAACTATCGCCATATTAGTAAACTGATTAAAAATTTTATTACTAATTACTAAAGCAGGTCTTTTTCCACTTTGTTCATGTCCTTTAATTGGACTAAAATCTATAAAAACAATATCTCTTTCTTTTGGAACATAATTTACCATATTTCCCTCCCCCATAATTCTTCGTCCCAACCAAAATCTTCACACATGTTCGGACCATCATACTTTGCAATTCGTGCTTTCAAAGATTCTTTTTCTTTTGTTACTTTGGTAATAATTATTTTATTCTCATCTTTCTCAATATTTATATCATCACCAGATTTTAAATTTAAAGAATCTAAAAAAACTTTAGGAATTCTAACCCCACAAGAATTTCCCCATTTTTGCATCTTACTTTCCATTACTCATCCCTCCATTTATAATATATACAAAGTTTAAACATTTGTCAATCTAACTTTGAAAAATATTAACAGATTTTAATTCGGGAAAATTAGATAGTAAAACACTTTTTAAGTATTTCATTTTTTCATATAAATGTGGATAGTTATAAAAATCTTCCCCCTTACAAACATATTCAAATAAACGGGCTCTATCTTCTTCAGCACTACTCCTGGCATAATTATCTACAAAATAAATATTATTTTCATATTCTTTATTTGCCACTAAAGTATCTTTATAAATTTCATTAGGATAATAAGTGTATGAATAGACAAATCCTGATGGGTTATAGTCATTCCAATAATTAAATGAAGCATTTTTTAAATTTAAATATGAATCTATAATATGCATTGTTTCATGTGCTAAAATATTTGCCACATTTTCTCCAGAATTTAAACTAAGAACAATAATATATTCATTATTTTTCTTAAATGAAACTCCAACAACATTTGCATTATTATATCCATTAGTTATTCCTTTAATATTTTCGGCAAAATAAATATTTAATCCAGTCATATTATACTCATAAAAACGACTAAAGAATTCTTTATTAAAGAAAATAAAATAATCTTCAATATAATTTAATGCATTTATTAAATCATTATAATTAGTGACTTTAGTTATATAATAATTACTATTTAAATTGCTAGGATTTTCATAAGCTAAAATATTTACATTATAATTTTCTTTAAAATAATTAATCTTTTTATCAATTAAGTTATTTTCATAATATAAAGCATTTTCTTCTTCATTCTTTTCTATTTTACTTACATCATATATATATAGTTTATTACTCGTAAAAACATATAAATAATTACCATTTAATTTTATTTCATTTATCTTTTCATCTATTTTTTTAATACTTATACTTGATATTTCTTCTTCTTTATACAAATTATAAACAATTATATTTGTGTTATTTAAATAATAAAAATAATAATTATTAGAACTTAACGTAACTATATTATTCTCCAAGGCTTTACTAGGTATTTTAAACTCTTTTATGCCATCTAAATCTGGATCATATATTTTAATATTTTTAGTATCCCATGTAAATATTCCATTTTCGTATATTCCATAATTTGAAACATTACTCTCTTTCAAGACATTTTCTTTATATATAGCAACTTTATTTATAATTTCATCACTTCTTAATAAATAACAAAAATCTTGACAGGCAGAATTTAAAACTACTGGATACTTATCATTATTACTTTGATAAACATGATATTTATTTTTTTGATTTTGGACATAATTATAATTACTTGTCATTTGTCCTTTTATCACTTCATTTATATTTAAGTCATATACTTTTAAGTAATTTTCATTTTTACAAACTATATATACATCGTTATCATTTCTCTCTAAATTACATTCATCACTGGTCTTAAATGTTTTGGTACTTTCATTATTTTGCATAGATATTTCTTTTAATAAATAATTTTCAGTACCCTTATAAAGTAAATAAATACTATTATTTCCTTCTTCTTCACCAACAAATGAAAATCCATCTATAAAAAGATCATAACTAGAAAAAGGATATTCTTTTATATTAATGGCATTTTTCTCTTTGTAATCTTCATAAATATTTATACCTAAGACAAACGTTAAAACTATTAAAAGTACGCCTAATAAAAATAAGTCTTTATTTTTGTCCATGGTATCACTTCCTGGGTTTATTTTATCATAAAGCATTAAAAAAAAGAAGTTTTCACTTCTATTTCATATTATATATAACTCTTGCACCATCGGATGCCGCTGTAACAAGTTGATAAACATCTTTTTTTATTATATCTCCTATAGCATATATACCAGGTATTTCTGTTTCAAACTTTTCGTTTACTTTAACATATCCATCACCATCAAGTATTTTTTTATCAATAAACTCTGTAGCGGGTTTGTTACCTATATAAACGAAAACCCCATCTACTAAAATATTTTCTTTATTATCTAAATCTATTGATTTAAGTTTATTATTTTCTTCATTCATACTTATTATGTTGGCATTATAAATGATTTTTATTTTAGGATTATTTTTTATTTCTTGAACTAACATATCTTCGCCTCTAAAACCATCTCGGCGGTTTATTATATAAACGAGGCTTGCAATATTTGCTAGATATAAAGCTTCACTTAAAGCACTATTTCCAGTTCCAACAACTGCTACATTTTTATCTTTATAGAAAAAGGCATCACATAAAGCACATGAAGATACGCCCTTTCCAATTAATTCTTGTTCGTTATCTAAGCCTAAATATTTTGGCTTTCTTCCCATAGCTAAAATTATTTTTGTTCCTTCATATTGATTATTTTTAGTTTTTACAATCTTTTTTTCTAAATCAATATCTATAACTTCTTCAAGAATATATGGAATATCAAAGGATTTAACTTGTTTTTCTAATATATCTGCAAATTCAGGACCACTTATATCGATTAAACCTGGATAATTACTTATTTTATCAATTTTATTTAGCAATCCTCCCGGAGTACCTTTATCAATAAGTAAAACTTTTTTGTTACTTCTTTTGGCATATATTGCTGCAGTTATACCACTTATCCCCATTCCAATTATAATTATATCATACATAATAATGTCTCCTTAAAAATGAATTACTTCGTTTTCATCTTGGTTATATAAATCTTCATATCGGCCCTTTCGACTTGTAATCATTATAATTAAAAAGCCTACGATTACCATTAAAATAGAAACAATTTGTGCTATTTTAAAGCCACCTAGCATTAATGAATCAGTACGCATTCTTTCAATAAAGAATCTTCCAGCTCCATACCACATTAGATAAAAAGCAAATGGTTGTCCTATCTTAGTAATTTTAATTCTTCTTATTATTAAAATTAAAATAAGGCCTAGAAAACACCAAATAGATTCATATAAAAATGTTGGTGTATAATATATTCCATTAATGTTCATTCCATCTATTATAAACTTTGGAATGTGCAAGCTTTCTAAATGAGCAAGTGTTGTTGCAGCACCATGAGCTTCACTATTAAAAAAATTTCCCCATCTACCAATACCTTGAGCTAGAAGTAAAGCCGGAGCGATAAAATCAAGCATTCTAATAGCCCTTATGTTGTATTTATGGCAGTAAAGAAGAACCACAATCAATCCAACAATAAGGCCACCATGAATGGCAAGTCCCCCTTCCCATATTTTAAATATTTCCCAAAAGCTATTATATAACTTTAAGTTAAACAAAACATAATATATTCTTGCTCCAACTATTCCAGCTAAAATAGCCCAAAAGCATAAATTAAAAGTAAAATCTGTTGAATATTTGTATCTTTTTCCTTCTTTTAAGATCATTGTTATACCTATCATGGCACCGATTAATATTAAAACAGAATACCACTCTACTTTAAAATTTCCAATTGTAAAAATATATCGATTCATTTATTCACTCTCCGGTTTTATTATATCAATATTTAGATAATAATGCTATTGTTTTAATATTTTAGCTAAAAATTCTCCAGTATATGAATTTTTACATTTAGCAACTTCTTCTGGAGTTCCAGTAGCTACAACTTTTCCTCCATATTTTCCTCCATCTGGGCCTAAATCAATTATGTAGTCAGCAACTTTTATAACATCCAAATTATGTTCAATTACTATAACTGTATCGCCATTATCTACTATTCTATTTAGTATTACTAATAATTTCTTGATATCGTCTGAATGTAACCCAGTCGTTGGTTCATCTAAAATAAATAATGATTTACCTGTTGCTTTTTTCTGTAATTCTTTAGCAAGTTTTACTCTTCCTGCTTCTCCCCCTGATAAGGTTGGTGCTGATTGGCCCAATTTTATATAAGACAAACCAACATCCATCATGACTTTAAGTTTATTATATATTTTGGGAACATTTTGAAAAAAGTCAAGAGCTTCACTTACACGCATATCTAAAACATCGCTAATATTTTTGCCTTTATATTTAATTTCAAGAGTTTCTCTATTGTATCTTTTTCCTTTACAAACATCACATGGTACATAAACATCGGCTAAAAAGTGCATTTCAATTTTCTTAACACCATCACCCCAACAATTTTCACATCTGCCACCTTTAACATTAAATGAAAATCTACTTTTATCATATCCTCGCATTTTTGCTTCTTTTGTAGTAGCAAATAAATCTCTGATATCATCAAATACACCTACATAAGTGGCAGGATTACTGCGTGGTGTTCTCCCAATTGCATCTTGAGTTATTTGAACTACTTTGTCAATATTTTCAAGGCCTAGTATTTCCTTATATTTTCCTGGAACTACTTTACTTTTATTTATTTCACTTGCAACTTTTTTATAAAGTATTTCATTTATTAAAGATGATTTTCCTGATCCAGAAACTCCAGTTACTAAGACAAGTTTATTAAGAGGAATATCAACATTAATATTTTTTAAATTATTTTCTTTAGCACCTTTAATAGTAATTTTTAAACCATTACCTTTTCTTCTTTGCTTTGGAACTTCAATTTTTTCTTTTCCACTTAAATATTTTCCAGTTAAACTATTAGGATTTTTCATAACTTCTTCTGGGGTACCAGCAGCCATAATATTACCACCAAATTCTCCAGCACCAGGTCCTACATCAACTAAATAATCTGCTGCTAACATTGTATCTGTGTCGTGTTCTACAACAATTAGTGAATTTCCTAAATCTCGCATTTCTTTTAAAGAATTAATTAATTTTTCATTATCTTTTTGATGAAGACCAATACTTGGTTCATCTAAAACATATAAAACTCCAGATAATTTTGATCCTATTTGAGTTGCAAGTCTTATTCTTTGAGCTTCTCCCCCAGATAATGTGCCAGCACTTCTAGTTAATGTTAAATATGATAAACCTACATTATTTAAAAATTCTAATCTAGAAACAATCTCTTTTAAAATTAAATTACTTATCTCTTTTTCTTCATTATTTAATTTTAATTTTTTCATAAAATCTAATAAATCACTTATAGACATATTAGTCATATCATAAATATTTTTATCATCTATATATATTGATAAAACTGACTTTTGTAAACGCTTACCTTTACAAACAGGACATTCAGTTTCAACCATAAATCCTGATAACCAGTCCCTAATCCATCCACTTTTAGTTTCGACATATCTACGTTCTAGTGACGGAATAACTCCTTCATAAAATCCTTTTGTACTACGAGTATTTCCATTTTTAGAAACATAATTAAATTCTAATATTTCACTAGTTCCATACAATATGTAATTTAACTTTTCTTCTGGTATATCTTTTATCGGAGCATACATATTTATATCATAGTGATTACAAACAGTTTCAATTTGAGTAAAATAAGTATTTGAATCCATACTTATCGCTGTTATAGCCCCTTCTACAATTGACTTATTTTGATCTGGTATTAAAAGTTCTTTGCTAATATGAAGTTTTGTTCCTAAACCTTTACATTCTGGACAAGCTCCATAAGGTGCATTAAAAGAAAACATTCTAGGCTCTAACTCTCCGATTGAATAATTACATATTTTACAAGCATACTTTTCACTCATAAATACTTCTTCTTCATCCAAAGCTAAAACAACTTTGCCATCTGCCTTCTTAGTACTAGCTTCAATAGCTTCAAAAATTCGACCATATTCTTCTTTATCTACCGTTATTTTATCTATTACTATTTCTATATTATCTTTAATATTTTTTTCTAATGTTATTTCTTCATTTAAACTCATTATTTTTCCATTTACACGAACTTTAGAATAGCCTTCTTTTCTTAATTCATCAAATAGATCTTTGTGAGTACCTTTTTCTCCGTGTACTATCGGAGCTAATATTGTTACATTTTTACCAGTATACTCCATCACTTTATTAGTCATTTCTTCAATACTTTGACTTTTTATGGGAATATGATGAGTTGGACAGTAAGGTTTACCAATTCTTGCAAATAATAATCTTAAATAATCATAAATCTCTGTAATTGTTCCAACAGTTGAGCGAGGATTTTTGTTTGTTGATTTTTGGTCAATTGATATTGATGGACTTAATCCTTCGATAGAATCAACATCTGGTTTTTCACTTACACCAATAAACTGTCTTGCATAGGCTGATAGGCTTTCAACATATCTTCTTTGACCTTCAGCATAAATAGTGTCAAAGGCTAAGCTACTTTTGCCACTACCTGATACTCCAGTCATTACAACTAGTTTATTTTTAGGTATTTCTAAATCAACATTTTTTAAATTATTTTCTCTTGCTCCCTTTATAATTATTTTATCTGTATTAGTCATTTTACACCTCGTTTTTCTTTAGTATTTTAACACAATTAAAAAAATAAATACGAAAAAAGTTTATCACAAACATTTGTTTTTGTCAATTGTTTACAAAATATGCCGTAAACATAGACTTTAACCATTATATTATGTTTGACATATACATATAATTATGGTAAAATAATGGCGTCTTAAAGGAGAAAAGATTTTCCAAATGAAGGGGGTACGAATATGTACGAAGAAGGAAATAAGAATTTAAGTTTAAATTGGGGATCACTTTTAATTAAATTAGTGATTTTAGCAGTTATAGTTTTCTTAGCTGGTTGGTTATTTACCAGAATTACCAAGAATAAAACTAATGGTAGTGGTTTACTTGCAAATAGTAATAGTGATTATATTACAAATATTACAAATATGAAAACAGCTGCTTTTGAATATTTTACACCATCAAAATTACCTGAAAAAGTTGGAAGTACTGAAAAACTTACTTTAACTCAAATGATCAATCAAAAATTATTAATTGATTTTACTAATGATGGTAAGACTTGTGATACTGATTTAAGTTATGTTCAAGCTACTAAAACAGCTGATGGTAATTATGCTTTAAAAGTTAGCTTAACCTGTGGTGATAAATCAGACTTTATTGTTACTACAATTGAAAACTCTGCTACATGTACAGCAAATGGAACATGTAATAGCGATAATGGAACTAAATCAGATGTTATAGTTGATGATTCAACAACAACTAATAACAATGGTTCAAATACAAGTACTTCAAATAGAAATAATTCAAGTACTGGTTCAAATACAAGTTCATCAAGCAGTTCTAGCTCATCAAATAGATATACTGGAACTACAACATCATCTGTCACAACTACTGTCAAAACAACAGTTAATATTAAAATAAGTTGTTCAAGTACATGTTGTTCATCAAATTGTAACAATAACAACAACAACAATAATAATAACAATAACAACAATAATAATCCAACACCAGAACCAGATCCTACTCCTACACCATCTAAGGTAAGATATTATAAATTTGTTAAATGGTCTGATTGGAAAGACGGTAAATCAAATGCAACTGGTGCTGAAAACAAAAGTACTACAGAAACAACTTATAATTTCTGTAAAAATAGAACAAAAACATATTATACTACAAGTTATGTAACTGAAGACATGAATGCTAGAACTTATTCTTATGAATTACAAATGTTAGACTTGCCAAGCAATATTGATAATGTTAAAATTTCAGGAAGCTCATATTTTAAAATAACTGCTGACTATCAAAAGTATATTGATACTAGTAACCTTTATATGACTGGTAATACCGGTAAATATAATGTTAATTTAACTGATGCATCATCATTTAGAAGATCATCTCTTACAAGTTCAAACTTTAGTTATAGCTTAAGTGATGCATATAAATCTGGCGGTGTTTATAGAACACAAGTTACAATCAATTATAGAAACCACAATAATGTAGATTTATATTATGCTAGCAATTTAGGTAAGAGTGTATATTTAGTTCCATTTAAATTTAATGTTACTTATACAGATTTAGATTACTGTGTTAGAGATTTAAGTGAAAATGCTAGTAAATACACTAATTATACAAAAACAGATAAAAGAACTGAAACAGTTTGGGTTCATAGAATCCCTACTTATAAATGGAGTACTTCAAAAACACTTAGTGGTTATGAATACACTGGTGAATATGAAGACAGAGAAAAATAATGCCATTGTGCATTATTTTTTTTGTTATTAAAATACCATTTTATACAAAATAAACATTACTTCATTTGTTTTTTAATAATAATCAAATAATTTTAATTAATTGTTAGTCTTTATAAGAAAGCTATTTTACTTAATCACAAAAAAAATTTAGTTTTTCTAAACTAAATTTTAATCATTTTATTTAATTATTACCTGCATTTGAACAAGTACCACCAGTTGGATTACTAACACATGCAGCGCAGATATCAAATTGACCTTCTACTTCTTTAAATGATCCAACCATTTTAAATACTAAACCAATAAGTGTAGGAATAAAGAAAATACATACCCCAGCAATTATACGATTTAATAATGATTTACCTGCTTTAGAAACAGCTTTATCATCACTTGATATTACTGCCTTTCCTAAATCAATCATACCAAATATAATTAATAGAATAGGAATTACAATTTTAAATACTAATAAAAACATTCCAACAGTATACCAAATTTCTTGTGCTTGTGGGTCACTACAAATAGACATAAATACACTCCTCCTTTTACATAACTTTATTTTACCTTAATTTAATGGTAAAGTCAATTATTTGTATATATCTTTATCTGATGAGACTTCGCATTCTTTATTAGGACTTGTAATGCAATTCATACAGTTATCATATTCTTTTTTTATATCGTCATTAAATCCTGATACCATATTAAATGCCAATTTTATAATTGTGGGAATAAAAAAGATAATTATTCCTGCAAATACTCTTTTAAAAAGTGCACTACCACTTTTTTTAATTGCCTTATCATCACTTGATATTACTGCTTTACCCAAATCAATAGATCCTAATACAATTATTAAAATAGGAATTGCTATTTTTAATATTAATAAAGCATTACCTACTATTTGCCAAATTCTAGCTGTCTTATTACAAAATTCCATAATAACCTCTTACTTTCTTATTTAAAAATACTAAATATACCAGAACCACTACCACTTTCTATTCTACTAAAACCTAAATTAATAAGAAAATTATTAATTATTGGTTGATTATCTAATTTATCATCTAAGTTTTGTAAATTAAAGAACACTTTGCTACCACTTTCTTTTTCAAAATCAGTAACATCTTTATCATCTAAAATACTTCTATTTAAAATGATTTTTTTATTTTGTAATTTTCTAAATATATCATTATCTCTTCTAATAAGTTTATTTAATTGAATTAATCCTGGTTCTATCAAATAAATAATATCATGACAATATTCTTCAACATTACCATCATTTAAATCAACTAGAATAACATCGTAACTACTATATTTGTTTAATAAATCTCCGAATCCTATACTTGATGTACTTTCTAGTGAATCATCATTAAAATATACAAAGTCATTTTTATCTACTTCAATGGCTTTTACTTTATATGATTTTTCAAGATGTTCTTTTAATAAATAACATAGTGTCGTAGCACCAGCATGTTCAGTAACATTTTTAATACCAATAATTTTTTGACCTATTTTTCCCTTAGTATTATCTATAGACTTTTCGTTTAATGTTGGTCTTTTAAATCCACTTACATTATGATAATTAGCTACATCTTTATAAGTATTTGGATTATCTATTAAATAACTAATAGCATTTACATCATTTGTAAAGTTATATATTCCCATTGATATAAGCTGAGATATATATACCGGAGAATTTATGGTTTCAGAGTCATCTAAAAGTAATATAACTTTTGACATATCAAAATTCATTGATAAATTTTGCATTACTTTAATATCCTCATATCCTTTTATTGCTGTTATATCTATAATCATTTTATTATAATAAAAATTAGAAAAATTAGATATTAAGTCATCAACAGAAAATTCTCCATTAATACTTTTAATAACATCAATATTTAAACTAGCAAGTAAAGATTGATATTTATTTGATACTATTACATTCATTCTGATCCTCCCACTCTATTTGTTGCTCCTATAAAGGTTTTAGTATCACCGTCTATTTGATATGTCATAATTTGACCTAAAACGGGTAAATTAAATTTATAAAAAACTTTAATACTATAAAATATTTTACCATTATTGGCTTCTTGTTCTTTAAAACAATAATAATAATTTGTATTTTCATTCACACGTTCATAATCACCAGATAAGTTTAAAGCCCCATACCAGTTTTCATCACTCGGACATTTAGCTGTGGTCTTATAACTTTTTTGTAGTATAAAACTATTTAATATTTCTGATGATTCTGGAGTAATACCTTCATATTTTTCAATAATTGATAACATTCTATTTTTAATTGTATAAGCTTTAGAATAAGTTAAAACTAAGGTTAGGAAACAGGCAAATATCAACATAAAGAATATTATCATTTGAAATGACCATGTAGATCCACTTACTTCACGCATATTTCATCACCTATTTGCATTATATATCATTTTTGTTTCCGCTTTTGATTTAAAATCATATACTTGTTTAACGACAGGTAAATCTAATTGAAAGAATACCGCAATTTGATAATATTTTCCCTCCATAAAGTCTTCTAAAGCCACTTTACCGTCAGGAAAAATTGATTCTAAATATTCATCTACTCCTTTAGTAGCTTCAACCTCTCTGATGCATACAGATGCTTTTTGATCTGTTCCTAAAAGTTCACCAGTTCTAGAATATCCTGCATAGTCTTCATCGCATTTTCCAGTTGTTCTATAAGAAGTTTCATTTATAATGTTTACAATGTCTTCTTTCAAATTACCATTATCATCAAAAATATCACCATTATTTACTTCAATATAGTTAACTAATTGATCTTTAACTCCGAAGGCATTAGAGTTATTAATTGTTAAAGCCATAATTGCTGTAAAAAGTAGTATAAATAATATTACAATTTGAAATATGGTTGTTATGCTTATTGTTTCTTTCAATTTTACTCACCTAACCTTTAAATGGACATAAAAATTCATCATCATTATTTCCAATTTTACAAGTACACATATTATTATTATCTTGAGCGTTTTTGCAATCGCATATTGCCTTATTACATTGGGCAGTTCTATTAAAATTTTGATTTATTGTCGGCCAAACAGAACCGAAAAAAAAGGCTGCTAAGATCCCAACTGATATAGCAACTATAACAGCCATGTTTAATTCTCCAGTAGCCTCTTTCATTTATTCACCTTCTTATTATATTAATTATCGCCAGTAAATTGACCCTTTTCATCTAAAGTAATTTGTGTTCCATCAGCACAACTACAAATGTAATTTTTGCCATCTCTTTGTACTGTTGTTTTTTTACTAGTATCACTAGTATCTGTAGGGCATACATTATTACATGTATTTTTCATCAAACCAACTTTAATGTTTGGCCATACAAATGCATAGAAAAATCCACCAACAGCTGCTATTGCAACAACAGTAACAACTGTCATATTTAATTCACCAGTTGCTTCTTTCATATTATTAATTCCTCCTTTATTTTTCTATAATTATTATAACTGAATTTATTTAAAATATCAATTTTTTTTTAATTTTCCTTGTCTACTATACGTTCATAAGTTGAACAACAGCAAGTATTAGTAAAACCATAAGTCCTACACCTGTAGTTATAAGCATACTCATTGTTTTATTTTCCATTTTTTCTAGTCTGTTTTTATATCTTGTTTCTCTTGCTTTTTGTTGAAGATTTGATATTGATCTTGAAAAAGTTAAAATTTGCTCTTGTTTTCTTTCTTGACGACCCAAACTTAAACGATATAATAAACGCATCATACGCATTGAATCCCTAACTGGATATTTTTTAGCAAATGCCATGTATGGATCTATTGTATCATCTCCGGAATTTATGGAATCAATCATTTCTTGTAAACCATCTTTAAATATTTCTGGAGCTTCAGCCATAGATTTTCCAATAGCTACGGGCACTGTATAATGTTGAATTAAAATTTCTAAGTTTTTTAAATAATGAGGTAACATAGAATCAATATCTGCCATATGTCTTTTATAATAATTCTTAATATCATTATACCCCATTTTAAAGACAAAATAACCTAAAACAAATATTAATAAAACTTTAACGGCATTTAAATCTTTTATCATAAATGCTAAAGCAATGAACATAACTATTAAAGCATTTTTAATTCTTTTATTAAATAAAATATCTGGATTAAAATTATTTCCATATTTAGCTCTGACATAAAAATCCCAATCTTTTTCTTTTAATTTCATAAAAAGCATTTGGTTATCACTAATAAGTTGATTTATACTTATTTGTCCTGATAAAGTCATTATACCAAAAACAATTATAGCTACGATTATTATTTCTATTTGCATTATTCTACCCCCACATCTTCATTATAATATTTTTCTCCGCTTAATAAGAAGAAAGCGTTTATTATAACTATAGCATGAAGTATTACTTGAACATACCAAATATCTAATAACTTGATGTAATTCTCTTCACCTAACATAAATCTTAAAACAACAATTAATAGATATAATATTAAACCAAATCTTAAAAATCTACCATGGAAGTTATTTCTATCCATTTGATCTCTGTATACACCTTCAACTAAGGCATCGATATCTAGAGACATATTTTCTAAGGCTTGTCCAGAATCTCTAGCTCCTTCTTTTGTAATTTGCAAGAATAATTGATGCATGTTCTTAACCATATAAAATGGATATTTATCATTAAAATACTTTATTGATTCATCTATTGTACCATTTTGATATGACATATCAATCATTTTTTTTACATCACTTAAAACAGGTTCTTCCAATATTCCAGAATCTCTGACACCTTCCAAAGATTTTACAAAACTTTGAGTTGTATTAAATTCCATTATAACATTAGTTGTATATGTTTGAATTTGTTCAAAAATATATTCACTATATATTCTTTGAAGTCTAAGATAAGCTAGATATGGTACTGTTGCTATAGCTATTACTGCATAAATAACAGCAATTATAACACTATAAAAATAAAAGTAACCTATTAAACCAGCAATACCACCTAGCACAGCTACTTGAGTAAGATATTGTCTAGAAGTAAATTCTTGTCCCAGTTCAATAGCTTTTTCACGAACCATTTTAAAAGAATATGGAGCATATTTATCATAAGCCCTCGTGGCATTTGTAACAAAAAATTTATAAACATTTTCACCAGGGTTTCTTCGAGCTACTAAAACGATGATAGCTATTATTAATAAAATTACCAATTCGGGAAGATAATTCATTTTAAACTCCTTTCTGTTATAAGCTTTCTATTTGATCAGTATTTGTTTTGTTTGATTTAACAAAATATTCAGGATCAATATCTACCCCTTGAACACCTAAATAATCAATTAAATACTTACTTGGGTTATTAAAACTAAATTTTCCATCTAAACTCTTTTTGAAAATAATATTAGAACCAGCTTCATTATTATTATCAACATAAAATTCAACTACTTCAATTATTTCTCTTTGAAATCTATTTAATTCTTTACTCATATAACCTTTAACATGAATACCGATTTGAACATAACGATGGATAGATTTTAAAAATTGGTCTATATCTTGACTACTTTCTAATAAACTATACATACGCATTGGAATATTTAAAGCTCTATCTGAGTGAATTGTTGATATAATATTGTGCCCAGATGAAATAGAATTTCGAACTGCTGTAACAGCTTCAGCAGAACGAACTTCGGAAAGTAAAATCCATCTTGGGTTTTGTCTCATACATGTAACTAGAACATCTGAATAAGATGCTATATTATTTGTTTTCATTGCCACGATATCTCGGTGAGGAAATATTTTATCTAAATGAAGTTCTAGAGTATCTTCAATAGTTATTATTTTTTCATTTTCTTTAGTATGACTAGCTAAATACTTAACAAGTTCTGTTTTACCTGATCCTGTTTCTCCACTTACAATAATATTGCAGTGACCTTCGACACAAGTCATTAAAAAATCATGTAAATTTTCAGTAACATATTTTTCGTTTATTAATTTATCTTTGTTTAGACGGATTTTGGCAGGCGTCTTTCTTATAACACAACAAATACCATTTGTGGCTATAGATTCATGAACAAAGTTTAAACGAAGTTCAGCTGATTCAGCATCCAAAAATGGATGAGCCATATTAAATGTTTTACCCATTACATTTGAACACTGAAAAGCAAGCTTTTCCATTAAAGCATTATTAATCTCAGGTCTTTCAACCCTATATACACCTTTATCAAGAGTTTTTAGCCAAACTTGACCACCGTTAGAATAACTAACATCGGTAATGTTATCTTCTTCCAAAAACTCTTTTAAAGGCCCAAAATCTATTTGTGAAAATATAGCATCATTCACAAAAATCACCTCTTTTTATTCATTGTTATTTGTATTTTCATTACTATCATTATCTGTATTTGTATTATAAATATAAGCTTTACTATCAATCATTTGAATTAAAGTATCATTGACAATTTTGGGTTCATTTTCTAATTCTTTATTTGTTTTATTAATAGGAACTGGAACTAATTCCATATCATTTAAATTTTTAATTTTTTCAATGTAAGTAAACATTGTATCATCAACAGCAAATGCTAACCAGTATGGTGTTCTTCCACTTGCAACATCAAAGACATTAGCACCTTTAGAATCTTTAACACTTAACACTTCAATATTAGTAATAAATGGTTCATAAACGTGTAATCCAGCGTCTTTTGTTTTCAACCATAAATCTATTTTATCCCCAGGATAAATAGAATTAGCATAAGTTGATTGATTGTCTACTCTTAACCATGATTGACGATATCCTTCAGGTATTCTTTCTAAATCTCTTTCAGTAAGTTCATCTTTTTTAACTACTTGAGATTTATAAAACATTGCTCCTTCAACTATTGAAGTTTCATTATTTACATAATAACCTATTAATTGTGAAGAACTAGTTACAACACTAGCCTTTTTTAAAACATCACTATTTACTTCAACATATTTTATATCTTTATCTGTTATTTGAGTTCCAGCGGTAAGAGTTTTAGCTGCAACAGGTACTTTCTGAGGTTTTACAGCTTTATTTAATGTCCAACTATAAACTCCCCACAAAGCTACAACTCCAGCAAGAACACCTAAAATAGTTACAGTATTACGGTTAAGAAATACATTTTTAATTTTTAATAGTATATTATTCACTGTTACCTTCCTTTCTTGTGGATTGACTCTTTATGATATCTAATAGTTCATCATTAGAATATTGTGTTGAGCCAACATCAGGATTTAATAAGTTATTTTTAGGAACAGGAATAACACTCATTCCAGATATGTATTCAGCCATCTTTAAATAACGATACATATCAGTTTTAACAGCAAATAGTAGGAATGCTGGTGCTTTTTCACTTGTTGCATCAAAAACATTTTCACCAGCACTATCTCTTACGGCAAGTACTTCGATATTAGAAATAAACTCACCAAAAACTAGCATTCCATTTTCAGTAGTTTTTAGCCATAAGTCTATTTTATCTCCTGGAAATATAGAGTTAGCATAAGTACTCGTATTATCAACTTTTAATTGATAAATTGTATCTCCTTCTGGTATTTCATCAAATATAGCATTTGGAAGTTCTTTTTTTTCTACTACTTGGGTTTTATAAAACATAGCACCTTTAGTAATAGATGTTCCAGTTGTAACATATTTACCAATTAAGTCTTTAGTTGTTTGATAAACATCTGCTTTTTTTAAAAAAGAACTACTTACTTTGACATATTCAATATCATCTTTAGTTATTTCCTCAGTTGCAGCAATATCTCTAACTGCAATGGGAACTCGAATAGGATTTACTTGATTTTTTACACGATATAAGTAAAATCCTACTAAAACTGCTAAACCAGCCACAACACCTACTAATGTAACTGTTGTTTTATTTGTAAAAAACCTCTTAAATGTTGAAGTTATACCACCCATTTTATTCCTCCTCTAATCCTATTCGACTACATTTCCTTCTAAAATTGCATCTATTCTTTCTACCATATCAAATTGTGTTGCATCTCCTACTACTGTAAAACTATTGGATTTACTCTTTATTTCTACACTAGCTTTCGGAGGTGCTTCATAAACACCATAAAAACTTACTGTATAGGTTGTATTTAATGATGCTGTTTCAGAAAATCTACGTAAAAAACTTTCATAGAATTTTTCTTTATTAATTTTTATTTCACCATATTTACGATAATAAGAATAGTCTACTGCATCAACCATTGATGCTTCAGTTATTTCTTTTACTAAGTAGTAATCTTGAGTACTGGAAGTGGTAAGATTTTGCACTAACAGCATAATTACCACTATAACTATACCAAGTAATACTAACCAATACGCCCAAAAAGCATTTTTCATTTAGTCACCCCTATTTCCATGAAGGTCCACCAATTACAGATTCGTTATACACATATCCTGGCCAAGTTGTCCAATAATTGTTTTGATCTTCAGAATTTTTACGTTCATTATCACTCGCAAGACGGTTGTCTACGCCAGTAACATCATAATTACTTACTAAATAATCTATTAATTCACTATAACAATAGATATTTTTGTTTTCTCCTTGGTCATAACATGTTAGAGAATCATTGACGTATCCTCCGTAATCGTTACTTTCTTTTTGAATTTGACCATTTTCAATTGTTTGAGATTTATTATATTCTTTTATATCATTTATAGCACTAGGAGTAAGTTTAATACTAAATGCTAGTGCATTTGATCCATCTGATGTTTTTCCTTCTGGATCGTAAATCATTTCATTTGATTCTTTAATTTCATCGCTTGTTTTTTTAGATTTATCTTTTAATAACTCTAATTGTTCTTGTTTCTTTAAATCAAGTTTATTAAATGTTTCTTCAGTTATCCAGTTGTAACCAAATGTTCTTCCAACTGAACCAAAATTAGTTGTTGATACTGTTCTAAAATTAATTTCTAGTTCATCTAAATTAAAGACACAGTTTACACAAGAAATTGTACAATCTGGACATTCAGACCACTTACAGTCACTGCCTTCACATGTAAAATCACAGTTTGGACAATCCTTTGGTCTACAAGGAGATTCATAATAACATTCATAATTTCCATCAAAGGCATTTTCAACATTATTTTTTACTTTTAAATAAGCAATACTTTCTTCTTCGTTATCTGCTCCAAAGTTTATTAATCTACCTAGTTTATCTTTTACATCATAGAATTCTCCGAAATCTTCAAGCATAAGTTTAAATATTCCGCCACCTACAGCTTTTGTTGATATTGGTAAACTATTTTTTAACTCTTCAAGTTGAACTTTATCTTCTGGATATCCAGTTCCCATTACAGTTATTTTACCATTTGCAGCAATTTGATAGAACGCTGTTGGAGTAACATAATTTTGTTCTTTCTTGACAGTTTTTCTAACAAATGATGCTTTTGAAATTTGTCTATTGTCATTTTCACATCCGTTTGCTACTGAACATATAACATAATTTCTGTCAACAAATGTATTTCCATATCCACTGTTGTAATTATAAATATCTTTTTTATTCTTATCAATAGTACCAGACAAAGTTATAGCTTCTGTTGAACATTCATATTTATCGTTAGTTTCTCCAGTACAAATTACGATTTCACTTTCTTCTTTAAAATTTTCATCTTCTACAGCTTCAAGATAATAAAGGTTGTCATCATCTATAAGATTGTAATATGGAGCTTCAAATTTATCATCGCCCTGATTTTCATTGTATTCATATTTTAGTTTTTGTTGCCATTTAAAGTCATTACTCCACCCTGCTGTACAAGCATTAAAGTCTCTTATTATTTCTTTATATTTTTTCATATAATCGTCAAGATCTTTTTTGGCTTGTTCTAAACCATTTTCAACTTTCTCTTGAAATTTTGAATACTTTTCTGATGCATTGTTGTTACAACCACCACAGCAATCATAAGTTCCAGAGCCTCCTTCACTTTCAGGAGTACCACACGTACTGCATCGACAGCTATCTTCCCAACTAGCTTCGTCACCATCTTCTTTGCCATAGCTATAGCTACCGCTTTCCGTATCAGGATTCCAAGTATATGTAACTTTATCATAAGATTCCCATGTAACTTCAATCGTTTTTTTAGTTCCACAACTGTCACCGTCACAATCGTGGTCCTCACTAGTAACTTCTTTAGTATGTTCACTTTTAGCTTTAAATTCGTAGTATCTATTCATAGCATCTACCAGATTAGCCTGAATATTATTAATATCATTTAAATACTTTTCTTTATCAATACTTTTATCTTCTGTATCTCCGCCAGTATAGCAATCTTTGCTACCTTTTATTTGGCTTGTTAGTTTAAAGTAACCTCCACAAACTACATCTTCAATAATAGGATTTAGTTTTATTTCAGCATAATCTTCTTTACAAAATACATTACAATAATCGTTTTTATCACCACTTAATTCATCTTTTTCAAGTCCACCATTGTCAACTGATAATGTATAAGAGTTATTAGCATCATCATTTTGATTTAATATACATTTTTTAATATTTTCTGGTGCTTTAATTGATGAAACTGCTTCTTCTTCTTTATCGCTACATATTGGTGTTGTTATTTCAGTTTGACATTCTACGCTTTCTCCGCAATCAATTGTACCATTTAATACTTCACTTTGTTTAGAAGGAGAATTTGCATCATTTTTTTCTGCTATTAAGAATTTTTGAGTAACTGAATCTGCAGATCCTGTTTCCCCTAAAATTGCTCCAGTATACCCTTCAGATGGGTTTGTGTAATCAAATGTTATAGAATATTTTGTTGGTTCACAATCTTCTATATCGGTATTTTTAGTAATTTTTACTCTAATTCTGATTGTTCCAGATTTACTAGCTGTTGCTCCATATAATGAATCTGAACTTATATCTTTAGCAACATCTGTTGAACTATCTAATGTTTTCCATTCATCAGCCCCAGCTTTTAAAATTGAATATTCCATTTCTCCCACAGTTACGCCATTTTTATTACAATCTGGACAACTAAATTTGAAATTGTTTATTACTCCTTTATTGCTGTCAATACTATTTACACTTATTTCTGCATGAATGTATTCTTCAATAGTATTTTTGTCTTGTTTTATTGTTTCAGCATTTGTTATTTTTGATGTAATTGAAAAAATATTATTTTTATTTTCATAGTAATTTCTTGCTGCTTCAACTCCGATTGCAAATATTTTCTTAGCCCCATCAATTACTCTTCTATCCTTTGCATTCATTGTTATGCTAGGATTATACCAATTACGTAAACTCTTTATATGTTCTTTCATACATGTTTTATTAGAACATTTTGCTGCTACTAATCTTTTATTTAAATCATAAGCTCCTAATTCATCAGTCCAATCTACAGCTAAATTAGCAATAGCTGATGCTTTAGCTTTATATCCAGCAGATAAATTTGATGCTCCCCCAAAGTTATATAATCCTAAATCAAAGGCTCTAATTGCTAAGCTAGTTGCTAAATACAATTCATCACCAGAAAGACCAGTAACATTTTCATGAGCAACCATTGCCATTAAACCATGGTCAAATGAATTTACTTCATCATCATTTTGATCTGCACTAAGATTACGACGAACAGATATTGTTCCTGATTTAGATCCTTGTTTTTGAGGATCAAGACAATATGCTACGTATCTTTTTCCGTCATTATTTACATAATACTTATATTCTGTTTGATAAGTGTAACTACCATAACCAATTCCATTTGGTGTAACACTACCATCACCATTAATATTAAAGCTAGTATCAAAATTAATTGCTTTAACATTATTAATACTAAATATTAATGATCCTATTAATAATAATTTTTTAACATTCTTCATCTTTTTCATATAATACTTCTCCTACGCTTTCTTATAATTACAACCGTTATTGTTGCACCTGCGGCAACAATAATAACTCCCCCAGTAATAAAGGCTACTTTGTGATCCTTAATAAAGTTCCAAGCCTTTTCATACCATTTTAAATTTTTTTCTATTTCTTCTTGATTTTTCTTATCAATTTCTTCATAGACTTTCTTAGTGAAATAACCCAATTTAACTTCATCAAATGTAACATACTTTTGACATAAATAATAATCTGGTATTGATTGACATAAACTATATTCATAATATTCGTTATATCTAGGCAATGTCAAATTTAATGTTTTTAATGTTCTATCTGTACATCCACTTGCATCAGTTGATTTTACTGTTATAGTAAATTTAGCAACATTTTCAAGGTTTAACCAATCTATAGCAATTTTACCATCTTGCGAATTGTTATAATAATATTTAGTTGTTTCATTATTTTGATCGTTTTTTACCTCAACATAGATATTTTCAGTTAAATTTAAAATATTAACTTGGAAATAATCTACAGTTGGATTCCAGTTTGCTTCGTCTTCAGTTCCAACAATTGCATCTGGTGGATTATAATTGTTTTTATCCAACTGTCTTTGTTTTATTTCATAATTTACTTTGACATTTGCTGCTTCATTATTTAATTTAGCTTTTTCTTCATAGCCACATGTCTCCGCTTTCACACTAGTTGAAAACAAAAATAGCATTGAAAAAATAATTGCTTTTTTTATTTTACCCATTTCGCCACCTACCTATGTTATAGTTTAACATATTTATATGGGTTTTTCAATTGAATTTGTTAAATTTATATGCCTTATTATCAGAGAATTTAAAGTGATTATTTGTAAACTAAATTTCATAATAAGTTGAAGCTCTATTTTTTTTGTGTTATGATTATTTTATGAAAAAAAGAATAATAATAGGTATCATTTTATTTGCATTATTTATTTTAATTGATGGCTTTTTTATCAACATTTATTTTTTTAAGGTAAATGAAAAAGAAATATACGTTGATAACTTGCCAGATTCTTTTAAAGGTTTCAAAATATTACAATTTTCTGATTTATTAATAAGTAATAACAGAGATTTTAAAAAATTAAAAAAAGTTGTTAAACAAATTAATGAATTAAAACCTGATATTATAGTTTTTACTGGTGATTTAATAAATAAAAATTACAATTTATCTAGTGAAGAAAAACAAAATTTAATTAATATTTTAAATAGTTTAGATTGCGAATTATATAAATATGCCGTTATTGGTGATAATGATAATAAAAATATTACTTTGTATGAAGATATTATGACAAATAGTAATTTTATAGTATTAAATAATGAATCTACCTATTTATTTTATAAAGATCCTACCCCGATTAAAATAACTGGTTTAACTAATTTAGATAATATTCAAAAATCATTTGAAATAACAGATAATCTTAATACAATTACTAATATTGTTTTAACGCATTATCCTGATTATGTACTTAATTTAGATCAAAATATAAATCAAATAATTCTTGCTGGACATTCTTTAAACGGTCAAATACATTTTCCTTTTATAGGTGGTATAATTAAAAAAGATAATGCCAAAAAGTATATAAGTGATTATTATAAAATTGTAAATACTAATCTTTATATATCCGGCGGACTTGGTACAGATAACATTCCTTTTAGGTTATTTAATAGGCCCGAAATAAATTTATATAGACTAAAAAATAACAGTTAAAAACATCGATATTTTTATCGATGTTTTTTATAAGTATTCAACCATTTTAAAATTAGCATTTAATTTAGTTATTAATTCATTAGTTTCATATTTAGAAAACATTTCTTCAAAATTACTATTATCCATTAAAAACATATCTGGGTAATTTATAAATATTTCTTTATATGTATTTATACCTAAATTTTTAATGTATTTCATATTTTCTTCCACTAACAAAGAATTTTTATTTAAAACTTCTTTAATTTTAGTGGGAGTATTATTTTCAAATTCATTTATTTCACTTTCGTCAAACCCATATTCTTTTAAAAAACTCATGCTACTCTCCCTTTATTAATTTCTGCATCTTCTTTAAGAACTTCATCTATACAGCTACTTAAATAATCTAAATTATCACAATAGTCCTTAAACGCTGCGATCAATGATTCTTTTAAACTTAATCCTTCTTTTTCTATAACTGCTAATTTAGAATTAATTTCTTTTTCTTTATCTAACATAGCAAATGTTTCCATTATTCTTTTAGCATATTCTTTTAATTCAATGTCATTTAAACTGGGAGTATCATCACTTAATACTGGTTCTTTAGAAGAACTTTTTAATACATACTCATATCCTCTTTCACTAAATAAATATGTTTGATATTTTCCTTTTTCATTTTTATATGGTATACCAAGATGTTCAAGGTGTCCAATTCTTTTAATTACTTTATCAACATCTTGTTTTAAAAAAGCTGGATTTTGTTTATAAGCTTCTAAAAATCCTAGTTCTTTAGCCCTTATAAGAGTTTTATTTAAAACTTGAGGTTCAATAGTTAATACAGACCACTGACTAGGTTTTAATTTTAAACCATATTCGCGAATAGTATTTAAATTTTCTTCATTTAAATTTAAAAGGGATACTAAATATTTTTCAGGATGTTCTTTAGATTGATCATAATCATTTTTTAATTCTTCAAATATATTTTTTATATCTATAAATGATTTTTCCATTTCTTACTCCTTTCTAATAAGCCATTAGTGGCACTTTCTTTGGATCAAGTCCACTTATTTGTAAAATATTTATGGTATTATTTAATCCTTGAAGATCATATTTTACTAAGATACTTGGCATTAAACTAATATCTTTGGCTTCTTTCCCTATTTTAATTAATTTATCTAACTTTTCTTTTAATTCTTTATCATAAGTTATTTCAACATTTTCTTTTATTACTTTTAAATCAATTTTATAACTTTTTAATACTTCAATATTTTTCTTAATTAATTCTTCATCATAATTAGCTAAAATCTTTTCTAATTTTTCATTATCTAAACTGTTAGCATTTACTCCAAGATTATTAAGTAGTTCTATAACTTTTGTTTTTTCTGTTTTACTTTCTTCTTTTTCAATATTTATTTTATTTTCATCTTCATCTTTAAAAAGTGATGCTGCTTCTATAACTTCAGGCTCTTTTTCTTCTTCTACAGTATTTTCAGAAACTACTTTATCAAATATTTTTTCAAGCGTTGATTCATTTTTAGAACTTTCTTTAACTTGATCTAAAGAGTTAGATTCTTTTTTAGCTTCCACTAAAACTTCAGTTATAGTTTTACCACTTTGTTTATCTGTACTTTTTAATTTAGCATCGTATTCATATAATGCATCTTCTGGAAACATTAAAATTTTAGCAGCTTCCCTTTGTTCATCTTCAGTAAATTCAAATTTTTCTAAAAGATTAGTAATAGCATCTCTTGTAATGTTGATGTTTCCATCTAAAGCTAGCTCAAAATATTCATTTAATTTTGCTTGATTACTTAAAGCTTCATCTTTACGTATACCTAATTCTTCAACTTTAGTTATAGCATTATTCATTTCTGTTTCTACTTTTTCTAATTCTTCATTAGCTTTTTTATTTTCTGTTACAACTTTTTCTATAGTACTTGGAAGCATTTTATTTAATTTTTCATTTATTGATGCTGGATTAAAATCTATTTGAAGACGATCTAAAACTGTAGCATAGTCATCTCTATTTATGCTACTTAATAATGAAGCTAACTTTTCTCCTTCTTTTTGTAAAGTATCTTCTTCTTTTGTTAGCTTTTCAATTTTATTTATTAACGTTTCTTTTTCTTTTTTAGTTCTTTCGCCAGTTTCAATAGCTTCTTCTCTTTCTTCATTCATTTTAACTAGTATTATACTATCTTCACCACGAAGGTTATATAACTTATCTAATAATGTTTTAACTTCGTTTGATAACATTCTCATTTAATCACGCCCTTTATTATGAATAAATTATAGCAAATATATTTTTAATTGTAAAGATTATGTTTTTGTTTAATTGTAAAATTATTTTACATAAAAATACAACTAGTTTACACCAGTTGTATTGTATTATTAAGATATTCTATATGGATCAGATGAAGTACCTGTTCCACTTATAAGTTTAACATCTGAATTAAGATAGAAAGTTGGTCTTACTACGTAATATGATGAGCTTGCAGTACTCCAACTGACACCGCCATCTAAACTGATTGTTAATGCAGAATTACTTGAACTACTATATTTTGTTATTGTCCATTCTTGCTTTTCAGTCCATAGCCAGTTTTTAAATTTCGTTCCAATACCATGATAACCTTCTGGAGAAAGATACCATGTTGAACCGTTGTCTGGGTCTGCAGCATATCCATAATCTGTCATATACATTATACCTATTTTAGAAGCATTAAATGTACTTGTTGCAGTAATTTCATTATATCCAGTTTCATCCATATATGTCATGTGAAAGTCGGCATAGGCATTTCTTAAATTTACGCTAGCAATTTTAGATTTCCAAGTATTTCCAAATGTATTTAGAAAATTTGTATTTAAATTAACTGTGTTCAAAAGACTACTATTCCAATCTTCTGAAGCTGCACTCGTTGCATTATAATTCCAAAAGTAATAATTATTATCTTTATCCGTATCATAATCCCCATTTGTGCCAAGCAAACTTGAATCTGCATAACTACTTTTTATTAATTTTATTTGATTATTAAATACACCGATTATACGATACAAATTATTTGTTGGACAATTGCTTGCGTCAGATCCAAAACATACATAGTTTTTTACATTATCACTTGTTAAGTATCCTGCAGTTGTTGCAGCTTCTAAAGCTTCTTTAGCTGTTGAATATTCTGTATTACTATCATAAGCTAATTTATAGTACCTAGTTGCACATAATTCTCCTCTAGTATCCAAGCTTCCTCCACAATAGTATTCTACAACACCTTGATTTCCATCGTCAGATGTAGCCACATTTTTATAGCCTGCAGTTGTTGCTTTTTCTGTTAAAGCATAATCCCCACCAGTATATCTAAATGAATCATCTCTAGCTCCACTATCATCTGTTGATTTAAAGCTTATTATAGATGTATCTGCTTCATAATTATTTTTTATACATTCTGCCATATTTTGTCCAGTGCAAGATGTGGCAAGAGTTTCTTTTCTTTCTTCCTTTTCTTTTTGAATCTTTAACTTAGCAGTAAATGAACTTCCTGCATTTGCTGATTGATCTTCATCTAAGTTTACTAATGTTATTGTTATATCCCATTTTTCTTCTTTTGTTCCTGTTGATACGATTTCATGATTATCTACGATTGTTATTAAGCTTGTTGCTTCTGTTATATCAAATCCTGATATTCCATTTACTGTTACATAATCTAGTCCATTTATACTTGTTACGGGACTTCCTTCTGGATCTATTACTGTTAAAATTAATTCTCCAGTTTTTGCTGTTGTTGTATGTTTAAATGTATTATTTGTTATATCTAAGTAAACATAATAATTTGCTGTTGCACTATTTGTACTATTATTAGCTTTAAGTGTTGCTTTAGCATAACTTGATCCTTCTTTATTCCCCATCCCTTTAGCAAATGTTGATTGATCTGCTGTAAAAGAAATATTATTTCCTGTTGTAAATATTAATGAATCTGTTGTTGCTGTTTTTACATTAACATCTGCTTGAGAAACGTTATTTCCTTGTGCTGTAAAGTATGCATAAGTTACTCCGACAGCAAATACTATTAGTGTTATTACTCCTAGCACTGTTAGTATTATAGTTTTTTTCTTACTATTCATTTTTACCTCTTTTCTATCATGACATAATTTTACAATAAATTAAAAATTAAGTAAATACAAAACATAAAAAAATATTTTAGATGAATGATTATCTTGACTTTATAATAAGATGAATAACATTCGACATTTTAAAATACAAAAAGATTATTATCAAAAAAAGTGTTTGAAATTTTAGATAACAGACAAATAGTATGTTATTTAGTTTTCAAACACTTTTTTGATAACTTTTTCTTTTAATTTATCTTATATTTACTACTTTTTAATTAAATCTTTGCTTTGAATATAGCTAAATTACAAAAATTATCTCAATATCTAGTTTTTTTACAAAATGAATTTAATATAATAAATTTTAGAAAATCTTTACCAATTAATCATTTGAAATTACTATTTTTTTAACATTAGGTAATTTAGCTGGTTCACTTGTTAATATCTCATCAGATGCAGTAATGGTTACTTTTTGATTAATTTTTAATTTATCTACAGTTGACTCTTCATTATTAAAAATTATTTTAGTATCTTTGTTTACTTCAAATTCGTATCCAGTAGTATACTCTTTTTTCTTTTTATCATATCTTTCAACTAAAACAGTATATATATTATCATTTACTGTTATTTCTTTAATTTTTGCTTCAAAAACTAAATCTTTTTCTTTTGATATATGATTTTTATATGTGAGGCATCCTAAACCTGCAATTATAACTATAGTTATAATTATTTTCACTAATAAATTTTTTTTCATTTCTTCCCTCCTTTCCTAAATTTATTTAATAAAATTTATATTATAGGAATCTATCCCAATAATATCTTCTTGTATTAGATAGTGATTTATAATGTTCTTTAATTTGTAAACTAATTAACTTTGCTTTTTTATTTATTGGTGTCCCATCGGCATAATAATCTTTTGTAAAAGTTCTAGTCATTAAGTCTGAAAATATTACTGCTCGATCCTCCAAATAATTTGTTTTTCCATATGACGATATGAAGTAAGCATTATCTGCACTTGTAAAATAATAAACATACTCATTACTTGTATCTCCATAAATAAAACCTACTGGATTAACATCCTTCATAGTTGAATTTATATCAATAGGATACCCTATAACGGATATATACGAATCTATATAATGCATTATTTCATGGTTTAATGTGTTTTCAAATAAACTTGCTGGTTCAATCATTATTTTAATGTCATTTTTATACTGAGCATCAGTAAGACCTGATACATTACCACTAATACTTTTTACTAAATAAATTGTTAAAGGCATTCCATAATCTTTCATTTCTTTAAAAAAATCATTTGGATAGTTTTTAAGAGTTTTATCTATTTTAACAAGACAAGTATTTATTTCATTATCATCGTTTAACTCATCAGAACCATAGCCATTTATAGAATAATTTCCCAGCTCGTTTTTGTATGCTATTTTAACTGAATACTCATTTTGAAGTTGTTTTCTATACTCATCATTTCTTTCTGCTTGTGTTTTTTCTACAACAGGTAGCTTTTCTTCAGGTAAAATAGTATTTTCATTATTATTAATGTTTGTTTTATTATTTGCATTCTGATTAAGTTTATTATTATTATTATTATTATTTGTACTAGTGTTTGTTTTAGAATTTTCAGTTTTAGGATTGTCCTTTTTATTTTCTACTTTTTCCCAAACTGCATAAAGAGTTGTGTCTTCTGCAAGTAATACTTTATTATAAATAGGAGTTTCGTTTTTATCAACCCAACCTTTAAAAACATAACCTTCCAGCGTAGGTTCTTGTGGAAGTGTAAGTTCAGTATCTTTGCTTATAGTAATATTATCTATATTACTTCCACCTTTAGTATCAAATGTAATAGTAATTGTCTCTTTTTTTTCATATAAAGCTTTTAATTTAATATTTTTATTTATTTTAGTTTTAAAATTAAACGCCTTATCAGATAATACTTCCTCTCCACCTTTAGTTGTTACTTCATACCAGTTGACAAATGATTCACCTAACTCATTTTTAGTTTCAATATCTTTTTCATTTATGGTTTTATTATATTTAACTTGCACTATTTTTACATTAGTACCATTATTTAAATCAAAAACAACATTAAATTTTCTATTAAAAAACCATAGTAGAAATATAGTAATTACTAACAACATTGAACTTAATATTATTACAATAATATTTTTCTTTTTTTTACCTTTTTCAGCCATATCAGCCATATATATTTCTCCTTTATAATAAGTATACTATACTTTTGCAAATTTAAAAATAGTTGTAAGGTTATTATTATACATAAAAAAATACATTTTATTACTTCATTTATGTCTAACTAACACTTTTACTTATCCCCACATATATTATTTTAGAGGGAGGAATTATTTTTGAAAAATAGAATTGTTATAGGAATTTCTTGTATTATATTATTTCTTTTAGTTTTAATAAGTGTATATAGATTTAACAAAAATGTACAAGATGATTTAACAACGATTAGATTAGCTGAAGTTACTCATAGTTCATTTTATACTCCACTATATGTAGCTTTAGAAAATGGTTATTTTAAAGATGAAGGATTAAAAATTGATTTAGTTCTTACACCAGGTGCTGATAAAGTAAGTGCTGCTGTATTATCTGGAGATGTCCAAATTGGATTTGCTGGAGCAGAATCTGCTATATATGTTTATAAACAAGATGAAAATGACTACTTACAAATATTTGGTGGCTTAACTAAAAGAGATGGTCAGTTTATTGTTGCTCGTGATGATAAAAAAGACTTTAAATTAGAAGATTTATATAATAAAGAGATTCTAGTTGGGCGCTCAACTGGTATGCCTGCATTAAATTTCTTAAATGCATTAAAAAATAATAATATTGATATTAATAAAATTGATATTAATTATGCTGTTGAATTTTCTGCTTTATCAGGAACATTTATCGGAGGAACTGGTGACTTTGTAAATTTATTTGAACCTAATGCTACATCTTTAGAAAAAGAAGGTTATGGTCACGTTGTAGCAAGTGTTGGTAAATTATCTGGTGAAGTACCCTATACAGCTTTTTATGCTCGAAGAAGTTATATAAAAAATAATAGTGAAATTGTAAAAAAATTTGTAAATGCTTTAAATAAAGGAATAGAATATACTTTTAATCATGATGAAAAAACAGTTGCCAAAAGCATAATAAATCAATTTCCTGATACTAGTGTAAATGATTTAGCAGAAATGATAAAAAGATATAGAGATTATGATTGTTGGTTAAAGAATCCTTATATTGAAAAGAAATTGTTTACAAATTTAGAAGACTTTCTTATCAACTTTGATTTATTAGATGATTATGTTCCATTTGAAGACTTAGTAAATAATTTTTATGAGTAAAATATTAGAAATAAAAGGACTAAGTAAAAAATATCAAACTAAGTCTGGAGAAGTAGTTGCCATAAAGGATGTATCATTTGATTTAGAAGACCAAGAATTTTTATGTATTGTTGGCTCTAGTGGTTGTGGTAAGTCAACTTTATTAAATATATTAGCTGGATTAGATCAAAAAAGCGGTGGTATAGTCAAAATTAAGGATGGCCTTAAAATTGGATATATGCTTCAAGAAGATGCTTTATTTCCTTGGCTTAATATATTAAATAACGCTTGTTTAGGATTAGATATACAACATATTAAAACACCTGAAAATGTGGAATATGTAAAAAGTTTGCTTATCAAGTATGGTTTAAAAGACTTTTTATATAAACATCCTCGAGAACTTTCGGGTGGCATGAGACAAAGAGTTGGTTGATTATAATAAAGACATAACAGGAAATTATTATGTAATTAATTATTAAAGTTAGAATATAAATTAATAAGGAAGATTATATATGATTAAATATAATGTAACTGAACTTAATAATAACTTAATTTCAAAGTTAGTATTAAAAGAAAAAATTAATAAAAAAATCCTTAATATAATAAAGATAATGGAGTTAAATATTAATGAATAAAAAATATAAAGTTGCTATTTATTTAAGATTATCTGATGAAGATAGATATAAACAAAATAAAATTTGTGATAGCGAATCTATTAAAAACCAAAGACATTTATTAATGATGGAAATTGATAAACACGATGACTTTGTATTATTTGATGAATATTGTGATGAAGATTTATCTGGAGCTGGAACTTATAGGCCAGAATTTGAAAGATTAATCAGGGATTGTGAGAATAGAAAAATCGATATTGTATTATGTAAGAGTCAATCAAGGTTTTCAAGAGATATGGAAATAATAGAAAAATATATTCATAATAAATTTTTACTTTGGAATATTAGATTTATAGGTCTTGCAGATAATGCTGATACAAACATTGCTGGGAATAAAAAAGCACGGCAGATAAATGGACTAGTTAATGAATGGTATTTAGAAGATGTATCCAATAATATCCGTAGTGCTTTTAATGCTAAAATGCGTAAAGGAGAATTTATATCTCCATTTGCATCTTATGGTTATGAAGTTGATAAAAATGATAACAATAAATTAATTATAGATTTAGATGCTGCCCTAGTAGTTAAAAAAATATTTAAATTATACTTAAAAGGTTTAGGTTTTACAAGTATTGCTAAATATTTAAATGATAAAAAAGTACCTAGCCCTTCTTTTTATAAATATCAAAAAGGAATTAAACTAAATATAGTTAGTCATAGATCTAGAGAAAAAATAAAATGGAATGCTAATGCTATTAAAACAATTTTATCTAATGAAGTATATATAGGTAATTTAGTTCAAGGAAAAAGAACTACGATTAGTTATAAAAATCATAAAATTAAAAGTAAAAATAAAAATGAATGGATTCGAAAAGAAAATACTCATGAAGCTATAATTGATAAAGATACTTTTTATAAAACAAAAAATTTAATAAAGGAAAGAACTAAACAAACCAAAACTGGAATGATTCATATTTTTTCAGGTAAAGTATTTTGTCTTGAATGTAATTATAGTATGCGGAAAAAAGATTCTGGTAAGCACGAGTATTTAGTTTGTTCTAGTAGTAGTGATGGATATAATGATTGTATCAATAGTAAATCTATTAGATATGATTTATTAGAAAATATTATTTTGGATGAGATTAATAAAAAAATAATAAAATATTATGATAAAAATTATTTAAAAAAACAATTAAATACTAAAAACAATTGTTTTTTAGATAGTAAACTTTATACTTTAAAGAAAAGAAAAGAAGATATTTTAATAAGAATTAATCAAAATAAAAAGTATTTTCAAAATCTTTATGAAGATAAAATTAATGAAGTTATTACAAATGAACAATTTAGAGATTTAAATATTATTTATAAAGATAATGAAAAAAATTATAATGAACAAATGATAAATATTGATGAAGAAATTATCTTTTGGAAAAAGAAATCTAAAACTAAAATAAATTATGAAGAAATATTTAAAAAATATAAAAAGTTAAAGAAATTAAATAAGGTTATTATAGATGAATTTATTGATAAGATATATATTGGAAAATTAGAAAATAATAAAAGGGATATTCAAATTAAATGGAATATATGATAAAATAAAAACAATTAATGAGGTTTTTATGAAAGATATATATAATAAATATAAAGAAATAATCAATTATTTAATTTTTGGAGTTTTAACAACCCTTATAAGTTTATGTACTTATTATATTGTTACAATTACATTTTTAGATCCAAGCAAAAGTTTAGAGCTTCAAATTGCTAATTTACTATCTTGGTGTACTGGAGTTTTATTTGCCTATTTTACTAATAGAAAATATGTATTTAATAGTAAAGAAACTAATAAAGTAAAAGAGTTTTGCAAATTTACTGGGGCAAGGGTTTCTACTTTATTATTAGATATGATAATTATGTATTTATTTGTTACTGTTTTAAAAGGAAATGATAAAATATTTAAACTTGTAAGTCAATTTTTAGTTATTGTTGGTAATTATTTCCTTAGTAAATTAATTGTTTTTAGGAATGATAAAAATGAAAAAAATAAGTAATTGGGGTTATAAGTTTATTTGTATATTTACATTTATTGTTTTATTTATAGCTTTTATTGGATCCATATTTTTTTATGTAAATAGAAGTTATAATTATTTTAATCCTTTTCTTTTAATTCTTGGATCTATCCTATATTTAATATTTTTAATAAAATTATATAGATATATCATTACTTTAAGTGCTAAAAAGAAAAAAATAATTTGTATTTCTTTATTAATAGTTCAGTTTGTTTTATTACTTGGTAGTTTTTTTATAATAAGTAGTATTCCTAAAGTTGATTTGATTCATATTTTAACAGAAATAAATAGTTTAAATGAAACTGGGCATTTACTTAATAATACATATTTTTCTGTTTATCCAAACAATAGATTTTTACTTATGCTTCTTTATAATATTCAAAAGATTAATCCAAGTAAAAGTAAAATTATATTTGGTTTATTAAGTACTTTTAGTATTTCGATAATGAGTTTATTTACTTATAAAACTGTTAAAAAAATATATAATCAAGATAAAGCAATACTATCATTATTTATAACTGTATTATCTCCGATTTTTTATTTATATGTTTCTTATTATTATACAGATATATTAATGATGCCTTTTGCTAGTATACTAATTTATTTGTTAGTTTTAAATAAAAAGGAAGATGAATTTAAAAAAAATATTATTTTTGGCATATTCATTGGTATTTTGGCTGGACTAGCTTATAAAATTAGAGCAGTTGCTATATTTCCATTAATTGCCTTTATAGTGTATTTAATATTTACTAGTAATTTTAAAAATATAATTAAAAAAATAATTCCAATTTTTATTAGTTTAATTTTAACTTTAGGTCTTGTTAAAGAAGCTGAATCAAAACTTTTCATAAACATGGACAGTAATAAAGAATTTCCTGTAACTCATTGGATAATGATGGGATTTAATGAAAAAAGCAATGGATATTATTCTCAAGATGATTATGATTATAGTGCTAGTGCCAAAACTAAAGAAGAAAGATCTAGTCTTAATATCAAATGCCTAAAGGAAAGAATTAGTAATCTTGGGCCATGGAAAATGACTAAGTTATTGGTTATAAAAATTGTATCAGTCTGGGGAAAAGGTGATTATAGTTATCAAAAATATTTAGATTTAGTAAATGATTATAATGTTTCTTACAGATATTTAATATTAGATAAAAATATTATTATCAATTATTTATTGCAATTTTCTAAAATAGTTATTTTGTTTATGTGTTTAATATCAATAATTAATGCTTACAAAGATAAAGAAAATAAATCATTTTTACTTATTGCAATATTCGGAGCTATTTTATTTTACTTAATCTGGGAGGTTTGCCCAAGATATGGCTTATCATTCTTGCCATGGTTAATAATATTTTCAAGTAATTCTTTAGATAATTTAATTAAAAATTATGAGAAAATTGAAAACAAAAAGATATGGAAATACTTAGTTATAATAAGCACAATTATTTTATTTCTTATAGGATTTAACAAATATACTACATATACCAATAAAGAAAATATTGCTGGTAAAGACATAGTTAATAAAACAAGATATATTAGTTTAAAGAATAATGTTATAAAGCAAAGTTTAAAACTAAATTTACAATTTAATCAAATAAAATTAAGATTTAATTTATTATCTAAAAATGAAAATGAGAAAATAACTATTAAGTTACTTAATGAAAATGAAAAAATTATAGAAACACAAGTTATTAATACTAACGATTTATCTAAAAATGGATATGCTACTATAAGTTTAGGTAAAGACTATGCCCCTGGAAAATACTTTGTAGAAATAAGTTCTAATGACGATATAAACGTTTATATTTCTTATAAAGAAATGTTTGATTATTATCCTGAGGGAACATTATATGTAAATAATATTAAAGAAAATGGAGATTTAATGTTTGAATTAAGTTATATAGGTAAATATCCTACCTATTCAAAAATAGAATATATAGTTATTTTAGTTATTAGTTTAGGTATAGAATATGTTATATTATTTAAAAGAAAGAAGGAATTATAATGAAGAAAAAACCAATATTAAATTTAGTTATACCATGTTATAACGAAGAAGAAGCTTTACCGTTTACTAAAAAAGAACTTGATAAAAAAATGGATGCTTTAATAAAAAGTCAATTAATTGATGAAAATAGTAAAGTTGTATTAGTAAATGATGGTTCTAAAGATAAAACATGGGAAATTATTACAAAGTTACATGAAGAAAATAAAATGTATGTAGGTATTAATTTATCTAGAAATAAAGGTCATCAAAATGCATTATTAGCTGGACTTATGTATGCTAAAGATCATGCTGATATAAGTATTAGTATGGATGCTGATCTTCAAGATGATATAAATGTTATGGATGATATGATTAAAAAATATTTAGATGGAGCTAATATTGTCTATGGTGTGCGTAGTTCAAGAAAAAAAGATACATTTTTTAAAAAATTTACAGCAGAAGGATTTTACAAGTTTATGAATAAAATGGGAGTTGAAGTTGTTTTTAATCATGCCGATTGTCGTCTAATGGATAAGAGAGCTTTAGAAGCTTTAAGTAAATACAAAGAAGTAAATTTATTTTTAAGGGGTATTGTTCCTCAATTAGGATATAAAACAGATATTGCTTATTATGAAAGAAATGAAAGAGTTGCGGGAGATTCAAAATACCCTCTTAAAAAGATGTTATCTTTTGCTATGGATGGTATAACTTCCTTTAGTGTTAAGCCCCTTAGATTTATTACATCTCTAGGTTTTATTATTTTACTACTTAGTTTTATTACCCTAATATATGCTGTAATAATGAAAATTGTTGGAAATACCGTTTCAGGATGGACATTTATTATTTGCTCAATATGGCTAATCGGTGGAATTCAAATGCTAAGTTTGGGTGTTATCGGTGAATATATTGGTAAAATATATAATGAAACTAAACAAAGACCACGCTATATAATTGAATCAATTCTCGATTAATTAGTGTCTTTGTAATATTCAAAGAGTTGCTTTAATCAGAACACTTGCTTTAAAACCTGATATATTGATGCTTGATGAACCATTCTCAGCTTTAGATTATGTTTCTAGATTATCAGTTAGTGATGATGTTGCAAGTATAATAAAAAATGAAAAAAAATCTGTAATTATGATTACTCATGATATTGCTGAAGCAATAAGTTTAGCAGACCGAGTTATTGTCCTTTCAAAAAGACCTGCGACAATAAAAAAGATCTATAATATAAATCTTAGTAACAAAAGTAATCCAATAGAAAATAGAAAAGCAAAAGAATTTTCTCACTATTACGAATTACTATGGAAGGATCTTGATAAAAATGTCTGATGAACAAAAATTATATTTAAAAAATATAAAAAGAAAAAAATTTATTGTTTTGTTTTGGCAAATATTCTTAGTTGTTATTTTTATTAGTGTATGGGAATTTCTAGCTAAAAAAAACATTATTAATAGTTTTGTCTTTTCAAGACCTAGTAAAATAATTGATACTATTATTAGTTTATATAAACAAGGTAATTTGTTTAATCATATTCTCATTACTTTAAAAGAAGTATTAATAGCCTTTTTACTAGGAATAAGTTTTGGTTTTATAATAGCTATAATTCTCTATGAATTACCTACCCTAGCACTTATTCTAGATCCATACTTAACATTAGTTAATTCACTACCTAAAGTTGCTCTTGGACCTTTAATTATTATTATAGCAGGTGCTAACATTAAAAGCGTTATTGTAATGGCTTTATTAATAAATTTAATAATTAGTATAATAACTATTTATAATGGATTTATAAATGTTGATAATGAAAAATTAAAGCTTGTTAAGTCTTTTAAAGCTAGTAAGCAACAAATTCTTTTTAAATTAATAATACCAAATTCATATAATACAATTATATCTAGTTTAAAATTAAATATATCAATGAGCTTAATTGGTGTAATTATGGGAGAATTTTTGGTTAGTCAAGAAGGAATTGGTTATCTTATTATATATGGAACACAAGTTTTTAACTTAAGTTTAGTAATGGCAGGCATTCTAATTCTTTTAATTATTTCTTTCTTATTATATAAAATAATTATTTTAGTAGAAAACAAATTAATTAAAAATAACTAAAAAATTGCATTAAGCAATTTTTTTATATGTCAATGAATTATTTTTTTTAATTTTAATATTGTAATTAAATATTAATTTTGTTATAATTCGTAAGAGACTGTTAAAGGGGAATTCTAAATGGAAATAACTATATTAATTTTATATATATTTATGATAATTTTATCTTTATTATTTCTAGTAATAATAATAAAAAATGGTCATGAATTTAAAATGGTGTATCGAAATCATTTGATTAAATATGATTGTGAACTTGAAAAATATAAAAAGATAGTAAAAGTACAAAACAAAATCATTAATAAGAAAAAAAGACAATTAGATAAAAAGAAGGTGGCAAAATGTTAGCTATACTATTTTTTATGATAATTATTGTGATAACTTTTGGAATTCTTTACATTGTAATGAAAGATAACACCGATGCTAACTACTCTATATGGGCAAATAAACTAAAGTCTGAAACAGAGTATGTAATAAAAAAATTTAATGAAAATGAAAATGAGATAAAAAAATTAGATGAAAAACTTAAAAATATGAGATGATATAAATGACAATTATGCTTAATTTTAATCATAAAAGCTTTTTAAAAAATATGTTAAATTTAGATCGTAGTATTGATACTGTTGTTATAACCTATAAAAATATTAATATTAAACTGTTATGTGATATATTGGAAAATATTGATGCTAGAATAAATGTTATTGTTCCCCTTAAAGAAGATGAAATAAAAAAAGAATGGAACAAAAGAGGAACTTTTCAAGGATTTAATAAAAGCATTTTAAACAGAGTTAAAAAGATATGTCAAGATAATTTAACTAAAAATGATTTAGCAGTGGATATGACTATAGGTAATGGAAATGATACTCTCTTTTTAGCTAATTGTGCTAAAAAAGTATTTGGATTTGATATTCAAAGGCAAGCTTATGAGAATACTATGGATCTTCTAAAAAAAAATAATATTGATAATTATCAACTTTTCTTAGAAAGTCATGATAATATCAATACTATTTTAAGTGCTTATAAGCATAATATTAAGCTAATTTTATTTAACTTAGGGTATTTACCAAAGTCTGACAAAAGCATTATGACAAACCATACTACTACATTAAAAGCTTTAATAAATTCGTTTGAAATGCTTACTAGTGATGGATTAATTTTGATGGTCTTTTATCCTCATGAAGAAGGAAAAAAAGAAGCACTTGCTATAAAGTCATATCTTAAAGATAATCAAATATCTTTTAAAGAATATCATAATACTTTAAATAGCTTTGCTCCCTATTTAATTGTTATTTAATTTAATTATAAATGTAGTTTTATCAGCATTATTTGTTGAAAATCCATTGTAGTTCTTAGATAAATTAGCTATTTTAGTAAATTCATTTTTATAAACTATTGCTTTATTTGTATAATTTACTAATGTTTTAATACCTAAACTATTAATACTACTTATTCCTTGATGTAAACTTGTTACACCATTTGTAATTTCACTCATTCCAGAAGTAACATTTACTGAGCCCGCATACATTTTTTCTAAACCCACACTTAATTTACTTAAGTTTGTAGTTAAATATGAAACTTTAGTTTTCATTTCTTCAATTTCAACTAATTTTGTATCCAATGTTTTAAGCATTTTATTTAATTCTTGTAAATTTTCTTCCATATTATTGATAGCATCATTATTAGATGACAACAATAATCTTAATTCGTAATTATTTTTACAAGATACAATATTTTCTATTTTTTCACTTGTCATATCTGGAATTGTTTTAAGATATGTAATTAATTCTTCATCTGTTGCAAATGTATTAAGTTTATATGTTTTATATATTTCATCTATTTCTTTATTTGCCAGTTTTTGAAGAGCTTTATTATTACTTGCTTTTAACACTGATAATTTTTGAAGAGATTCATTTATATTTTTATCTTCAAGTGTTTTTTTAGTTTCATTTAAAGTTTTAATTATTTCATCTATTCCATCATTTAATTTTAATGAACCTTGAGATATTAATCTCAATGAATCTTTGGCAGTTTTCAAATTATCACTTAATTCATTTGTGCCACTTAGTAAAGCTGCAGAACCATTTTCTAGCTTTTCTGCTCCAGCTTCTAATTCGTCCATTTTTTCACTAAGTGTATTTATTGATGATGATAAAGAATCTAATTTTTCAAAAATACCTAAGTCAGTTTCTTCAAGTAATTTAGGTGATGCTACTAAATACATTTCATTTAGTTCAAAATCTTTTGTTTCATATTCTAAAACTACTTTATCTAAATCTTTAAATTCATTTATTTTAGTAAATTCATATAGACCAGGTGTTGATATAGCTATAGCTATGTTTTTAGATCCTGTATCAATCGTTTTACCATTTGTAATTGTAATATTACTATTATTTTCATTATTAAGCATTGTACCAATACCTACTACAAGAGGAGTAAATGTATTATTAGTTCTAAGTAAAGAATTATTTAATAAACTTACTTCTATTTTTATTTTTCCACTTTTACCAATGATATCTTTAGCATCTACTTCTTCTCCGTCAAAATAGTATTTAACTACTACATTAAGTGGTAACTCTTCATTAGTATTTCCTTGATAAAAAATATCATTTCCATTACTTTTCCATGTTATTTTATTGTTATCAGTAGTAAAATTTTCATTTCCACTTACATTTAAAATATTTGTTAGTACTGAATAGTCTTCTATATCTTCATTATCTTTTACATATAAGTGATTATTAACAGTGATTTTATTAACATCCCCTTTGTAATCTAAATTTGCATAAACAGTTTCTGTTTTACTAGTTGCACTTGCTGTTAGTGGTAACATGATTATCATACTAGTTATTACTGCAGAAGCAATTTTATTTAATTTTTTCATATTTTTTCCTTCTTTCTTATTTTTAAAGATTAATCTATCACAAACTATTAATAGTGATGGAAGTATAAGTATAACTACAAGCATACTTATTATAGATCCACGAGCTAATAATTCACAAATTGAACCAATCATATCAATTTGAGTGTATATTGCAACACCAAATGTTGCAGCAAAGAAACATAATGCAGAAGTCATAATAGATGGAACTGTTAGTTTAAGAGTATTTAACATAGCTTCTTTTTTATCTTTAGTATTTTTTCTTTCTTCTAGATACTTAGTTGACATTAATATTGCGTAGTCAATTGTTGCTCCGAGTTGTATCGTTCCAACAACTATTGATGCTATAAATGGAAGTGAAACGTTTGTATAATATGATACAGACATATTAACAAATATAGCAAATTCTATAGTTAAAATTAATATAATTGGCAAATTTATTTGTTTTAAAACTAAAACCATGATTATAAATATAACAATTATAGAAGTGTAATTAACCATTTTAAAGTCATGATCAGCAATTGTTACTAAGTCATCCATTAAAGGACCTTCACCAGCAATTATTCCATCTTTATCATAAGATTTTACTAATTTACTTACTTCACTTATTTGATTGCTTAATTCATCAGATGCTATTTCATAAGTTGAATTTAGTATTATAAGTTGATACTTATCATTTTCTAACATACTACTTAGTTCACTTGGTAATAAACTAATTGTTGCTTCATCTAAGAATGTTGATGGTGATAAAACAAGATCTATACCATCTATTTGTTTTAATTTTTCAGTTAAATCTTTTACATCATTTGTTTTTACATTCTTATTAAGAAGAATTATTTCTGGTGAAACAATATTAAACTTTTCTGAAAGCTCAGAGTTTGCAACGTTGAAAGCTAAATCTTTAGGTAAAGACTCATCTAACTTATAATAAACTTTATAATTGTTATTACCTATTACGGCTGGAATCATAAGAATTAAGAAAACTACTATTATTCCTTTATAATGATTTATACAAAATTTTTGAATTTTCTTAAATTCTGGGAATATGTTTTTATGTTTAGTTTTGTCAATTAATTTATCAAAAACGATAAGTAAAGATGGAAATAAAGTTAAAACACAAATTAATCCCCATAGTACACCTTTAGCCATAACGATACCGATATCAGTACCTAATGTCAAGCTCATTGTACATAAAGCTAAAAATCCTGCAAATGTTGTAAGTGATGAACCTATAACTGATTGAAATGTTTCAACTATTGCTTTTGTCATTGATTCATATTTTGAATCATTTGGATTATCTAATTTTGCTTGTTCATATTTATGATATAAGAATATTGAAAAATCCATTGTTACCCCAAGTTGCAATATAGCTGTTATAGCTTGTGTAATATAAGATATTTGTCCTAAAAATATATTTGTTCCCATATTATAAATGATGGCAAAGCCAATATTTCCTAATAGTAAAAATGGAATAACATAAGAGTCTGTTGCAATAAGCAAAATTGCTAAACAAAATATGACTGCAATTATTATATATGATAACATTTCTTTATTTGAAACATCCATTGTATCAATAACCATTGATGTCATACTGCTTACTTTAGTAGCATCTTTTGTAACTTCACGAAGTTCTCTTACGGCATTAATTGTTATATCTTCACTTGTTGAACCATTAAATGTTACCAACATAATTGTTTCATTTTCTTTATTTAGAGCATCTGTAACTTTACTAGGAAGCATATCAACTGGAATAGTTGTATCAGTTATATCAGCTAGACTAATTACTTCATTTACTCCTTCTATTTTTTTAATATCTTTTTCTAATTCCAACATTTTTTTAGTATTGGTACTATCAGCTATAACAAAAGCATAAGCACCTAACCCAAAATCATCTGTTAAAATATTTTCTCCTTTTATTGTATCAACTGAATCAGGAAGATATACTAATATATCATAATTAATTCGAGTATTGACATAACCATAAATCGCTGGTACTAACAACATTAAACTAATTATTAATATTAATTTACTGTGAGTTGATATAAATTTTGCAAATTTCTTCATAATCTCTCCTTCACGGTATATATACTATGCTAAAAAGATTAATAATTCAAAAACATATTTACATCTTTGTATAATAACCAACACTAACAGTTAAAACGTATGCGTTTTTTGCCTACATTTGTTGTTTAACTTTACAAAAGTTGTTTTTGCGATATAATGTTGGTGGTGATGTTTATGACTAAAAAAGAAGATTTAAGAGTTACAAAAACTAAAAAGAATTTATACGATGGTTTACTTTTGATGATGAAAGAAAAGACATTTGAAGAAATCAAAGTGTCTGATATTTGCAATGTTGCTTTAACTAATAGATCAACATTTTATGATCATTTCACAGATAAATATGAACTTCTTGATTCTTTGATTGTAGATTTAGAAAAAGGTCTAGTAAAAAAATTAGAAGAAAATAGTTCTTCTACTAGTGCCAAAAGCTATTATATGAAGATGATTGAATTATTTTTTGATCATATAAGTGAAAATATTAATGTTTATGCTGCTATAATAAAGAAAAATAATAATAGTATTGTAATGGATATGGCCTACGATGCTATTATTAAGGATGTTGAATCACATATAGATGAATACGAAAATATAAAAACAGATATTCCAACCCAAATTATTTCAAAATTTTATGTTAGTGCTGTTATAAATGTTTGTTTAGAATATATTAAATATCCAAATAAATATAAAAAAGAAGATATATTATCATATCTTAATTCTTTATTACCAGATAAAATTTATTAAAGGCCTTAAGGCTTTTTTTAATTAAAAAAATTTTCATCTATTAAAGGCACTATTTCAATTCCAGGAGTTTCATAGGGATGGTTTTCATGAATTACATTTAAAACTTCTTTAACTTTGTTTATTGGACAAATTAATTCTAACTTTATTTCTGGAACTTTTTCTAATTTATTTTTAATACCGATGTAAGGATTTGCTAAATCATTAGCTTTAAATGTTCCTTCAACTTTTGTTGATACAGAACACATTTCGTAATTTCCAATTGTTCCTGCCCCAGTTTGCCAAATTAAATCTCTTAACTTATTGACACTTTCTTCTGGAATCATCGTAACTATTTTCACTTTATTTATTGTTATGTTCATTATTATCACTTTCCTTATTATGTTTCATTTTTTCAATATTATATCTTTTTTTTATATTTTTATTTTTACCACTTATTAAAGCTATAAAGCCATGAACACTACTTATATCTTTACTAAAGGCCACTATTTTATCTGCTCTAGACATGATTCTACCTTCAATAAAAAATGATTTTCTTAAAGAATACTTACCTATTTTACCAATGTCCGTTGATAGTTTAATCATATCTTTATATTTTTTTGAAAGTTTATTATATTTTTCTTCATTATTAAGTTCCATATCATTTTTATCTATTGCCCTTACAGCTAAAGGAAACATGTGATGTACTATTCCATCAATTATTATTAAAGCTTTTTCCTTGTTTTCAAAATATTCTGGAAACCAGGTAATGGCATTAACAGCAGCTTCGATGGGATGAACAAAACCATGTTTATTAGGTAACTTTTTCTTAATCATAATATTTTGCCAAGGATATTCATATAAATCATGAAACATTGCAATTAAAACAGTCAATTCAATGCTAAGTTTCTTTAAGTTATGGTTCTTTCTCTTTAAGTTTGTAGCCATTTTATATGAAACTATTGTGTCGCATAAAATATGTTCTCCGAGTGTTTTAACATCATGATGATAAAAAGGTTCAGCACATCTTTTCTCAAATTCTGGATGTAAACAAATCTTTTCAATCAGTTTCCACAATTTTTTTGTATCGTAATTACTTAGTTTATAACATTTAGCCAAACTTTTATAAAGTTCTTGTATTTTACTTTCCATGCCATATCACAATTTAAATTATATTATAAAAATAACAGTATAACAATATTTTAGGCATTATTATTATTTCTTTTTTACTTAATAATCATAAAATAAATAGAAGGGAGACTTTATGAATAATTATCAAAAAGCTAAAAAAAAAGTAGAATGTGCTAAAGAAAATAATTTTAATTTTAATTGTTATGTACCTATTACAGGACCTACAGGGCCTCAAGGACCTGCTACCATTAATGTTGGCCAAACTTTAACTTTAGATTCTCAAAAAGATGCTATGGTTAGGAATATTGGCACAGATCAAAATGTTATTTTAGAATTTTCTATACCACGTGGACCTATTGGCAACGATGGAGAATCAGACTTAATTGTTGTAAGGTCAACAACAACTGGGGATGAAGGAACAAAGGCAATGGTAAAGGACGAAAAAAACGACCATGTTCATTATTTAGATTTTGTCATACCTAAAGGTGACACTGGAGCACCAGGACCTAAAGGTCCAAATTTAGTGGAAAGTGCCTATATTGTTACTTTTGATGAAAATTATCCAAAAGAAGGCTACGAAGTAAAAGAATTAGAAAAATTACCTTTAACACGAAAAGAAATGGACAGTGGGAATGTATGTACAGTAAATAATGATAATACTATTAAATTTTCCAAAATAGGTTATTATAAAATAACATTTAATGTAAGTGCTTATGTAGAATATTTAAGTGATTCTTTCAATTTTAATTCTGATTTTGTTAGTATAGGTTTTAGAGTTTTAAATTCCCAAAATATATATATTGGCAATAGCATGTGGATAACTGATGAGGTTTCTCACTGCCTTGTTGCTGAGGGTATAATAGCTGTAAATAATACAAATGATTTATATGAATTGGTAAATTTATCGAAGCGTTCTATTTTTCTTAAAACTCCGGATATAGTTGATATTAATTCCAATTCTTATTTTGTAAATGCACCAGTTACAATGATTATTGAATATTTAGGAAGATAAGACATATTATGGATAGAAAAATTTGTGTATATGCCATTTGTAAAAATGAAGAAAAATTTGTTGATAGATGGTATGAATCTGTTAAGGATGCTGATGGAATATTTGTATTAGATACTGGGTCTACTGATAATACTGTAAAAAAGTTACAAGATCATAATGTTGTTGTAAAATCAGAAATAATAAAACCATGGCGTTTTGATGTAGCTCGAAATAGATCACTTGAAATTATACCAGATGATTTTGATATTTGCGTATGTCTTGATTTAGATGAAGTTTTAGAAAAAAATTGGAAAGAAAATATTTTAAAGGCTTGGACTAGTGAAACTGATCAATTAAGATATATTTATAATTGGTTCATTGATGAAGATAATATTCCTAGAATAACATTTTATGCCGATAAAATTCATAGACGTCATGGCTTTAAGTGGATTAATCCAGTTCATGAAGTACTTAAATATGAAAAAAAAGTAAATCAAGTTTATACAGATAATGTTATTATAAACCATTTTCCAGATCACAATAAATCACGATCAAATTATCTTCCTTTATTGGAACTAGCTATAAAAGAAGACCCTTTTAATGATCGCAATATGCATTATTTAGGTCGTGAATATATGTATTACCAAAGATGGAATGAAGCAATAGATACATTAATTGCTCACCTTAACTTAAAAACTGCTACTTGGAAAGACGAAAGATGTGCTTCAATGCGTTTTATATCAAGATGTTATAAAGCCTTAAATCGTTTTGATGAAGCTAAAATGTGGCTTGAAAAAGCTTGCAAAGAAGCTCCTTACCTAAAAGATCCGTGGGCTGAAAGTGCTATATTTTATTACCAGCTAAAAGATTATGATAAAACTATTAAAAACATAAAAAAGGCCTTGGATATCGGAGAAAATCCTAAAACTTATATAAACGAAATTTTTAGTTCGAATGAATGCTTATATGATTTACTTTCTTTAACCTATTTTCATAAAGGTGATTTAGAAAATGCTATTATAAGTGCTCAAAAAGGATTAAATATCAATCCTAAAAATGAACGGCTTAGGCATAATTTAAATATTTTTTTAGACAATAAAAAAGTTGAAGAGTAATAAACTTCAACTTTTATATTTTACTAACTTGATATACTTCAACATCAACATTAGTTTCTTGACCAAATAAATCTATAATGATATTTAAACGATTATTTTCCAAATCTATATTATCTACTTTTCCGCTCATACCATTAAATGGTCCATCAATAATATTTACTGTATCTCCTACTTTAAGTTCAGATTCTACATCTACTCTGCTCATACCCATGTTAGCTAATATTCTATCTATTTCTTGAGGTGGTAGCGGTGTTGGTTTTGCACCTTTTCCGCTTGAACCAATAAATCCAGTTACACCTGGAGTGTTTCTTACAATATACCAAGCTTCATCTGTCATTATCATTTCTACTAAAACATAACCAGGAAACATTTTTTTAACTTTTTCTTTTTTAACGCCGTCTTTTACTTCTACTTCTATTGTTTCAGGAACTATTACACGGAAAATATAATCTTGCATTCCCATTGATTCAGTTCTTGCTTCTAATTTTTCTTTTACTTTACTTTCATGTCCAGAATAAGTATTTACTACATACCATTGTTTATCCATTATGCAACCCACCCCTTAATAATTGATAATCCTAAATTAAGTAGCATGAATAGTGCACAAAGTATTAAGCAAAATACAATTGTTGATACTGTATATTTTAATACTTCTTTAGCACTTGGCCACTTTACAAGTTTTAGTTCTTTTTTTACCTTTTTAAAATAACTTTCTTTAGGACTTTTTGTTTTTTTAGTGCTTTTTTTAGTATTTTTTTTGTTTTCTTTTGTAACTTTAGTTACTTTTTTTTCATCTTCCGCTTTTTTAGCCATTAAATAAAAACCTCCATTTAAAAAAACACTTTCGTGCTTGTTTATAATATAGCATAGAGCCTATTAAAAAGCAAGTGAATTGGTGTAAATTTTTTTAATTTTTCTTCTTATTTTTTCTACGCATAAATAAATCTTTTTATAATTTTCTTGCAAGACATTTGCAATTTCTACATAAGTATATCCTTGCATTTTCCAATAAATTATCTTCAATTCTTTTTCAGTTAAAATTTTATTCACTTCATTTAACAATTTATTATAACTTTCTTTTTCAATTATAATATTAAATGGATTTAAATTATTATTTATTAGATAATCTTCAATTGTTTTATTAGTATCTTGATAAATATAATCTAGGGATAATACATTTTTTTGATCCATTTTCCTTTTACTTTTATTAACTAATTCCTTTTTAATTTTTCTTGATATTATTAAGTTTGCATAGTAAAAAAACGATACTTCACTTGTTAGAGAATAACTATTAATAGCCTTTTCTAATTCACCTAGACATTGATTATATAAGTCATTTTTGTCTATATTTAATTTTAATAACCAATACTTATATTTTCTTAAATACGAATAGATAACTTTCTGATATTTTTTATATAAAAGTAATCTTGCTTCTTCATTATTTTCATAACAAAGCATTATTAGTTCATCGTCACTAATGCTATTCATGACTGCCAATAAAATATATTAAAATGCTTGCCGCTACAGAAGCGTTTAAACTTTCAACATTTGAGTTCATAGGAATACTTATAAGCTCATCACTATTTTCTTTAACTAATCTACTTACCCCTGATCCTTCATTACCAATTACAATGGCTCTTTTTTCACTGTAATCGACTTTTCTAAAATCTTTTCCTTCCATTGAAGCTGAATAAATAAAGTAGTTTTGCTTTTGCAATTCTTTTATTGCTGTTACTAAATTATTTACCATAATAATCTTAACAAAATTTATTGTTCCAACACTTGTTTTAACTACTACATCTGTTACACCAACGCTACGATCTTTGGGAATAATAATAGATTTTATTCCAACAGCTGCACATGTTCTTATTATGGCTCCAAAATTGTGTGGATCCTCTAAGTGGTCTAGAATAAGAACTAAATCTCCTTCTAGATCTTTTAAAGTGTAATAATCATAATCAAAGGCCTCAATTATAACACCTTGATGATTTTCTTTACACATCTTATTAAGTAAGTGATTGTCGACAAATTCATATCTTATTTTGTTATCTAGACAATATTTACATACTTCCTTACGTGATGTATACACTTTTTTAATTTTTTTATTATCTAATTCTTTTAAAACATTCATTCCATATACACGCATTTTTTTCACCTCATTTAGTCATATAGTTTTTAATTAGTATTTCAATTGTCTCCGCAATTGAAACCATTCTTTTTTCTTTACTTATTAAATCTAATCGTATTTTCTCTAATTTTTGTTTAGTTTCTTCCCAAATTCTAATTGTTACAAATAACTTTGCCATTTTCCCTCCGTATAAGTTTACTAAAAAATTATATCACAATGTGTCATTTGTGTCAATTTGTATTAAAAAATAATTTCACTTTTTGTGAAACTATTTATTTTTTCTTGGTTCGTTATATTCTTTAATTTCTCCAAGATCATTAAAATTATCTAATTCTTCAACATTATTAATACCATAATAAGATAATAATAATTCTCTAGCAAGTAACAATGAATTTTTCTTCTTTTTTGCAGGCTTTTTTTCATCACGAAGAGCTCTTTCACAGTCTGTTACAACAAATATAGATAAATTTCCTTCTTTATCAAATATTTGATAACCATCTGTAATAAAGTCATAATCATAAATATTAGCCTTTTTTTCATCTTTTACTTTTGGGCACGTTTTTGTCTTTTCATAAGGACAGCTTTGCCAACAAACATGCTTTCTTCCAACATTTGATAAATCCATTTTTAATTCTTTAGTTTTTTCAAATTCATTTGTTATACCATTTTTTTTAATTAATATTGTGTTTTTAAATTTTTCCATAATATCCCCCTTAAGTACTGGTTATTTTAACACTTTTTTATAATTTGTCAAGTCTTAACTCTTTTATAGCTGTATATGACAAATTTTTTTGTAAAGCCTTCTAAATATTCAGATACTGCATCCATTAAATTAGAAATAAATTCTTTGGAACTTATATCAATATTAAGATTTTGACAAATATCTGAAACTGTTTTATCGTCAAACTCATTTATATGATTGTTTAAATAAACTACATCAGATAATTCAGAATATTTTTTCGCATAGATTGCTAATAAAGTACCTAAGATATATTTGTAGTTATAAGCTAAAAAACTGTCACTTAATATTGCCCCAAGGCATTCTGGATTTTTGTTTAAAACATTTATATTATTTTTTTCGATAATTCTTAAATTTTTATATAATTTTAAGCATTCTTTGTCAAAATGTTCTTTTTTCATAATTAAAAAATAATTTTTTAATAACTTAAACGAAGTATTACTAATATTTCCAAATTTTATATAAGTAAGTAAAATTATTTCATATTGAAAAAATATGTAAGAATGTCTTTTAGTACTTCGAATTCTCTCTAGATAATCTATCTCATTTTTATTTATATTATTATTTAATAAATAATTAACTGCATAGTTTTCAAAATATATTGACAAAAATTCTGAAAAATAATTTCTATTAATGGTATTTTGATTGGCATTAGTATAATGAATAAATTCATGAATTAAAAGTTTAACATCATTATAATTAAATTCTCTATTAATATTTATTATTTGCTTTTCAACGTATCCATTTTTATACCAACTTATACAAACCGAGTCTTCATAAGATTTTTCATAACTAAAATCTAGTTCTCCACTATTAATTAAATTATCAAATTTTTTTAAATAGTCAATATCAATATTTTTAATTATTTCTCTAGAAATATCAAATACATTTTGAAAAGTTAAATTATTTTGAATTATATTTAAATTTAAGTCGTATTTATCTATAAACATTAAGAATATATCGTTTATTTGACAAATAAGGTCAATATTTTCTAATAAAAAGCTATTTTCTTTTTCAAGATGTTTGCATATATCATTTAAATAAAAATTTAATTTATCGTATATTATTTTCATTTTAAAACTCCCCCAAGGTAAATATAACATACATTAAATTTTTATGCAGGTCATAATAATTTCAATTACATTCTCAATTTTATCAGAACAATCATTTATAGTCTACTCTTTAATTATTGCCATTATACCATTTATATAATTTTCGTTTAGCACTATTAATTTATATAAAAATATCATTAAATTTATAAAATAGGACTTTTAAAAGGCCCTATTTTATTTTTTTTAAAGTATTTTTTATAAATTTTGATATTTCTTCATAAGTTTCCATGTTTGTTAGTAAAGGATTATGAGAATTTGATTCAATTTCAACAATATTAGCTAAATAGTTCAAATCAGAATTAATCCAATTTTGATTTACAAATACATCACCATTTGAATATACAATTAATGAATGATCATTATTAATTGATATTAAATTATTTTTAGATTTTATGATTTTTTTTAATGATTTATAATATAAGATTATATTATGCAAATTTGGTTTTGTAGCAACAGAAGTATTATAATTAATCCCATTATATCGCTTTGATATTTCTTTTTTATCTTTTGATGTTGTACCAACAAATTCTGGAGAAACGTATACTATTTTATCAATGTTGATGTGTGTGTTTTTGTCAATTAAATATCCAAAATTACATCCCATAGAATGACAAATTAAATTTATTTTTTCATTATTTGGATTACTTTCATTTATGAACTTTTCAATATACGGAATAATTGTATTAATAGAATAATTTGTATAATCATTAATAATTGGAATAACATCTATATCTTGTTCTTTGAAATTACTAATAATTTGTTTTTGCTCTTCTTCAGTTGTTGACATTCCTTTAATATAAAAATTAACCATAAATTCACCTCTTTAGCTCCATAGTGTATCACACTATATTTTTTTTGTAAATAATTCTTTATTTTAATTTTAGTTTTTTAGCTTTTCTATCTAGTTTTTTAATGTTATATCCTTTGATTCTTTCTTTGTAGAGTATTCATTTACAATATGCTCTGCATAAATTTTATCTGTATTCATTTTTAACAACTTTTCCTTTCAAATACATATAAATTTTAACAAGTAAAGGTGCTATATTAAACCACATTTAAGTATAAAAATGTTGATTTTAAAAAAGCAATTTCATTTGAAATTGCTTAACTATCATCGAAATATCGATGTTTAATTCATTATGGTGCTGGAAGTGGGACTTGAACCTACGACCTATGCGTTACGAGGGCATTGCTCTACCAACTGAGCTATTCCAGCAGTAATATAATTATAACATTATTTTAAAATCATGACAACTTTAATTTTGATACTTATCATGTTAGAATAACTACGAGGTGGAAATATGTTTAAAAATACTTTAGATAATAAAAGATATACAACTTTGAATTATTTTTTTAAAAAGAAATTTGGTAAAAAAACATTTAAAGTTCCTTTAGATATAAAAAGTACTTGTCCCAATCAACTAAAAGGTGGATGTATATTTTGTTTAAATAAATCCGTTGCCAATATTAGCGATGGTTCTTTGGATATAATAGATCAATTTGAAAATGGCGTTAAAATAATGGAAAATAAATGGCCTGATGGTTTATATATTCCCTATTTTCAATCAGGAACTAATACTTATGGAGACTATAAAATAGTTAAATCTTATATTGATAAATTACTTTCTAATCCCAAAGTAGTAGGAATTTCTATTGCTACAAGACCAGATGCTATTAACGATGAATGGCTTAATTATTTAAAAGAGTTAAATAAGCAAACCTTTTTAATGGTAGAACTTGGTCTTCAAAGTAGTAACAATAATACTTTAAATTTTATTAACCGAGGACATGATCGTGATTCTTTTACAAATATGGTTAAGAAATTAAAGGAAAATGGTATTTTTGTAGTTGCTCACATTATCAATGGACTTCCTTATGAAACAAAAGATAATATGTTAAACACAGTTAAATATTTGAATTCTTTAAATATTGATGGCATTAAAATTCACATGCTTTATATAGCAAAAGATACTCCCCTTGCCAAAATATATTTAGATAAAAAATTCCCTGTTTTATCTAGAGAAAAGTACGTTGACATTGTTTGCTCACAGCTTGAATTACTAAATCCCGACATTGTTGTTATGCGTATAACTGGGGATCCTGATACCGCTAATTTAATTGCCCCAAAATGGCTTATAAAAAAATTTCAGGTTTTAAATGATATTGATAAAGAAATGGTAAAAAGAGATATCTATCAGGGCGATAAATATCTCAGTTAAATTATTTTAAATATTTTAAAACTTGACCTTTATTGGGTATATCACTAGAAACTACTTTAGCTAATAAATTATTTCTATTAAAGCCTACTAAAACTCTTTCAATGTCAAAACTTCCATCATTTTTTTCCTTTAAAATATAGTAACAAGCTGTATTTTTTTCTAATTTATCTGTTGCTCCAATGCCTAATGCTCTTAAAGTTTTAATATTTGTTTTTTCTAAAAAGTCATCATATTCAAAGTGTACATGACCTTCAAATATTGAATCATAATTTAAAATTTCTTTACCATTAAAAATTGGATTTTTTAAAGCGTCCAAATAGCCTTTATATTTATTATCCTTAATGTTGGCATATTTACTGATTTCTTCTTTAGCTTCTTGGCTATTTGTATATAAAAATTGTTTACTAGAGACTCCTTTTTCAAAATTATTTTGATATGACCATGTACTGTTTTTTACATAATCCCAGCGAACATCATTAGCAAAATGACAAAGTCCAACTAATTTATCTCCAATTTTTAAATCAATTGAAGAAGGCATCTTTTTTAAATAATTTATACTATCATTATTTAATTTATTATATGTCCATTCTTGGTTTTCATTTTTTGAAACATCGAAGTAAGAAAATGGTTCTGTTCCTAAAGTAGTATAGTACTCACTATTACCAGCAATAGAAAAAACATTATAATCTCTTAAAATATTCAAAACTTCTTGAGGATTTGGTCCTAAGCCTATGTTATCACCTAAAGAATAAATTTCTTGAATTCCTTTTTTTCGGATATCTTCTAAAACTGCTAAAGTTGGTTCATACATTGAATGAGAATCTGCAATTAATGCTAATACTCTTCCTGTATATTCTTTATTTTTGTGACTTGGAATTAAACATTTATTTAATAAATTTACAACTTTTTCTAATTTTATAGATTTATCTTTGCTTATTTTAACTTCGTTAGTAGGTAATACTTTTTTGACATTTTCAATAGTTGCTTTTGTATTTTGGGTTAAGATAAATGATAAATTGTATGCCCTATGCAAATAATTTTCTTCACCTGTTGGCATTCTTCCTCCAGGTAAGCCTATTCCACTTGGTTTTAGGCCTTCACGGTATAGAAGTACTTCAGAATTTCGGCGAAGTACTGCACTAGTTTCTAAAATTCCTCTTTGACTTCTTTTTATGTCTTTAACATCTAATGAATTTGTTGATACTTTTTTATTTGTCCCCATATTTTCAATTGAACTACAAATATAATTTCCTGTTGGAACTTCATCATATACAATAATCATATTGGAACTATCAAAATAATATTTTTGACCTAAATAACTAATTGCACTTGTAGAAATAAAATTACTTTTACTAGTTGCTTTTCCTTCAATTATATCTTTAATGTTTTCATTTTTATTTATTACATGAGCTAATAAAACATAATTTTTATCTCTAAAATCGTATACTTCTCCCCCTAACTTTTTAGAATATTCTTTGTTTAAAACTCCTGGAATATGTTTACTCTTAGAAAGATTAGTAAGATTAAATTTTACGTCAAGTTCATACAACTCTAATACTTTTTTATTAAAGCTACTAAAAGCATCTTGGATATACAAAAGATTCTTTTTATTATCTATTATAAAATATTTAGAAATTTTTCTAAGGCTTTCAAGATCATTAGAATTTTCTACAAGTTCAATTGTTTTAGCATAACTTATTAATTCATCTATAAATAAGCATATTTCTGGAGAATTTTTATCACTTAACTTTAAGGCTAAAAGTCCTTCGGTACCTCCAATATTTTTTAATGTTATATCAGCGTTATTAAAAATTAATTCCTGAAAAACTTTTTTTAATTCATCAATTGAATTACTACTTAAAATTATATTTTCAAAATCTTTTAAAAGTTTTTCTCTAAATAGATCTATTTGATCAAGCTTATCAAGTTTACTTTTTTCTGGATTATCTATTTTAAATAAATATTTTAAGTTTTCTTTATCTTTTTGAGTTAAAAAAGCATTTGAAAAAGCAATGTTTTCTAATAATTTTTGAAGACTCATAAAATTTGTTATTATTTCTAAACAATTGGATATTTCTTGAGTAATATTTTCTTTGTTAAATTCATCTGCATAGAAATTATCAATCAAATAATTTAAAACAATGACAAAGCTTTCTTCTTTATTATTTTCAATTATTTTAATTAATTCCTCTAGCCAATTTCTATGAGTTATACTTCCACTTCCATACTGTATAAACATTTGAGTATTTATATTAGCTTTCTTAAATATTTCTTCTATTTTATCATAATTATCTATTATACTTTTACTATCATTATCCATTATTAATTCTAGAATATTATCTATATTATCTTCTTTAACATTTAAATTATTTAAAAGTAATTTTTTTATCGTTATATTACTTTTGGGATTATTTAAACAAGCATATTTTTCTTCCATAGACAAATTCTTTAACCTTTTAACAAGTAAATCATAATTATTGTCTATGATTAAATTCCTTACTTTTTCATTTTTTATTTCACTTAATTCTAAAATTTCTTTAACAGACAATTTCTCAAAAAATAAATCAAAAACTTCTTTTTTTTCTTCAATAATAATTGGAAATACATCTTCTTTAATAACATTTAAAATAGGTATTATATTTTCGTCATTTAATCTAAGTTTGATTATTAGTCTTTTAAATAAAGGACAAAAGGAAACATAACCTAGTGTTTGTACAATGTTTTCTTCTGATAAATTCATTATAAAATCTGTTATTTTTAAAATGTGAGTATCAATTATTTGCTGTTGAATTTCGATTGGATAAAAGTTTTTATTTCTTAAATGATAAAGTTTTATCTCTGAAAAAGTTAAATCATTAATTGCCTTTTCTATTTCTTTACCCTTTATTTTAATAATATAACCTTTTATATCCAAAGGTATAAATTCACTACTTAAAATACCTAGTACTTGGTAATAAGTAAGCTTTTTCATAGATTCCCAGAATTTATTTTCACAGTCTTTAATTAAAAAGTCCATAATCTCTTGATCTTTGCACCATTTTAACATATTAATAAAGTTATTTGCTTTAGTATTCCTAGCATAATTTTCAAATTCTACTTTTCTTAACTTTAATATTCTAATTGCTATTTCAGAACTATAAAAGCATGAAAACGTATTCTTTATTAAATTTTCCATATTTTCTGATAAAATATAATCATTTATGCAGTCTTCTTTTAAATGACATATTCTAGTTCTTACTTCTTCTGGTAGAATAACTGAATCTAGAATATCTTTTATGTTATCTTTATTAATTTTTAAAACTATTATTCTATCTTTAATATCTTCTTTTAAGCCATAGCTTGATAAAAAAAGTTTAATCATTTCAGGACTGTCTAAACCATCTATTATATAATTTGCTATTTCTGGATCAAGATGACTATTTTCTAAAAGATTAGATAGTTCATAACCACTTAAAAATGTATCTATAATTACTTTCTTTAATTCAATATCATTACCATTTATGATTTCTGCTGCTGGATCTTTGAAATTTCTTTCTATAATAATTTTTTTAAACTCTTTAGGATAATAGTCTAAAAAAAGTAAATTTATATCAAAAACATTTCGTGATTTAAAATATCTATTTATAGTAGTAACTTTAGCTTTTTCTATATAACGAAACTCATCTATTGCTTCCGCTATTATTTTTTTTGCTGATTGAGGTATGTTTGAGTCCAAAAAATAATACATAAGTTCTTCAGCATCTAATCTTTCAAATATATTAAGTAATACATTCTTTTTGTATTTTATTACTTTTTCTTTTTCTTTTATATTTCTGTTACTTTCTAAGTATTTTAAAATATTATATCTATTTACAAATATCATAAATCTTCCCCCATTTAGGTAGATATTTTAATACAAAATATTAAAAACGTCAAATTAATAATTTTTACAAAATAATTTGCCAATACTTGACAATATTTTTAAAAGTCTTTATTATATAGAACTAACGAAAGTTATGATTAAAAGAAAAGGAAAGTAATATTAAGGGGACGCATATATTTAACATTGTAGGAGACTTAAATTTATGAAAAAGAAAAACTTAGATTTAGCTAAAATTAAACGTAAAGATCTTTTAGAGCTTATGCTTGCACAAGCAGAAAGAATAAAAGAACTTGAAAATGAAATAAATACTTTAAAATCCCAACTTAATCAAAAAGAAATTTTAATCTCTGAGTCTGGTTCTATAGCTGAAGCTTCTTTAAAATTAAATGATCTATTTAAAAATGCTCAGAAGGCTATTGATCAGTACTTTGATAATATAAAAATTAAATGTGAAAAACTAGAACAAGAGACTGAAAAAAAATGTGAATCAATGATAAGTGATGCTAAAAAGAATAAAAATATTCAAACTAAAAAAGTTATTGTTAAAATAGCACCGGCTTCTAAAAACAAGAAAAAAGTTAAAAGGAAAAATGATTCATGAAAAATATTTTTAGAAAGAAAAAAGATATAAATTATAATGATTTATCTGTTGATTTAATAAAACAAGAATTATATAAGGAAAAGCATAAAAATATTTTTTCCAACTTACTAAAAAACACTTTATTTATTTTACTTACGATAGTAGCAGTAGCATCAATAATTACAACATTATTTATGCCTATTATTGAAATTACTGATTCAGCGATGAAACCTATATTAAATGATGAGGAAACTGTTTTAACAATTAAAACTAAGCATATTAAGCCAAAAGATATTATAGCATTTTATTATGGAAATAAAATATTAATAAAAAGAGTAATCGCTGTCCAAGGGGATTGGGTAAATATTGATGTTGATGGTAATGTATATGTAAATGGCAATAAAATAGAAGAAAGTTATGTTACTAATCCTTTAAAAGGAGATGTGAGTATAGAATTTCCAATCCAAGTACAAAATGAAAGTTATTTTGTTTTAAGTGATGAAAGAGAAAATATGAATGATTCACGCATAAATGAAATAGGATGTATAAAAGAAGAAAATATAATTGGCAAAGTAGTTTTACGTATTTGGCCTTTTAATAAGATAAAGTTTATTTAGGGGTTATTTCAGGAGGTTTTATGGATTTATTAAAAAAAATTATAAGTTTGTTATTAGCAGTAGCAATTATTATTTATCCTTTTAATAACGTTTTAGCTTATGAACTTGAAAAAGATCAAAATCAAGTAACAAATTTTGGAGGTAGTGCATCAGGGGATGGCGTTAGCATTTCTAAAACAATTGAAGAAAGTAACTTAGAAAATTATTTTGATATTACTTTAAAGGTAAAGACTCAAGAGCTTGCTGATGAGCAGGATTTAGCTGTTATTATTGTAATGGATATTTCTAATACTATGACTTATGAGTATGGTGATAGTGGTATTTCTAGATTTAAAGCAGCACAAGATTATGGAAAATATTTTATAAAAAGTTTTTATGAATTTTCTAAAAATTCTAGTGCTAAAAGAGAAATTGGTTACGTAACATTTAATCGAAGCTCTTATGAAGTTTTTGGACTACAAGAATGTAAAACTTTAAGTCAAAATTCTAATTTACAAAGTTTAGTTTCCAAAATCAAACCTGATTCAAGAAAGGCTTATGCATGGACAAATATGGAAGCTGGTTTATCTAGAGCAAATGACATGCTAGCTAGTTCTAATGCTAAAAACAAATATATAATATTTTTAACTGATGGTTTACCAACAACATATAGTACTAAAACTGGTGGATATGAAGGATATAATCCCTACTCTAGTGAAACTAATAATAAATTCTATAATCACGAAAAAAATGTAGCTGTAATTGGAACAAATTATAGTGATAAAGGTGCTATAAGAGCAGAAAATATGGCTCAAAAAATGAAAAAATCAGGTATAACAATATATACTGTAGGAATAAGTATTAAAAATCAATATTCATTATGGCATTTACAATATAATGGTTATGATTACACAGTGGATACTAAAAAAGAAGAACAAAATTTTAAAAGTTATGGAAGATATTATGCTGTTCTTCCAGGAGTTCCAAAATCGTCAAAAGATGCAAAAGCATCTGGAGAACTAAAAAAATATTATGATGATACTAGTTACTATGGTACTTGGTTAAAAGATTATATAGGGTCCAATCAATACTTTACATCTGATAATCCAGATGAATTAAAAAAAGCTTATGATACAATTTTACATGATTTAAAAAAAATATCTGAAGCATCTTGGGTAGCGGATGATCCAATGAATGTAAACCCACAAATAAAAAATATTGAATTTGTAGGTATATACAATGATGATAAAAGTTTATTAAGCGACAGTGTGACAACTGGAGAAAATAATTCTAGTAATACAGCAGTTTTTAAAAATGACAGTATTAATTGGAATTTAAAAAAGTCTAATCCAGTTGCTACAAGAGAATATGAAAGTAATGGAAAAAATGTTAAAGAATATACTTATGAACTTAAATACCGTGTAAGATTAAAAAATGAAAATAAAGATTTTGATTCTTCTTTAGAATATGCTACGAATGGAGCAACTACTTTATCTTATGTAGTTAAAGAAACAAATAAAGAACTAGAATTAAAAAAATTAACTTTTCCTGTTCCAAGTGTTGTTGGTTATTTTGGAAGTTTAACATTTAATAAAATATCAGGTTTTGATAATAAACCTTTAGATGATGTTGTTTTTAGATTAAAGCATGATGATAATTGCCCATGTTTGAATGAAAAAAAGCATATAGATAGTAATTACTATTTAGAAAGTAAAAGTGTAAATGGAACTGTATCATTTGATAAAATTCCTTCTGGACACTTATATAAATTATCCGAAGTAAAAACAAATAACGATTACATTTTAATGAATGATGAATATGATGTAGTGGTCTCTTACGGAAAAGTAAGTTCTGATATTCAAGGAAAAACAATTATTAATAATATTAAGACTAGAAATTTAACTATCAAAAAAATAGTTAAAGGAGTGCAAAGCAATAAAGATTTTGATTTTGAAATTACAGCCTCATATAATGGGGAGAAATTAAACGGAAAATACGAAGTCAAAATTGAAAAAAACAATAAAGTGACCAATGAAGAAATTGTTTTTGAAAATGGAATTGCCAAAATAAAATTAAAACATAATGAAAAAATAATTATTAAAAAATTACCCTATAATTTAAATTATAGTGTTAAAGAATTATCTACCGATGGGTTTATAGTTCAATATAGAATAAATAATGAAAGTTTACAAGAGTTTAATGATAAAAATATAAAAAGTTATAACTTAACCGATGATGTAATGTTTACATTTATAAATTCATCTGGTTATATTTTACCTGCTACTGGTAGCAGTGGGATGTTATTTTTGATAATAATAGGTTCACTTTTGGTGAGCGCACCTGTTATTTATATATTAATTAATGTTTTTAAAAAAGCTGACAAAAAACATTAATGGGGGAAAGGAAAGGAAAAATGAAAAACATCAAAAAAATATTTAGTGTTATAGTATTATTTGTTATGTCTTTTATGCAATTAATGCCTTTAACAGTAAATGCTGAAGAAGTAAAGGGGTCAATAACAATCAATAAAACAATAGTTGATGAAACATATTCAATCTATAAGGTTTTAGATCTAGAAACTTATGATGCTGAAAATGGAAATTACATTTATAGAGCTGCAGCAGAATGGAAAAGTTTTATTGAAGATGCTAATGCTGGAGGAAAGTATTTAGTAGCTCAATCTGGTGAAAATAGTAATAAAGTATTTTATACTTGGAAAACTGGGGCTTCTGCTAAAGATTTTTCTGAAGAAGCATTAAAATATGCTAAAGATAATAACATTAGCTACACAAAATCTAAAAAAGCAAATGCAACAACAGTTGTTTTTGACAATTTAGATTTAGGCTACTATCTTGTAGAATCAAGTTTAGGAGCTTTATGTAATCTAACAACTACTAAACCAAATGCAACAATTAATGAAAAGAATACAATTGTTCCAGATGTTGATAAAGTTGTTAAAGAAAATTCAACAGGTAATTATGGTAACCTTAATGATGCAAGCATCGGAGATGCTGTAGAATTTAAAGCAACAGTTATTACTGGAGCTGGATATGATAACTATGTTTTATATGATAAAATGGACGCTGGATTAACACTAAATAGTGAATCTATAGTTGTTAAAATTGGTAATAATGTAGTTTCAACAGATAATTATACATTAGATACTACTTCAAATGCTAATTATACTTTTAAAATTTCATTTAAAAATGAATTTATTGCTAAACTTCCAAATAGTACAAAAATAGATGTGTACTATAGTGCAACATTAAATGAAAATGCTGTTGTGGAAGGAAATGGAAATAAAAATGAAACATATTTAGAATATGGAAATAAGCAAACAACAGATAAGCATGAAACTACTACTTATACTTATGCTTTTGATTTAAAGAAAACTAATAAAGAAAATGAAGAACTAACTGGAGCAGAATTTATTTTATTAGATGTAGATGGAAATGAAATAAAAGTAGTTTTAGTAGATGAAGAAAATAATATTTATCGTGTTGCTATTCAAGGAGAAACAGGAACTACTATTAAAGTTGGTCATGCAACAATAAATGGATTAGATGCCGGTTCTTATAAATTAGAAGAAGTTGTAAGTCCGGTTGGATATAATAAACTTACAAGTCCAATTGAATTTACGGTAGCAACAAAAATAAATAACGAATCATTTGCAAGAGCAAACGTAAATGTTATAAACTACACTGGTTCTGAACTTCCTGAAACAGGTGGAATGGGAACTACATTATTAATTACTATAGGTTCTTTACTTGTATTAGGATTTGGATTATTACTTGTTACTAAGTTAAGAGTTTATAAAGAAAATATCTAAAAAGTCAGCTATTAATCTATCTAGGAAAAGAAAATTCTTTTCCTAGATAAATATTTTCTTTAAAAAAGGAGGTAAAAGCATTATGAAAAAGCATAAAACTACAATTATAATGGTATTATTTTTTTTCATAGGGCTTTTGACACTTTTTTACCCTACTTTAAGTAATTATTATAATGAAAAGAATCAATCTAAAACAATATATAATTATGAAAATATAATTAAAAAAATGGATACAAAAGATTTTAAGCAAATGAAAGATGAGGCGATAGCATATAATAAAAAATTAGCTGAAATTAAAGAACCTTTATATAATTATGACACTATAAAAGGATACAATAAATTATTAAATATTAATGATAAAGGTATGATTGGTTATTTGTCTATTGATAAAATAAAAGTTGAATTACCAATTTATCACACTACTAGTGATAACGTTCTTACCTCTTTTACAGGGCACTTAGAAGGTTCATCTTTACCTATTGGAGGAACTGGAACACATGCAGTTTTATCTGCTCATCGTGGATTGCCTTCTTCAAAGCTTTTTTCTGATTTAGATAAATTGGAAATTGGTGATACATTTATAATTAACGTATTAGATGAAACTTTAACGTATCAAGTAGATAAGATAACTGTGGTTAAACCAAATAATATTAAAAATTTAAAAATTGATAAAAATGAAGATTATGTAACATTACTGACATGTACACCTTATGGTATTAATACAAAAAGATTACTTGTTCGCGGGAAAAGAATTAAAACTATAAATCAAAAAAGATTTGTAACAACGGAAGGATTTAAAATAAATAAACTTATTGCAATACCAATAATAGCTGCCCCAGTTGTTTTAATTCTGATAATCATTCTTATTATAAAACCCGTGAAAAAAATTGATTTAAAAAAATATGATATATATCTTTATCCAAATGGTAGAGATTAAGGAGGTATTATGAAAAAAATTAGTTTTTATATTTTATGCTTATTATGCTTTGGACTTTTTAAAGGAAATGTTTTAGCAATTTCTAATAACAGTTTAGATTTTACTAAAAAAGGATCTATGGAAATAACTTTAAAAAGTAATCAAGAGCAAGTAAGTGTTGCTAATGCTGAAATAACAATTTATAAAATTGCAATAGCAACTGAAGAAAATCACAACTTAAAATATGAATTAGTTGATGAATTACAAGATTGTGATATTTCAATTGCTAATTTACAAGATGAAACGATAATTTCCAACATAAACGAATGCAATCTTGAAAAAGCTGAAAAAATAACTAAAGTTACTAACAAAAACGGTTTAGTATTATTTGATAATTTAAAGCTAGGGATATATTTGGTTAAACAAACTAAAAAAGCTGAAGATTTTATTGAATTTGATTCTTTCTTGGTTTTTCTTCCTCAAGTTATTGATGATGCATGGACTTATAATATTAAAGCTAAACCTAAAACAGATATAATTAGAGTTATGAATGTAACCGTTAAAAAAGTATGGAATACCAATAATAGCAACGATACAACAACATTAAAAGTTCCAGAAGAAGTAACTATTGAATTATATAATGGTAGTGAGCTTATTGATACTGTTTTTTTAAGTAAGAAAAATAATTGGAGTTATACTTGGAATAATTTAGCTAAGAGCGATAAATATTATGTAAAAGAAATAAATATACCTAGAGGATATACTGTAAATTATGATAAACAAGATACAACATTCATAGTTACAAATACAACTACCCTCGTAAATACTGGTCAACCTTTATGGCTTGTGAGTATATTAGCTGCTTTAGGAACTATATTTTTACTTTTAAGTGTAGTATGTTACAAAAGAGATAAAAATGAAAAAAATAACTAAAATATTTTTAATACTTGGTTTATTGTTTATTGGTTTAGCTTTTTCTCTGCTATGTTATTTAGAACTTGAAGACATAAACTCATCTAAAAAAAGCGCTTTGGTAATGAATACCATTTTCAAAGACATAAATGAAAAAAATACTGAAGAAAAAGTTTTAAATATAAATGGTTTTAATTACATAGGATATCTAGTTATTCCTTCTTTAGATATTAACTTACCTATCACTGCTAATTATACTGAGGAATCTTTAAAAATATCACCTTCTCTTTATTATGGTTCTGTAAATAAAAATATGATAATATGTGGTCATGCCTACAAAAGTCAATTTAAATATTTATATCAGTTAAAAACTGGAGATAAAGTAATTTTTACTGATATTAATAATAATACCTATATGTATGAAGTCGTATTAATCGAAGAAATTAAGCAAAATGAAATAAATAAGATGTTAAACAGTGAATTTGATTTAACTCTTTATACTTGTACATTTAATAATTTGAGTAGAGTTACAGTAAGATGTAAAAAAATATCTTAATTTAGTATATTTTTAATAATCCAGTATATAATAATATTGACAGTAATACACGATATTGACTTTTATAGTTTGATATAGTATTATTGTGTTACCGGAGAGAAATCTTGTCAGGTCGATAGCTAGGAGCCGATTTTTAAATTAAGCGTGCTGTATTGTACGTCGCCTTAGCTGGGGAAAAGTCACTTCTGTGACTTTTTTTCGTTAAGGAAGAATTATTTTAAAATCAACAAATTTAGTTAGTGATTCATAAATTTGATTTTCGTTATCTATTGCTTTTTTCCTTATTGTTCCAGCTAATAAATCGGCAGCTTGAACTACATAACTTTTTCCAGAATCTTGATAAGATATTTTAACTTCTAAATCTGAAAATACTATTGGATTTATTCTTGCTAAATAATTATAGTTAGAAATACCATATTTTAATTCTTCAACTAAACCATCATGTAAATTATAATAACCATTACTTTTTGTACTTTGCTGATCAATATTTATTATTAATCTAATTGGCTTATAAGGATCGATGCTATTACATTTTATTAAGCTTTTAATTATTTCTTTTATCATTCTTCTTATGGAATAGTCAATAAATCTACCTTTTGCTGCTTTACTTTCTGTTATATGACTATAAACTTCTTTATTTTTTATTACTAAAGCTACGACATAATATTTTTTAATGTAGTTCATAAGTCTTCGCTTATCATTTTTATGAATATTGGTATTTTTTATTTCTGGACAATTGTTATTACAAATTTGACAATATCCACATTTAATATTATTAATTATACTTTTATATTGAGTTATAAATTTATCTTTTTCTTTTTTACTTAAAAATAATAATCCTCCATAAACACATATTTGTTCTTTTGTCGTAAGTTTTCCTGAATCATCTAAATTTATATATATTTCTTGAATGTTATTCATTTTTCCTCCCAATAATTTTAACTTGCTAATTATTATAACAAAATATTTTAGAAAAAATAAAAAAAATTTTAAGCAATTAAAAAGCACTATTATTCTAGTGCTCTTATTTACTAAAATAATTCTTCAATAACCAAATCTATTGAATGTAAATTATTTTTTTTACCTAATAATAGATTTTCGTAGAATTTAATTAAAAAGATATTATTTTGTTTTATATTTAAATAATCATTAAAATAATTACTTCGTACTAATGCATTTCTATAATAAACTGATTTTTCTTTAAACATAGTATTATCTACATCATACCCTAGTGATATTAAATACTTTTCTATAAATAATGCTGTAGTTCTAGTATTGCCTTCTCTAAAAGGATGTATTTGCCAAATGTTAGAAGAAAAGTTAGTTATATTATTAATTACATCAACCATATTCATTTCATTATAATTTTTGTTTTTTTCTAATGATATATCATAATCTAGTGATTGTTCTAATAATTTATGATCACCATAGGCAACTGAATCGTTGTTTAAAATTCTTTCATGCTTAGAAAAATTAACTTTTCTAAATTCACCTGCAAATTCATAAACGTCTTTAAACAAATATTTATGAATATATTTTATATAATCTACTGATAGTTCAAAATTATCTTCTTCTAGTAATTGAACTATTCTAGTAGATACTAGATCACATTCTAACTCATCATGATTAATTTCATTACTTTTTTCTTTATCAATATAATATTGTTTTAATTCATATTCTACCTCATAAATAGTTTTTTCACCTGTTACATTTTTTTGTAACAATTTTTCTAAATACTTAGATGGTTTTAGGTTATCAACTTCTTGAAGTCCAATAGCCATATCCCACTCTAATTGTTTTATATAATTAACAGGTGTTTCTGTCTCAATATAATCATTTATACTTGAATCTAATTCTCTTTCAGACATTTTGCACCTCCACTTATAACATTATAACAAAAAAATTCTTATATAGCAGTATTATATCCATAAAATCATTTTTTAATTTAATAAAACCTTTGTAAAATAAAAAAGTGGAGCCTGCTCTCTTCAGTTAGAAGAGACCAAATTGTGTTAAACCCTTTAAATATGGGCATTTTTATATTGGCATAAACCGTCATTTACCGTGGTTTTTTAGTATTTTTGTACCTAAATTGTACCTAAAAAAGACATCAATTACTTTTTTGATGCCTTTGTTTTTTTCTTAACTTGTTTTTTAGATTTTTTCTTTTTTTCTACAATATTTGTATTAATACATTCAATATATAATTCACTAAATATTTCTTCTAATCTTTCAATCATACCATCTTCACCTTTTAAAAATTTCTTTGCTTCTATAAATTTACTATATGAAAAGTATAGCATTATTATTACGATACTAAAACTTATTAGATATGGTAGTGCAATAGCCAAACCATTAAAATCAAAACCATCTTTAGTATAAAATGAAAGTATTGCTGGAATAGCTATTGATAATATAGCTAACAAATTACCTCCAACTATTTTAGTTTTAATCATATTCCTATAGTGATCAATTATGCATAAAAGTGATTTTTCATTATATAGATTATTTTTTATAGAATAATCATTAAATAGTTCTTTTTCAGCGTTTCTTATAATTAATGGTAAAGTTATCTCATTTTTATTTCTTTTACCTATGTTAAAGTGCAATTTTGTATTTAATACTTTTTCACTTACAATTTTCATGATTAATAGCATAACTATAAACACTAAGATCATTGGTACTATTTTACTTAAAAAATTGAAAATTAATGAAATCAATATAAATACAACATATATCCAAAACGTTCTTTTTTTAATAATGTTATATGGACTTTTTTTCTTATATATTTCTTCTATATCTTTATACATATTATTCCCCTTAAATTTAACTAATATTATATCACAAATAACTTGACTTATCTCAATAATTAAGTGATTAATACAACAACTATTAAAAAAGGAGGATTATATAGTTAATAGTGTTGTTATTTCTGGATACTTTAAGGGTATTGAAAATGAAGAATTACTCTTAAAAGTTGAAGGATTAGAAAATCATCAAATTGTCAGAATAAATATTTCAAAAGCCTTTCAAAAAGAATTAGATAATTACATCAAAGAAAACGATTTAATTGGCATAAAGAATTATATTGAAGTTGATGATCTTCATAGAATTATTATTATTATTATTATTATTATTATTATTGCAACAAGAATTACTTTTCTATCAAATAAAAAAGCACAGAATTAATTTTCTCTGGGCTTTTAATTTGAATATATTTTATAATTTGTTGGAACAAAATTATAATCCGTATTATTGAATAGATCTTTACCTTTTACTATTTTTAGATAACGGTCTTTACTTTCGCTATTAATTATCCTATACAAATAATAATTGTCTATATGTTTTTTTGCAAAATCTATTTCATCAGACGTAATATCAATTGGTGTGCCTTCATTACCCTTTGTTGATTTGACTTCAATATATTTTTCAACATATTCACCATTTTCATTTAATTCAAATGATAAAATATCAAATCCTTCATTCTCTTTTTTATTATTAAAAAATTCTTCCATTTTCCTAACTTGTTTTTGAGCTTTTTCTTCTATTAAACGCCTAATTTCATTTTCATATACAACTTTCTCATTTATAATACCCTGATTTGTTTTTATGATTTCTTCAGCTATATAGTCCGGCTTTTTAGTTCTTTGTATTTTTTTATCTGTTTTCCTATACTTTCTTATATTTATTTTGCCTTCAATATATTCCAAATCATTTTGTTCCTCAATCATATCAGAATATATTTTACTTTCGATTTCAGTTATTTTATAAACTATTTCGCTAAAATTTTCATTTTTTTCAAAATCATAATCATTTGGATATACAATTGATAAAGGAAATTTCCATACAAGTCTATCATTTCCATCTATGTCTTTTTCTATAACTTGATATGGTTCAGCACATAGTTTAACTTGTCCTTCAAAAATATATTTTTTATTATTATCTTTAGAAAATAAATACATAGGTAAATCATTTTCGTTTGATTCATAAATTGTTTTATTGTTTTTTGTGATAGTTTGATCTCCAGTTAATCCTTCTCCAGTGTACGTAATAAAACCGTTTTCAACTGTACTATCACAATATACACCGTTTTCTTCTGATGTTGTTAATACTAAACAATTTAATGAATTAGTTTTCATTATTCCTGACTGACCACTTATTTTAAAAACTGCCATTAATTGGTCTCGTGTAAATACATCACCAATATTCATATTTTTTATAAATTTTATTTGATCATAATATATCGACTTATATAGGCCTGATCCTTTTTCTTTTAGGATGTATTCTTCTGTTCCAGAAAATACTTCTGATAATGCACTATGTGTTTCTAATGCTGCTCTTACTGAAGCACCACCATTATTTATACCAACATCTCTATTTTTGTCGACTTCCTCATAGATTTCTTTTAGTGGAATCCACTCTTTTCCAGTTCTTCTATGAATAGCAATAACTGAATTATAAACAATCTCTCTTAAAGTACTCATAATTATTTCTCCTTAACATATTTAGCGAGTGGGATATCAGCAGGTGCTAAATCATAATTTAATAAATTATCTTTTTCTACCCATTTATATTCTGAATGATCATGAAGATTAAAATCACCAGAAATATATTCACAACTGTATAATCGCAAATCAACTGTTTTTTTGGGATAATCGTATATATTGTTAGTTAGGTAATCATTAGCCTTTATTTCTAATTCAAATTCCTCTTTTATTTCTCTTTCAATTGCATGTTTTTCGTCTTCATCTGGTTCTACCTTTCCTCCTGGAAATTCCCATTTATTTAACACATTAGGATCTCCGGTTGAACGTTTTGCAATAAGAAATTTATTATCTTTTTCAATCAAACATGCTACTACTTTAACTATCATTCGCAATCACCTATATAAATTATAACATAAAATCAATCTTTTTTTAATTTGATAAAACGCTTATAAAACATAGTATCCTAGCCTTTCGGTTGAAATTTCAAGGTGTAAACTAAAGTCATGTACTTCTAAATTTAAAAGTTGACAAAACCATATTTTTCAACAAAAATTAAATACTTTAATTTATTAAAGTTTGACTATATTCACCTATAAAATCCCATTTTGGTAGTTGAAAAAGTGATTTTAACAACTTTTATAAACTTTAGACAATATATATAAACTTAATTAAATTTATTTAAGCAAAAAATGAAAGCTTCGCTCTCTTCAGGGGGCATTAAGAATATCTTACTTAATACCACTATTATTGTATTATTTGCTTATTTTTCAATACTTTTTAATAATACTTAATAAAATTTAAAGTATAAAATTAAAAATTGAAAATTTTGCTACCTTAATGCTACCTAAGAAATTAATACATTATACAGTAAAATTACACATTATCTTTTTCTAATTAATTGCTTTTGAATATTTTTTTTTAAGTAATTCTCTAAAGGCTTAGATACTTCACCAGTATAAACAATATCTAATTTATGTAGCGCTCTTGTTATAGCAACATATAACAATTTCATATCCAGAGAATTTGATGAAGAATATGTATTTTCATTAGCATTATTAATAATAACAGCATCAAATTCAAGTCCTTTTGCAAGTTGATTTGAAATTGTGCAAATTCTAAATCTTTCATCGCTTAAATCATCATTTTCAGAAACATTTGGAATATTAATTCCTAAAGCAGATAAATCATCATTTATATAATTAGAAAGTAAATCTGTTTTACTTATTACAGCAATAGTCTTATATCCTTTTTCTTTATACTCAATTATCTTTTTAGCAATATATTCAGGAATTTTTCTTTCTTCTTCCATAAAAGAAACATTTACTTCATCACCATGTCTAACAACCAAATCTGACCTTCCAAGACCAATGATTTCAGCCACATCATCTGCTACATTCATTATTTCTGCAGTTGTTCTATAACTTTTATTAAAATTAATAATATTTCCCTCATTTCCAAACATTGAATTATTAACCTCGCCCCAGTTATTTATACCTCTGTAATCATAAATAGATTGTGCTAAATCCCCAAAGATACTAAATGTTGCTGATGGTAATGTACTTTTTAAAGAATAAAAATTAAATTCACCTAAATCTTGTGCTTCATCTATTACAACATGTCTAATTTTCTCATAGTCTTTATCAGGAGAAATAACTCTCTTAATATAAATCAAGGGTGCTAAATCTTCAAAATCATAAGAATTTGTTTTTATATTTTTCATAGTTTCTTTTTTTAATTCACTTAGATATGGATAACTATAGATATCAAATTCAGAAATAGTGTTCAAAAATAATTTGTATAATTTTGTTGCATTAGCTTTAGATTTATTAAAATATTTCCTTAATGTACTTCGACAATTTTTTGATATCTCAATTCTGTCTTTTGAAAACATTTTTCTCATTTTTTTCTTTTCTTCATCACTAACGGTTGTCTTGAAAAGTTCAAATGAATAATCTCCATATTTTGTTATTAATTCACTCTGTTTATCTTCAATTAATCTACATAATCTATCAATTGTAAGTTCTATTCTATTAGATAAATTATTTGAATAACCATTTTCTGTTGTTTTAAATACATTTGTAATTTCTTCACTTGATAAAACTTGAAAATCTCCTAACATGAGTGGCTTGGCTGTAATACTATAAAAATAAACTTTCAAAAATTGTTCTACCATATCTTTGTATTTCATTGAACATTTAAACTTATCAATATCATTTTTACTTTTTCCGGAAATATTTGCTACCACTTTTTTATTTGATGGATTTATATTTATATCTTCATCAATATATTTTTTTGCAAACATTTCATAAGTACATTGTTCAACACCATCAACATCTAGTTCTGGTAATACAGATTTAATATATTTTAAAAATACTGGATTTGGGCCAATAACTAAATATTGATTCTGCTTAATACTATTTATATAATTGTACACCAAATATGCGATTCTATGTAATGCTACAGTAGTTTTACCAGAACCAGCAACGCCTTGAACTATAATATTATCTGATAATTTTTTTCTAATAACATCATTTTGCTCTTTTTGTATTGTAGAAACAATGCTTTTAAGTCTAGCGTCATTATTATCATTTAAGTACTTTTGTAATAATCCATCATTTGAAACTAAATCAACATCAAAATATTCTTGTAATTCACCATTTTCAATTTCATATTGCCTTTTTAACAACATTTCACCATTAATTCTTCCATTAGGCGCTTCATATCCGCATTTACCAACTTCTGCATCATAATAAAGCGAACTTATTGGAGCTCTCCAATCAGTAACAATAATATCTGTATTTTTCATTACCCCGTTTTTACCAATATAAATTGTACTAATCTTACCATCTTCTTCACTTACAAAATCTATTCTTGCAAAATATGGTTTATCCTTGGCTACTTCTAAATTACTTATATGAAGTTTTTTTCGATCAGCAATTCTCCACAATTCTTCTCTGTCACCAACAAAATCATTATATAATCTTTTTAAATCTAGATTTTCATCCTGTAAAATTTGTTTAACAATATCTATTGTTTGTTCTAATTTTTCCTTTTCTTTTTCAAATTCTAATTTTTCCATGTAAATCCCCCTTATATATGAGTATTATCTAACTATAATTGATTCAAAATATTTTTCTTGAAATTCTGTTAATGCTCTTATAGCATCATCTGAATAATCTTTACCATCTTTTGAAACAATTAATTTATCATCATCATCATTTGTACGATGTATGATTGCAATTACTTTACCACTACTTTTTTCTACCGGTTCAAATTCTCCTACTAAATAAGCATCTAATTCTTCACCATCACCGCTTACAGTATTGGGAATAAATCCATAATTTATCATATACATAAACCCATGTTTAGGATGCCTTGTTCCTAATGGTCTATCAATTTCAACAGATACTTTCTTTCCTAAATAATCTTTTGCATTTACTTTTTCCATATTATTTTCTCCATTTCATTCTTATAAAGTAAAATTACCTCTATCTTTAATTATACCATATATTTGATCTATTTTCTATAAATGAGTTCTAATTTTATCCTTAATATTTCAAATAAATGGATTTTTTTCAGCGTTATAGTTTAAATTGTTCTTTCTATATAACCTTTTTATATTTTCTTCAATATTAAAATATTCATTTTCAGACTTATAAATGTATTGTTCTGTATATTGTTCTATATCTAAACTTGGATTTTGTTTTACCTCTAAAAGAACATTTTTAAATAACAATAAATCTAATTTTTTTAATTTCATTACATATTGATAAAAATCATTCATTGCTTCGTCTGAAATTGCTTTAGGAGCAGTTAAAGGGTCAATAGCCATATCATATATTTCACTATGACTTTTATGCCATTTTTTTAACGCTAAATAAACTTTCTCAACAATATTATCATCTAATGTATATTTGTTATTGTTATTTATGAAATTACTTTCTTGAAGTTTATTCTCTTTCCTTAATCTTGTATTTAAGGCAGTACCTTCTGCAGAAAACATTTCAGAAAAAATACCTTTAGTTACTGCAAAATCATAGTCTAACATAAATTGATAATTCTCAACTAATTCTTGATATGTAGTTTCTTTATCAAACAATATATACCCCATTTGCACTATATATCCATGCTTTTTAAATAACTCTAAAGTTCTTTTGTTATCTTCGACAGTTGCTTTTTTATTCATTCTAGTCAATGCTCTTTGAGATCCATTTTCAATACCACAAGCAAAAGAGAAAAATCCAGCTCTTTTTAAATTATAAAGTATAGAATCAGTAACTTTATCTGCTCGTATCTGTCCTCTTAATTTTACTTTTATATTTCTTCTTTCAATCTCATCAGCAAATTCCTCACACCATTTTTCATCTCGATTACCATCTATAAAAGAATCATCAACTATTTTTATATACTTAACACCATTTTTAGATAGTTCTTCAATTTCATCAACTATATTTATAATACTTCTTGTTCTCCACACTTTGCCATTACTAAGTCTGAAAAATGATATAACAGAACAAAATTCACAATTACCTGAACAACCTCTTGCCGTTACCATATTAACTGATGATTTATTTTGTAAAACAGTATTTATATTATCTCTACTTGGAAATGGAAGATTATCTAAATTATCATTTAAACATTCCATATCATTAAATATTAAATTATTATCTTTTAAGTAACCCACATTTTTTACATTACATTCAATTTCAGACGATTCAATATAATTTGCTAATTTACAAATTGCGTTTTCTCCCTCACCTCTTATAATATAATCTGATCCTGATTTCAAATAATCTTCAGGATAAAAAGTTGGCCCAAATCCACCACAAACTATCTTTATATTTTCATCATATTTTTTTAGCATTGAAATTAATTTTATTGTTGGTGCTGTATTAGACATATAAGAGGAAATACCTATAAATAACAATTTGTCCTTTTGACTTATTATTTTACTATATACTTCTTCAACTTCTAACTCATTTAACCAAGCATCAATTATTTCTACTTCATATCCTTCTTTAACTAATACGGATTTTAAATATTCAATCCCTAAATTTTCTTCTGAAGTTCTATGTGTTTTGGGGGATAATGTCGTTAAAATAATCTTTTTATTTTTCATATTTTTTCACTAATTCCCTTGCTAATTCCTTTACTGCCCCTTTTGAATCATAAACATTAGCATTTTCAACTATCATTTTACATAATATGCTTAGTTCATATAATGTTTTTTCTTCCTCTACAGATGGCATAGGGTAATCGAATCCTACAATATAATTATAAGTTCCTTTTATAATTCTTGACATACTTTCATACAAATATAAGAATTGATCAATTTCTTCTTTTTGTCTAATAAATGTATTACCTGAATTGTTTGTATCAATACTGAATATATCAGACAATATCGCCTTATCACTTTTATCATTTAAAATTAGTGATGAATCAATAATATCATTTACTACAATTTTTTTATTCCATTTATCTTCACATTCAATATTTATATTTTTATAAAGTTCTGGAAAATATAGTTCAATTGCACCCAATCTCATTTGGATTTCTTTTGTACCTCCTAAAATTTTAGGTATACCATCTTCAACTCCAATTACTGAATGATCATTAGATATTAATTTGCAATTATGATTAGTCATAAGTTCAAACCCTAAACTCGTTTTCCCAGCATTAGCTTCTCCTACCAACACAAATCCATTATTTGAAGAATGAACTAAAGATGAACTATGAAGCAAATACTTTTGTTGTCTTGCTAAGACTTTAGAAAACATTGATAGTGAAATAAATACTAAATCCGGAAATCTTATACCATCATTTATGATATTTAGTAGCGCAACATTATTTTGTATGTCATAATTCATACTTTTGCTACTACTTTCATTAATGATTATTGCGTCATAAAAGCAAATTTCGTTTTTATCAACTATTTTCCAACTAGCATCCGTTACTGGAATTGTTCTTTTAATTGATGATTTAATATCAATTAATTTATTTTTTATATTTTCTGAAGTTGTATAGATATTTAAAGTTGCATACTTTTTTATATTTAATTTGACTTCGTATATCATATATAATTTCACCCCCTAATATGTTTTACAAATTAAAATATTGTTTAATTTCATTGATTATTTGTTCAATTAGGTCATCACCATAATCATTATTATAATAAATATAATCAGTTGATGTTAATACGTGTATCCCTGTAACTATAGGTGAATATGGATAATCTTTCTTTAAAAATATTTTTAAAGGTTTCTTATTGACAGAAGCCCAACCTATTTCTACATGAACACCACCAGAATGTGGAACACCTGGTATTACACAAACCAAATCAACATTTTTTATAGTTTCAAAATCTATTACTGTACTTTCTTCGGCAGAACTATAAGTCTTTCCCCACTTTTCTCTTTCGTGTGTCAAAAAATATTCACAGTTTATTTTATTTAACTCATCAGTCAATTTTATAAAAAAACTTTTATATTCTGGTTTCACTTCGTAATTTTCATCACACAACTGAGAATAAGGCATTGCTAAAAATACTTTCATATATCCTCCTTTATTATTCATAAAATTCATCTGGAAATTCCCTAAAATTTTTATTTTTTCTAGACATTTTAGAACATACTTCACATTCATAACTATTATAATCTTTTAAAAATTGTAAAATTATTTTTGTTGTTCTTTTCCTACAAGATTTTATATCTTCAACATAAGCATTTACTTTTTGATTTTCTTTTAAGTTTTTTATATAATTTGCTCTACCGCTTGGATCATCTATTTGAACAGCGATTCCTGCATAACAAATTTGATTTAACTTTGCACAGGTTGCTTCAGGATCACAAGTCTGTCCAACAATATCCCATCCCATTTTATTATAAAACTTTAATTCTGACTTTGTTTCAATTCTTGGATATCCATAAAAAGAAACATAGATTGCTCCTTCTTTTACTGGAAAATCCATTTTACGACTTGCTTCACACAATTTTTCAGTTAAAGTGTTACAAAATGGTTCAAACATTTCGGCATTATGAAATGATATATTTTGATTCCAATTTAAATTGTAATTACCCGCTCCAATTAAGTCTCCTAATACGTAGACACTTCCTTGTGGCATTTTAGGATTAATTCCACCTACAACAAAAGTACCAATTAACTTTGTAGCACCAGAATTTTTTATAGCTTCTATTGTTTGTTGAAAATTAATTTGATTTGATGGAACTTTTTCTCCGTTAAATCTTCCATAAATTATAATCACAGGTACATCATATATATTACCAATATAACATCTATGAACCGGTCCATAAGAAGTATTTATAGTAACTCTTTTTAAATTAAAATCTTTTATAGTTTCATCACTTCTCATAATGATAGCTATTTCAGGTTTAAAATTTCCTAACATAATTAACCTCCTTAATTTTTGAAAAACATTGTTGGTAAATACCCATCATGAACTGATACTCTTTTTTTCTTCAATGTTTTAAACTGTTTTTTTTCTAAGTTATCATCATTATCAAATGGACAATACGGATCTCTTTCGTTTAAAGTTTTATACCACAACATTCTTCTATCATATACTCCACCTCTACATTTACCTCTAATAATGCAATTATCACATTTTTTTGGAATAGGAACTTCTTTAAATTCTTCAAACTCAATATTAGCTAATACATTATTTTGCTTAATATTATATCTGTTTCTGTAATTTTCTGTAATTAAATATGTTGATGGACAAATACTTCCATTTGGTAATATTCTAATACTATCTATACCAGTATTTTCTTTAATGTCAGTATCTCTTGTATATATATTGCCTAATAGTACATCACTTAAAGTAATAATTTTATAATTATGATAAATATACTCAATAGCATCCATAAGCATTTTGTAACTTAAGATGAACTTTTTATTTATTTCTTCATTATCACTAACAGGTCTATATATATTTAATCTTACCAACGCGTCATATTTTTTTGCAATTTCAAATAAACCATCTATATTTTCATGTGTCATAGTCTCCTCAAATCCGACAAAAACAATTGTAGCTGTTTTATTATCTTTTTGGAGCATTTCAAGAGTTTTAATAGCCCAATCATACGCTTTAGGTTGTCCTCTAAAATAATTATGTTTTTCTTTAATTGCAAAGTCTAACGATACATCTATTTCATCAATACACTCTTTATAAATTTTATATAAATCAGGATTCTTATTAACTCTTTCATATATATAACCATTTGTTGTTAATGATTGAGTTATTTTTGGATAATTTGTTCTTACATACAAAATAAATTTAAAAAAATCATCACATATTGCATTTTCTCCAGTTCCATAATTTATTGAATCAATTAATTCGTGATTCTCATCAATAAATTTAATCCAATCTGTTATTTTAATATCATTGATATTACGTCTTGTATCTTTACTATAACAAAATTTGCAATTCATATTACAAGAATTTGTTATTCCCCAACCAACATTATATTTTTTCATTTGTCCTCGCCTCTTAAATACAATTATAAAGAAAAAGCACCATAATACAATGAATCCATGTTTATAGTGCCCATAAAATTTTTTTATAACTTCATACGATTAATAAATCTTATAAATTCTTGTGTGGTAGTCGATAATAACTTTGGTCTGTGCAATAAGAATACATCAAATTCTGGCAAATTACAATTCACTTTAATCTTTGATAAATTGGGATATTTTTCGATGGTTTTTTCAAATAAAAATCCAATTCCTATATTCTGTTCTGTCATTTCAGCAATCATATCACTTGTCGCTATTTCAAAAGATGGCTCAAATACTATTTTCTTAGTTTCGAATAACTTTTTTAAACTTTTTGTACTACTAGATGTTTTTAAAGGAACAATAAGTGGATATTTCAATATATCTGTAATATCAATATTATTTTCTAAAAGTTCTTTTCTTAACGAACTACAAGCAAATGAACATTTTTCGGTAGCAATTTTTTTTACTACATAATCTTTTGTATTTTCCTCTAAAGGAGAACAGTCAATTAAGATATCTAGTTCATTTAATCCTAATAATTTAAATAATTCTTTAGTAGATTTACATATTACTTCCATTTTAATTTTAGGATACTTTTTTGAGAATTCCTTAATAATACCAGTTAGCAAAAATACACCGATATGAGATGGTATTCCAATTGTCAATGTACCTCTTTTCAACTGAACTATATCATTTATTTTTCTTTCTCCATTTTTTAAATTATTTAGGGATTCCTCTACATATGGTAATAATTCTTCAGCTTCAGGAGTCATAATTAAAGTATTACCTCTCTCAAAAAGTGTAACTCCAAGTTCATCTTCTAACTTTTTAATATTATAACTAACACTTGGTTGTGTTAAATTTAATTCTTTTGCTGTTTTTGAAAAACTTCCATTTTTGCAAACTAAATAAAATAACTTATATAGTGATAAATCCACTAAAAATTCATTTTCTTCTAACATAACGTTTCCTTTCTAATTGATCAGTCACGACTGACCAATTTGCAAGTGACGGGAATGACAGATATTTATGTGTACGGTATCCCCATTTTTTTCGTGTCATTCATGTCACTAATCAATCAACTATATCACTAACTTTAATATTGTAATATTCCGCTAATGCTTTAACTACATCATTATTAAATTTTCTTTTATCGTTTTCATATTTGTTATATGTAGATTTATCTACACCTAAATATTTTGCTATTTCTTCTTGGGTTTTATTGTTATCTATTCTTAGTTTTTTAACTCTAAGTCTTACTTTACTTTGAATTTTCTTTTCTTCATTTTCAAAGTATTCTTTCATAGCATTTGGATTTTGTACATCTATTGCAATATACTGTTCTTTATTATTCTTAACAGCAGTAGAATACATAAATAATTGATGTTGTTCTTTAAAAGTTAACTCTGGCATATCTTCAAAAAAATAATCAGATGATACTTTATAAAATTTTGATAAATCCCTTAATACTTGTAAAGGTATTGTTCTATTTCCAAGTTCATAGTCTTTGTAGGTATTTCTATTAACACCAATTACTCCACATATTTCCTTTTGAGATAAACTAAATTGACTTCTTAGTTCTGCCATGTGTTTACCAATAACAGTATTAATTGTCTCTTTTTCTATATTTTTCATTCACAATGCCGTCCTTTCGTAATTAATTATATCGCAGATGGTGCAATTTGTCTATTTTTCTACAAAAAAATTAAATAATTTTATATGTTGACAAAATACACCGAAGATGGCATATTATAATTGTTAGGCGCAATACGGCACTTTTAAATTACACTATTAGTTGACTTATATCTAGCATTTTATAAATATCAAAAAGATAAAGTAAAAGAAACTACTTTAAATACATATAAAGATAGAATGAGATGTATGGCATTATTAGATAATATAAAATGTAAAGAATTTAACTTGCAACATTATGAAGCTTGGAGAAAGAAAATATTAGAATATAGACTAGCAAATAGAACAAGAAACTATATTTATAAATTTCTTAAAGCTATTATGAATTTTGGCACTAAGTGGTATGGTATTAATTTTAATGAAATATACCCTAAAATTATTAATTTTACAGATCCTAATGAAAGAAAAAAGGAAATGGACTTTATACCTTTGAAGAATTCAATCAATTCATTTCAGTTGAAGATGATTTAAAATATAGAACTTTCTTTAAAACTTTATATTTTTGTGGTCTTGGTAAAGGCGAAATAAGAGCATTAAATTGAAATGATATAAACTTTAAAAATAATACTCTAACTATAAATAAAGGATTGTCTGATAATGTAAATGGCAAAAGATATATAATATCAAACTCTAAAACAAAATCTAGTAATAGAACACTACCCTTACCGAAAGATGTCGCTAATAATTTGAAAAGGTTAAGAGAATATAATATGCAATTTACTAATTACAAAGATTCTTGGTTTATATTCGGTGCAGATTTACCTTTAGGTGATGATGCTATTAGAAGAAGAAAAATTAGAAATTGTAAATTATCAAATATTAAACAAATAAGAATACATGATTTTAGGCATAGTTGTGCCTCGCTACTTATTAATAATGGTGCTGATATAACACTTGGTGCTAAATTTTTAGGTCATACTAAAATTGACGAAACTCTAAATACCTATGCTCATATGTTTCAAAATAAATTAACAAATATAATTGGTATTATAGATAGTCTAAATGATAATAAACAGGATTATGATTATGAAAATAAGTTAGAAAAAACAACAATAAAGATGATTTTGATATAAGTTTATAATTAAAAACAATGGGATTGGCGCTACCAAGTCCATTGTTGTTTTTTTATACCTTTTGTTATAATATACTGCTCAATATTATTTTGATGTTCTACAGCCATATTGATGTATCTACTATGATCTTTAACAAAGTCATCCCATTTTACAGTAACAGCATAACTACCATTTCCGTATTTTGGATTTTTGTTAAATATGTTTTTAGACATAATCTCAAAAATAACACTAGTGTTATAAGTTATTGTATTATTTAAATAGTTATGTGTAATATAATAGTCATAATTTCCGTAACTATCTGGTAAAACAACATATAGCAATGCATTAGTTCTACTATAATAACCATTATGAGCTATTTCTTTTAAAGAATAAGATATTTCTTGGGGTATCCATTGATTGGTTTCATCCATGTTATATATTTTCATATTTGGAGAGATTAAAACTATTGTTACAGAACTATTAAAAATTTTTTCTTTTAATGTTGTCCAAGTCCATTCTTCAGTAAATTTGGATAAATCTTCTCCATCGTGTTCGCCTTTGTATATATTATTTCTGCCTAATAAATTTTCTAAATAATCAACATAATTTCTAACTGTAGAATTTAAATAATAATTAAGGTTCTTTACATTTGAATCAGCATATTTATAAGAAACAAAAATCTTTTTCCCCATTAATAACACCTCCTAAAATTTTACAAAATATATAATAAGGGTAGTAATAATACAAACTAAATAAAATGGTAATATAGTTTTTGATACAAAAACATTGGTAAAACCATACTTTTTTAATTCTTTCATATTGATATCTATATTATTGAAATCCATATCAAAGTTTATATCATTATCATTTTTTAATCTTACATTATTATATAATGCTCTAAATTTTCTTTCTAAAGTCAAATAGTAAGAATCTAATATCCAAAAAACTATTAGTGGAATTAATGTAATTATTACGGCTTTATGTGCATTGTTCCCTGCAAATGCATAAATAGCAACAATCATTCCTACTGTCCATCCTTTTAACGAAAATGAATTGCTACCCATCCTAGTTATAACTTGTTGTATCATATTTAAATGACTTCTTTTATTTTCTCCATCCATAAATAGAAACCTCTGTTGACATATATTATATCACAATTGAGTTTTTTCTTATATATTTATTAACTCTTTTTATAAAAATGCTACCTATTTGCTACCCAAAACAATATCAGATGCTCACAAACCCTTATAAATAAACAAAAATGGAGCGCGATGCGCTCCTTCAGGGGGTTTTGGTTGATCTCTTCACATTGAGATTCGTAAGAGAGATCAGGTTATTAGCATGACATGTATCATGCTAGTATAATATTAATATTTTTTTAGAAGTTTGTCAATTGTTTTTTTAAAATATTTTTTAATACCCTTTATGATTAATATCAATAATTATTTTTATCAAAAGAATTATTGATAATAAAGCAATAATTATTATTACAAGTCCCTGCATTCTTTTATCAGTTATTAAACTGGCACTTATTATTAAACATCCAATAATAAATCCAATTATCAATTCATGTAGTAAGCTTTCTATTTTATCAATTTTATTTTCTGAATCACTTAATTCAAATTTAAATTTTATTTCACCATTATTAATTGATCTAGCAAAATTTAATATTTCACTTGGTATATTAAATATTTTTTCACTATTTTTAAGTAACTCTTTACTTGCATCTTTAATCATGTCTTTATTAAAAAAATACTCTTTTCTTTTAGCCAAAACTGATAACAACGTTATATTGGGATCTAACTCCTGCAACACACCTTCAATAATGCTTATTCCTCTAATTAGCATTGTAACATCTCTATCCAGTTTTAAATTGTTTTCTTTAAGCATTTTAAACATACTAAAAATAAATTTCGTTATATCTATGCTAGCTAAATTTATGTTAGCATATTCTTCTAGTATGTTTGTTACATCTTTACGTAATCTTATATAATCTAATTCTCCAGTTTGACTGGACATCATTACTAAATCCCTTGCAACTTCATAATAATCTTTATAAAGAATGTCTTTAATACACTTTCTTAAAACATTTTGACTTTTATTTGTAAGGGTTCCCATCATTCCTAAATCAATAAAAACTATTTTATCTTTTTCAATTAATATATTATCTTGATGGGGATCAGCATGAAAAAATCCATCTTCTAAAGCTTGTTTAATATAGTTTTCACATAATTTTTCTGCTATTAATGATAAATTATACTCCTTAGATTTTAATGTATCTCTATTACTAATTTTAGTACCTTTTATATATTCCATAACAACTATGTTCGAAGTACAATACTCTGTATAAACTTTAGGTGTATAAATATAATTAATATTTTTATTATTATCTTTAAACTTCTTTAAATGTTCAACTTCAATACTAAAATTAGTTTCTTCTTTAGTAACATTATAAAGTTCATCTAATACTTCATTTAGATTTATAACTTTTATTATCTTATTTAATTGTAGAATATTTATAGCTTTTTTTATTAAATTTATATCACTATTTAAAATATTTTCAATGTTTGGTCTTTTAATTTTTAAAACTACTTCTTCTCCGTTTTTTAATTTTGCTTTATGAACTTGTGCAATGGAAGCAGAACCAAGAGGTTTTTTATTAATATAAGCAAATATTTTGTTGTAATCCTTATACTCATTTTTTACAATCTTTTCAATTTCTAAATAATCCATTTTAGAGACATTACTTCTTAATCTACTTAGCTCTTTAATGTATTTTTCTGGAAGTAAGTCTACACGTGTTGATAAAATTTGGCCTATCTTAATAAAGGTTGGTCCCAACTGTTCTAATATATTACATAATTTTTCTGGAGTTAAGCCACTAAATATATCATTATTTTTTAAGACCGTAATTATTTCTTTTAATCTTTCTTCACTTTTTTCCACGATATCACCTATTATGTATAGTATATCATGAATTATATTTAATTTTGTTCTTTTTATTTATTATTGACACTATTTAACTAATCTAAAAAATTTATTTGACTTATTAAACTTTGATAATAATTATTATCTTTGTAACCATTTTCTTCAATATATTTCTTAGCATCTATATTAGTTTGATTTAAAATATTAAAATCTCTTTTTATGTTAGCAATTTTAAAAGACATATCTCCGCTTTGTTTTACTCCAAATAAATCACCTTGTCCTCTTTGTTCAAAATCTTTTTCCGAAATATAAAAACCATCTGTACTTTCTTCTAAAACTTTAAGTCTTTCATTATTTAAAGTTTTAGTTATTAGAAAGCAATAACTTTGTATATCGCTTCGACCTACTCTTCCTCGAAGCTGATGTAATGTAGCAAGTCCGAATCTTTCAGCATTAAATATTACCATCATTGATGCATTAGGAATATCTATTCCAACTTCTATAACTGTTGTTGATATTAAAATTTTTATTTCTTTATCTTGAAATTTTTTCATTAGCTCATCTTTTTCTTTTTGTTTTAACTTACCATGTAATATTTCTATACTTACTTTATTATTAAAAGCAATACTTAACTTTTCTTTTAAACTTACGACACTATTTAAATCTAATTCGTCGTTATCATCAATTAAGGGTGATACTACAAAAATTTGATGATTATTCTTTAATTCTTCTAACATTTTATATAATACTTCTTTAATATTTTTCTCATTTAATACTTTAGTAATTACTTCTTTTCTTATCTGAGGTTTTGTTTTAATTTGTGATAAATCCAAATCTCCATATATTGTAAGGGCATAAGTTCTTGGAATCGGTGTTGCAGAAAGATACAAAACATCAGCTTTTTCTTTTCCTTTATTTTGTAAAAGATTTCTTTGATTTACTCCAAATCGGTGCTGTTCATCTGTTATTACTAACCCTAAATTATTAAACTGTAATTCTTCATTTAATAAGGAATGAGTTCCAACTATAACATTAATCTTTCCATTTTTTACTTCTTCATATATTTTATTTTTTTCTTTTTTAGAAGCACTTCCCGTCAAGAGAGAAATTTCTATACCATAATCTTTAAAATATTCCTTTAAAGATGCAAAATGTTGTTTAGCTAACAATTCTGTCGGAGCCATAAAAGATGATTGATAACCACTTAAAGATGTTGCCAATATAGCTACAATAGCTACAATAGTTTTACCACTTCCAACATCTCCTAGAACTAATCTATTCATTCTTTTAGTACTTTTCATATCATTTAAAATATCAGATATAACACTTTTTTGATCTTTAGTTAAATCAAAATTTAAGCTAGCTAAAAAATCATTGATTATATTCTCATCAAATTCTTTTTTTAATCCATCATTTTTGTTATTAATTAGCTTTAAATAATTTAATTTAAACATATATGTAAATAATTCTTCATATATTAATTTAATTTCACTTACCTTTACATCCTGAATAGTTTCTGGACTGTGTATTTTTATAATAGCTTCATCTTTAGAAATAAATTTATATTTTTCATTAAACTCTTCTGGTATAGTATCAAAAATTTCGTACTTTTCATTTAAGGCTGATTTTATCATTGATTCTATTTGAGAATTTTTTAGTCCCTCGGTTAAGTGATAAATAGGTTCTATTCTTTCTTTTTCCATATTAAACTTTATATCACTTGCTATAAAAGTATTTTTTAATTTATTATATTTTCCTATTAATACTATATTCTTATCTATTATTAAATTTTTTTTAAGAAATGCTCTATTAAAAATAACTACTTTAAAGCTATGATTATTATTTATACCCATAAAATCCATTCGATTAAAATTTTTTTTAATATAAGATACTCGTGGGCTACTAGCTATGGTGACTTTTATATAACATATTTCGTTATCTGTGGCTTCATCAACTTTTATAAATCTTATTATATTATACTTATAAGGATAATAAGAAACTAGATCATTTATAGTAAAAATATTTAATTTATTTAATAATTTTTTAGCTTTAGGTCCAATTTTAGGTATTAATTCTAAGTCCATTTAAACCTCCATAATAATTATAACAAAATGTAATAAAAATTGCTTGACAAATTAGTTAAATTCGATTAAGATAATAATCACCAATTCACTTAAAGAAGGCGAATTGGTGCTAGTATCACACTAGTCAACCCCTTTTTATTCTTTTGGAGATCCATAAGGATCTCCGTATTTTTTTGATGAAAAAAGTGCTAGTTATTAGCACTTATTTTTCTATAATAATTATATCTATTTATTGCTATTTCTTTTTGCTTTTCAAGTATTTCATTAGCAAATTTTTCATTTTTAATTTTTAAAGCATTAAATCTTATTTCATTATTTAAAAATTCTTCATATTTTGAAAAGTCTGGTTCTTTAGAATCAATAATGGTCTCCTTATCATGACGCATTAAAATTGTATATCCACATTGCACTGCTAATTTTTCTTCTTGCATACTTGTACCCATTCCTTTTTTTATACCATGTTCTATACATGGGGAATAAGCTATAACTATTGCTGGTCCATCATGAGCTTCTGCTTCATTTAATGCTTTTATTGCTTGCATCATATTTGCTCCCATAGAAATGCTAGCTACATAGCAATTTGGTATACAGGTAGCTATTTTAAATAAGTCTTTTTTCGGAGTCCGTTTTCCAAAGTTAGCAAATTCTGCTACAGCTCCTAGTTTCGTAGATTTACTTGCTTGACCACCGGTATTTGAATATACTTCTGTATCAAGGACTAAAATTTTTATATTTTGGTTAGAATGAAGTACGTGATCCAATCCACCATATCCAATATCATAAGCCCAGCCATCTCCACCGACTGCCCATACGCTTCTAGCAGGAATATAATCTAAAAGATCTTTTAAGTCATTTGGAATTAATTGATCTTTTAACCTTTCTTGCACTTCTTTTGTTATTTTATAATCATTCTTATTATCCATCCATTTAACATATAAATCTTTTATTTCTTCATCAACAGAGTTCATTGTTTCTTTCATTATATTTTCAATTCTATTTCTTTTTTGTATAAATGATGTATTAATTCCCATAGCAAACTCAGCATTATCTTCGAACAAGGAATTAGCCCAAGGTATTTCATAAGGAGTTGAAGGAACTGATCCTCCATAAATGCTGGAACAACCAGTTGCATTAGCAATAACTAATTTTTCTCCAAAAAGTTGTGTTAATAATTTGATGTAAGGCGTTTCTCCACATCCAGCACAAGCACCTGAAAATGAAAACAAAGGTTTTTCTAAAGCAACTCCTTTAATAGTTGTATGAGGAAGTTGTTTTACATTTTTAATTTTATCAAAATCAATTCCTATTTTTTGTGTTGTTTGAGTCATTTCTAAAGCTTTTTGTCCCATTTTACCTGGACAAACATTTGCACAAACACCGCAGCCAGTACAGTCTTCTTCACTTATTTTTACGGTATATTTTAAATTTTCTTCTCCAAGACAAGGAATACCATCATCTTCTGTTATAAAAGATCTAATAACAGCATGCGGACAAGATAAAACACACATTCCACATTCTATACAATTTTCTTTTAACCATTTGGGAACAACATTAGATATATTTCTTTTTTCATATTTTGTAGTTCCTCCAGGAAAGCTTCCATTTGCATAATCTAATAACATACTAACAGGAATTTCATTTCCTTTTCTAGCATTAATTAAATTAATTATATTATTTTCTACAATACTTATTGTTTCATCATATTCTTTTGTTATTTTTAATTCTTTGATATTATCTAATGAATCTTTAATAGCTTTAATATTATTTTCAACAATATCTTCTCCCTTAGTTAAAAAGGTATCTTTAATACTTTTTTCAAGTAAAATGTTTGCATCTTCTACATTTAGTAAATTAAGTATTAAATATTCCATTATTTTACTAATCTTACCTTTTAAATTATGTAGGCTAGCAATATTTTCAGCATCTATGTAGTATACTTTAATATTTTTTTGATAAATAATATTTTTTACTTTTGTTGGCAAAAGTTTAATTAATTCATTTTCATTTTTTATTGTATTTATAAGCAAAATACCATTTTCATTTATATTATTTACTATATCGAACATTCTAAAGTAAATATCTTTAGTTACAACAACAATATCCGGATGTGTAACATAATATGGTTCATCAATACTTTTATTTCCATATCTTAAATGAGATATAGTAACTCCGCCACTTTTTTTAGAATCATATTCAAAATAGCCTTGGACATATAAGTTTTTACTAGTGTGCAATATTTTTAGTAAATCTTTACTAGCACTTACCATACCATCACTACCAAATCCAACAACTTTTATTTCTTTTAAGTTATTTTCTATTTTTATATTTTCTTTTGGCAAACTTAAATGTGTTACGTCATCATTAATGCCAATTGTAAAATTATGACGAGGATTTTCATCTAGCATTTTAAATACACTATAAATTTCATCTGGAGTAGTGTTTTTACTAGATAGCCCATATCTTCCTCCGTATACTTTAATATTAGTTTCTTGTAAAATGCTACATACATCTAAATATAGTGGTTCTCCGGTTGCTCCAGCTTCTTTTGTTCGATCTAAAACTGCAATTTTCGTTACACTTTTTGGTAAAACATTTAAAAAATATTTTTTACTAAAAGGTCTGTATAAATGAACTTCGATTAAACCGACATCTTTTAATTTTTCTACAACTTCTTTTATGGTTGATGTTACACTTCCCATAGCTACTATAACATTTTTAGCATTTTTATCTCCAAAGTAATTAAATGGCTTATAATTTGTATTCATTATTTCATTTATTTTAGACATCTCTTCGTTTACAATATCTGGCATAGCATCATAATATTTATTTCTAGCTTCCGTACATCCAAAATAAATATCTTCGTTTTGGGCCATACCATATTGAATTTTTTTATTTACATTTAAACATCTTTCTTTATATTTTTTAATTTTTTCATGATCTATTAAAGAAAGAAGTTTACTTTCTGGAATTTCTTCAATTGTATTAAGTTCATGGCTTGTTCTAAATCCATCAAAAAAATGTAAAAATGGTAAGATTCCTTTAATTGCTGACAAATGAGCTACAGCTGCTAAATTTTGTGAATCAAAAACGCTCGATGATGCTAGTATACAAAAACCAGTTGCTCTGGTAGCATAAATATCTTGATGATCCCCAAAAATTGATAAAGCATGAGTAGCTAAACTTCTAGCGGCAACATGGATAACTGCAGGTAACATTTCTCCAGCAATTTTATACATATTAGGAATCATTAAAAGTAATCCTTGACTTGCCGTAAATGTTGATGCAAGACTTCCAGATAGTAAAGCTCCATGCATAGCTCCTGCAGCTCCCGCTTCTGACTGCATTTCAATTATTGTGGGCTTTGATCCATAAAGATTTAAGAGATTCGTGTTAGTTAAATTATCTATATTAGATGCCATTGGACTTGATGGTGTTATAGGATATATACTACATACTTCACTAAAATAATAGGCTACTTTACTACATGCTCCATTTCCATCAACAATTTTTTTCATCTTGCTTATCACTCCTATTCTTATAATATTATAGAATAAAAAAAGTTAAATAACTAGCTTTTATTTAACTTTTCTTCAATTCTAATTAAACGATTATATTTTGCTATCCTCTCTCCTCTGCACATAGAGCCTGTTTTTATAAAAGGGATAGCCATACCAACAGCTAAATCTGCTATAAATGTATCTTCTGTTTCTCCACTTCGATGAGAAATAATTGTTTTATAATTATTCTTTTTAGCAAGCATAATTGTTTTAGTCATTTCACTTATTGTACCTATTTGATTAGCTTTTAATAAAACAGCATTTCCAGCTTGCATTTCAATACCCTTTTGCAAATATTTTTCATTTGTTACGAAATAATCGTCTCCTACTACCATTATTCTTTTGCCAACTAATTTAGTAAATTTTGCTAAACTATCAAAATCATCTTCATCAAAAGGATCTTCAATACTTAGTATTGGGTATGTATTTATAAGTTTTTCGTAGTATCTGATTAATTCATCACTAGTAAATTCTCGTCCATCTAATTTATATTTATTTGTACTTTCATCATATAGTTCACTTGCTGCAATATCTAGGGCAATAAATACTTCCTCGCCAGGTTTATAGCCAGCTTTCTTTATAGCTTCCATTATAAATTCTAAAGCCATAGCATTATTGTCTAAATTTGGAGCAAATCCTCCTTCATCACCAACTCCGACAGCATAGTTATTAATAACTAAAAGGTGTTTCAATTGGTGAAATATTTCAGAAGCTACTCTTATTCTTTCTTTCATACCTTTTACAACTGGCATAATCATAAATTCTTGAATATCTATATTATTTACAGCATGAGCTCCACCATTAATTATATTTATCATAGGAATTGGCATCGAAACACTTTTTGAAGAAACATATTCATAAAGTTCTTTATTGCTTGATTTAGCTAAACATTTTAAACAAGCTAATGATACTGCTAAAATTGCATTGGCACCTAATTTACTTTTGTTCGCAGTTCCATCTAGTTCTAAAAGAATATTATCAATATATAATTGATCCGCTTTTTTTCCTAGCAAAGCTGGTCTTATTATATTATTTACGTTTGCAACAGCCTTCAAGACACCTTTTCCTTCGTATCTTTTCATGTCATTATCTCTTAACTCTAAGGCTTCTCTTTTACCTGTTGACGCTCCACTTGGAACACTAGCTGTACATTTTACTCCATTATCCAAAGTCATGTCTACTTCAATCGTAGGGTTTCCACGACTATCCAGTATTTCTCTAGCATAAATATTTTTTATTAGCATAATGACACCTTCTTTCATTAAATAGTATATCAAAAATTTAGACATTTAAAAAGCAAAACGATTTGTTTTACTTTTGACTTTACTTATTTACCAAAATATTTCCATTATTTCTTTACTTCTACTTTTGAATAAGATTGTATCCATAAAATCTAATATTCCAGTTATTATCAAAAATGCTCCGACTAGTTTTGTAATTGTTAAGCTTGCAAAAGGATTAAAGATAACTAAAATTCCTACAACAATAACTAAAATTCCAGTTGCTAATGTAATAAGCCAAGAATCTTCTGTTCCTCTTTTTAACCATAAAGCGTAATTTATTTTACTAGCACCATTTATAATCATATAAAGTCCAAGACATACTGTAACAAATTCAACTACAGTGAAAGGATATAGAATTATTACTACACCTAATATTGCATATAATACTCCAAAAATTAAATTTAACGAATATATCTTTGCTCCATCACGATGAAAATATTTGTATATTGAATTTATACCAGCTAATAGAAATATTATTCCTGATGCAACCCCTACAACTTTATTAGTTGCTTCTGGTAAAAGTAATAATACTATACCTACTATTACGGTTGCTAATGCTGTAACTATAGAGTAAGCAATCATTCTATTGTACATATTTTCTATACTGTTTTTAAAGCTACTTGCCAATTTTACATCACCTATTATTATTATACAAAATCTCGTGGAAATAAGTCAATCATTTTATAGATTTTACCAACAATTTATGTTATAATGTTATCTTATCGATGGAGGTGATTTTATGCATATTTGGGAAATGTCATTAGCAGAATTTAAAGAATTTTCTAATACTCATTTTATAGGTAATTTTCATCAATCAATTAATTATGCATTAATTAAAGCTGAAGAAGGATACGAATACGAATTCATTGCTTATGGCAGTGATGTTATTAAAGCTGCGGCTTTAATATTATATAAAAAAATTGGCAATTCTTATTATGGCTATTCTCCGCGTGGTTTTTTAATAGATTATTCTGATTATTATTTATTAAATGATTTTACAAAAAAAGTAAAAGAATATTATCAAAATAGAAATTTTACTTTTATAAAAATTAATCCTGAAATAGCTATTTCAAAATTAAATCCCTTAACTCATAATTTTGAATATAATGATAATTATAAAATTATTGATAGTTTAATTAACTTAGGGTACAAAAAATTAAAAAATAATATGAATTTTGAATCTTTACTTCCTAGAATAAATGCTATTGTAAATTTAGACAACTATTGTCCTGAAATACTTAATAAAAATACAAGAAATAAAATTAGAAAAGGTTATAGAAAAGGACTTATTTTAGAAAAAGTTGATCAAAGCAAATTTAACATTTTTTATGAATTTATTAAAAATAAAAGAAAAAAAGATGAATTTTATTATAATGATTTTTATAATGTTTTTGATAAGACAAGTGACATTGATTTATTACTTGTAAAAGTAGATTATAAACGATTTTTAATAAATTCTCAGAACCAATATAATAAAGAATTAATGATTAATAACTATTTGAATAACAAAATACTTACTAATAATAATTCAAATATTTTAAATAGCAAAATGAATTCTGATAAAGCTTTACTTTCTTATAAAAACGATATTGCTGAAGCATCTAAAAATCTCAATACGGATATAGAAACTTATGTTGCTGGAGCATTAGTTATAAAATATCAAAATCGAGTAATAATTCAAATTAGTGGATTTGATAAAAAGTTATCTCGTTTTGCTCCGAACTACTTTTTATATAATGCTATTTTGCAATATTATAAAAATAGTTATAAATATGCTGATTTAAATGGAATAACAGCAGACTTTAATAAAGATAATAAATATTATGGATTAAATCGATTTAAGATGGGATTTAAGCCTGATATATATGAATATATCGGAGAATTTGATTTAGTAATTGATGAAAAAGAATATAACAAATTATTAAAAAACGGATTACTTGCTAAAGAATTCAATAAATAAAAAGTACTAAGTAGAAATTTTATTAGTACTTTTTTTATTTATGTTAAATCTTATGTAGACAATATAAAAAAACAATCTCAGCATAGAGATTGTTTTAACATATATCTTTAATTATTTAATAATTTCAGATACAACTCCGGCACCAACAGTTCTTCCACCTTCACGGATAGAGAATTTAGTTCCGTTTTCTAGAGCTACTGGAGCAATTAATTCAACAGTCATGTCAACATTATCTCCAGGCATAACCATTTCTACTCCTTCAGGTAATTCAATAACACCTGTTACGTCTGTAGTTCTGAAATAGAATTGTGGACGATAATTTGAGAAGAATGGAGTATGACGTCCTCCTTCGTCTTTAGATAGTACGTATACACTTGCTTTAAATTTAGTATGAGGTGTAACGCTTCCTGGTTTAGCTAAAACTTGTCCACGTTCAACATCATCACGAGCAATACCACGTAGTAAGCATCCAGCATTGTCACCAGCTTGTGCATAGTCTAGAGATTTTCTAAACATTTCAATACCAGTAACAACTGTTTTTTTAGTAGGTCTTAAACCAACGATTTCAACTTCGTCGTTTAATTTTAATTGTCCACGTTCAACACGTCCAGTAACAACTGTTCCACGTCCTGAAATTGTGAATACATCTTCAATACTCATTAAGAATGGTTTATCAGTATCACGAACTGGAGCATCAATATAAGAATCAACAGCAGCCATTAAGTCACGGATACTTTGAGCAGCAGCTTCATCACCTTCAAGAGCTTTTAAAGCACTACCACGGATAATAGGACATTCAGAATCATATCCATATTCTCCTAATAATTCTCTAATTTCCATTTCTACTAAGTCTAGTAATTCTGGATCATCTACTTGGTCACATTTGTTCATGTAAACAACAATTTTAGGCACACCAACTTGACGAGATAATAAAATATGTTCTCTAGTTTGTGGCATTGGACCGTCTGCAGCAGATACAACTAGGATAGCACCATCCATTTGTGCAGCACCAGTGATCATGTTTTTAACATAGTCAGCATG
>CAKOOS010000002.1 GCA_934098735.1 uncultured Bacilli bacterium | reverse complement strand
ACATATATCAGGATTTTTTTCACATCCACCATTATATATAGAATCTAATTCCTTAGCACCATATTTAACTTGTAATTTATCATAATCTTTTCTTAAATCTTCTATCTTCAAAATATTCACCTTCTTATAAAAAAGTTACCAGTTGATACTCGTTGATGGTAAACTTTTTGTATCTTCGTTCATTTTTTTATTTTTTCTCATTTCTCTTTTTTGATGCATATCCACTATTTATCACTTGCATCCTCTATCATTCTTGCTTCATTTAAAAAATTATCAAAGTCTGACTTATATAATCTATCTTGTCTAACTTTAAATTTATCATACTCTTTATAAGCTAATTCTTGTGCAACACTAGCCGATATTTTACCCTCGCTATGTAATATTTCTTTTCCATTAAATTGTAAGAATGCATTTAGTTTTTCTGCTTGTAATTCTGCATAATCTAAGTGCATTGTTACTATTCTATTCAAATCTTTTAATTTCTTTTCATTTAAATAGTTTTTTGCAATATCTACATCATATTTATATGATTGATCCATTAGGAGAATTTTTCTAATTGGTTAGTCCCATATTTTCTTTTTCTGAGTTAACCCTGTTATATATTATTTCAGCTGTGGTATTACCAGTTATTGCATAGTGTAATTTATTTTGAACTGTTTTAAAAAATTCTTTTGTTATTTCTGAATTTTTTTCTACTTATGGTCTTTAAAAACTATATACTCTTCAATCTTTTTATTGTGCTTTTCTAGATCTTCAATAAATTTAGGTTTAAATTGATCTAAATAGTTAAGCACTAAATCAGCATAACAATCTAAATTACTATCATTTACTACTGTTTTTAAATATTTACTTACCTTTTTATTTGTGTTTATTCTTTCTACATAAAAAGCTAAAAGATTAGTTTGACCTATTTTTTTCTTGGCAGATAACACGATAGAAATTAATTGTTCCCTAGAGACATTATATCTTGGCTTTAATCCTCCTGCTCTTGAAAACATAATTAATACACAGCCTATAAAAAATTTATCTGTACCATCTTTGGGAAATGTTTTAGTTGCAAAATCAATCAAACTTTCTATATTATTTTTTTCATAATCGTCATATAGTTCAATTAGAATTCTATTTATCATATATTTCACCAACCATTACTAATTAGATCTCTAGTTTAATAAAGATTTAACATAATTATCATATTCACTTAACTTAGAACTATTTTTTATATATTCTTTATAACTATTTAAATAATCTATCGCCGATTCAAAGTCATATTCAAAATCTTTATTTATTTCTTTACATAACAGTGCTTCTATATAGCTTTTTAATCCATCTCCGGCATTCGTTTTTAATAAATCTTCAATAGCATATTCAAATGTATCTTCAGGGTGATTTAACAATTCATCATATTCATTTTGACTTGCTTTAATATAATCAAATGGACTTGATGATGTCTGAGGCCCATTTTTTATAATTTTTTCTATATTTTCAATTACACTGAAACTATTATCTTTATCTGGATATCCTTGCTCAAATTTTATATATTTTGAATTTACAATATTTTCTTTAAACCAGTCTTGTTCTTTTTTAGAATTTACTTTTAAACCCACTACAACAACTTTAGCTTCTTCATCAACATAATTATAACTAAAGTTTTCATATTCACTAGATTTTTCTTTAAAATAATTAATTATAATATTATTAATGCTATTTAACTTATTAATGCTGATAGTTTTTTCTTTTTTACAGCCAGCTAGTGATAAAATAATAATTCCTACTAATAAAACACTAAATACTTTTTTCATAAATAAACCTCTCTTTTAATTACGTCGCTATTATATCATAAATTTCGGGTTAGATATATAAAATTATTAAAAAAGCTTTCTTCACATTTAGCAAAGAAAACCCCATAATTTACTTTAATTTACCTATTTTATTAAATGGAAATAATCTAAATATAGCTTTACCAATTATTTCTTTTTCTTTAACAGGTCCAAAATATCTAGAATCTTTACTTACTATGCGATTATCTCCGAGAATAAAGTATTCATCATCTCCGAGAGTAATTTTGTCATAATCACTTGTTTCTCCGTAAGCAAACTTATCATCATATTCTTTATTATTTATATATATTTTTCCATTTTTAATTGCTACTGTTTCCCCAGGTAATCCTATAATTCTTTTAATTATAATTTCATTATCATAAGATTCATCTAAGACTACAATATCATTTCTTTTAATACTTCCTAGTTTATAAAGTAATAAGATATCATTATCTTTCAAAGTATTTTTCATACTTGATCCATCTACTCTAACTGGAGTAATTATAAATACTCTTATTAAAACTACAACTAAAATAATAATAATATAAGGAACAGCTTCCTTTATAAATTTCATTTAATCAACTCCTTAATAAATCAAAATAAGGAAAGAACTAACTTCTTTCCTTGACTTTGTATTCTTTACGCATTCCTTTAATAAAGTTAAGTTTAGCGCGACGTACTTTACCTTTTTTAATTACTACAATTTTATCAATTGTAGGAGCATTTACTGGGAATATTCTTGATACTCCAACAGTTCCACTTTTTTTACGAACTGTAAAAGTTTCTGATACCCCTCCTCCTCTTTTAGCTATTACTAAGCCTTCAAAAGATTGGATTCTTTCTTTTTTTCCTTCTTTTACCCAAACGTCAACTCTAACTGTGTCCCCAACTCTAAATTCTGGAACATCTTTACGAATGTGTTTTTCAGCAATCTTATCTACTAAATTTGCCATAATCTAACCTCCTTATTAATTTTACCTATAATCATATTTTAAACAGCGGATTATATACCTTTTTGGGTCATGAAGATTATATCATACTTTATTTAAACTTGCAAATATAAATTATAGTAAGTTATGGTTTTCTTCAGAGTCATTTATGTAAACTCTAGTTAAATTTCTATTTAACACACTCATAAGGTAATATCTATTAGTTTTTAATAGCGTTAAAAAGTCATATATTCCTCTTTCTTCATTTAATATATATACTTTATCTTTTTCCTTTACATCTTCTGTTACTTCTACAACAAGACGATCAATTTCATCAGATAAAATATTTCTTTTAAACTTATCTATGCCAACATATTTAATAGCTTTCGTAATTCCATCCTTGTGGCCAATTGGAATAATAGCTACAAACATATCATCTTTAGCAACGTAATTTCTTCCTACTAAACTTCCTTTTTTTACCTTTTTAATACACATTACTTCACTTGTTATATTAAATGCTAATTCTAAATCTACATCTGGAAATTCTAAATCATTATATTTTTTTTCAACATTTTTAATTCTTAAATTAGTAAAAAAGTCATCATTTATATTTTCTTCAATACCAAGAATAGATAAATCAAATCTAATGCCATTTAAATAATCAAGCTTTTTATGATACATAACAGGTTCATTTAAATGAATAATTACATCATCGTTTAGATTATCTTTTATAATTTTATAAAAATTATTCATTTGATGATAATAATATTCATCTTCTACTCCACTTGATGTAAGTTCAGTATAAATTCCTTCTAAAACTAAATATTTATTGTTATTTATAATATCTAGTGAATCTTTAAATTCTTCTTTTTTATTTATTCCAAGAAGATTAGAGCCATTATCTATTAAAATATGAAGTTTTATTTGATCTTTTAATTCTAGATTATTTAGTATTTGTAAATAATCTAAATTATAGATAGTTATAGCAATGTTATTATTTATACAGTCATATATTTCATCCTCAGTTACAAAATAATTTACTAAAATATTAACTTCTGTATTAAATTTTCTAATTTCTAAAGCTTCTTTTAAAGATCCAACAATTACATAATTTATACCATTTTTATATAATATATCAGCAATCTTTAAACCTAGTCCATGGCCATAATCTTTTAGATCAGCCATTTTATATTTATGATCATTATAGCTTTTACATAATAATTTAGTGTTATTTTTTAGTTTATTTAAATCAATTTCCATTATTGTTTCATATTTCATAATTTAACCTCGTTTTTTATTATAACATAAACTTAGAAATTTGTGATATACTTAATCGGGATAAAACTTTTTTTAAATTATGAAATTAGATAGATACCAAAAACAAGCAGTAGTAATTAATGAAAATATTCTTTTAATTGCTGGAGCTGGAGCTGGAAAAACTTTTACAATTACTCAAAAAATTAACTATATTGTAACTCATAATATATGTTTACCTGAAGAAATTCTTTTAATTTCTTTTACTAATAAAAGTGTTGATGATTTAAAAAGCAAAATTAAATACAATTGTGATATTTTAACTTTTCACAAACTAGCCATAAATATATTAAATGATTATAATATTAGTTATAATATCGCAAATAAAGATTATTTAGATTTTACTGTAAATGAATTTTTTTATAGTTTAAATGATGAAAAATTAAAAAGCGATATTTTAAAAATATATCATGAATGGAATTATGAAAACTTTTTAAAAAGTTATAAATTTTTAAAATTAAAAGAATTAATTATAAGAATTATAAGGACAAGTAAAAGTTGCGATAGTAAAATAAGTGATTTTGAAAAACTTTATAATAAAAATAATTTTTTAACTAAACTTATTTTAATTATAAAAATTATTTATGAAGATGAAATGAAAAGTTCTAACTTGTTAGACTATGATGATTTAATTATTAAAGCTACAAAAGTAGTAAATAAATTTTATAAGTATAAGTATATAATTGTTGATGAATTCCAAGATACTTCTTTAATTCGTTTTAATTTAATTAATAAATTAAGAAAATTAAATAATGCTAAATTTTTTGCTGTCGGAGATGACTTTCAAGCTATATATCATTTTTCTGGATGTAGCACTTCTTTGTTTTGGAATATAAAAGATTATATACCAAATATAAAAATTTTAAAATTAAAAAATGTTTATCGAAATAGTCAAGAACTAATTGATATTTGTGCTAGATTTATATCTAAAAATTCACAACAAATAAAAAAAGAGTTATTAAGCCAAAAACATAATAACCCGATTAAAATTATATACTACATTAATCCTTATAAAGCTTTCAATAAATTATATAAAAAAATTACTAAAATAAGTGATGACGTTTTGGTTTTAGGAAGAAATAATAATGATATAAAATATTTTTCTAAGGATCCTAAAATTCCATTTTTAACAGTACATAGTGCAAAAGGTTTAGAAGCTGATAATGTTATAATTATAAACTTAACTAATTCTACATTTGGTTTTCCTAATAAGTTAGATAATAATTATTTATTAGAAATGTTACATCCAAGTGATAAATCATATCTTTTTGCTGAAGAAAGACGATTATTTTATGTTGCCCTTACTAGAACCAAAAACCAAGTTTATTTACTTGTACCATTTTTAGGACGATCAATATTCGTAAATGAAATTAAGTCTTTACTTCGAAATATTTCTTAGGCCATCAAGTATTACCACCATTGCCCAAGTATCCTGAGAACAATAAGTTTTTAAAGCTTCATATTTTTCCTTAAATTCATCTTTATCCATATTATTATAATTAGCATAAGTTATGATGGCTTCCGTTCCATTTTTCACTTCTAAATCTTGATAAGATAAATTGCTAAAAATTGGCAATGTTTTTTTAATGGAATATGATCCACTTAAGTCTTTATTATAATAGTTAAAAAGACTACTTCTTTTTTCATCAAAGCCTAACTTTTCATACATTTTAACATTGGTATTTATTAGCCATAATAAATCAAATCCTCGATCATATATTTTCATTAATTCTTTTTGATATTCTGGAAACATTCTAGCTAATTCCTCTATGCGTCCCTTTTCGAATGAAACATTCTGAGCAAATAAAGTTCCTTTGGAAGGATCAATATTTTTTAAAAGAGATTTTATTAACTCTTCTCTTTCATCTTTTGTATTACTCTTTGCTAAAAATATATAATTATCGGCATTTTTATCACATTTTCCAGGTGAGTGTTCTATATGTAAGCTAAATTCAAATGGTGATTGTGTATAGGGAGATTCTCCTTTAAATCTTGGAAGAGGACAAGGAAATGTTTCAAAATCTAAATGATAAATTGGATATTCTAAAGTTTCTAAACCTTTTCTTATTTTTTCTTTATCAACATAGACAATATTTTTAGATACAGCATTTCTTTGAATAATATGTTTAGGATTAGTTAGCCATTTTTCTGGTATATCAACCATATTAAAATATCCATGATTAATAAGATCTAATCCTTTTAATTTTTGACCATCAGGCATTTTAAAACCAGATTGATTATTTAAATAATTTAAACTGGAATTTTTTAAAGGAATATTTTTTCCACATATATTCTTTAAATAAGGACATTCTCTTATATTTTTTCGCTCACAAAACTTTCCTAATAAACACTTAGATGGAGAAGGATTAATTAAGTTTTCTTCTAGATTTAGCCAGAGGTTTTTAATAGTTTCTAAATACTCTTTTGTTACTTTTGTAAGATCAATAAATGTAATTACTTCTTGATTATTTTTATCGATGCTATAAAGAGGTTTACTATCCTTATATGTTCCATCAAAAATATAACGATGATTTAATACAGCAAGATAATAATGAATATTTTCTAAATTTGTATTTTTTTGTTTACTTTTATAATCTTCTTCTATAAACAATCTTTGAACTGCTAAATCAAATACATAACCTCCGACTTCACTCCATCTATCAAATAGCTTTTCTCTTTCTTTTTGATAATTTTCAAAAGGCATTTCTTCTTCTATCTTATAATCTTTAATTTCATCTTTTAGTTTATAACAATTAGTCTCAGGATCAAATTTAAAAATAGAATATTTAGGTTTACCCTTGTAGCCACTTTCTAAATTCAAATATTTTTTACTTGTTGTAGCTTTAACTTCAATTATATTTATTTTATCTTGATATTCATTATAAATATCTACATAACAAATATAATTAAATTCATGATGTTTAAAACTAAATGATTTTTGATTTTTGGTTAAACTTGCATAAATTAAAAGACCAGGAAAATATTTTTTAGTTATTTTACCGGCTTCTATTTCTACCATTTTATAAAAGGGAAGCATCGCTTCTGTCTGTTTATTGTTAAGATTATTTTCAGTATTTTCTACTAAATCCCCTAATAACTCTTTAGCATTTTCTAATTCTTCTTCATTTTTATACTCATCATAAGATGTTTTAGACTGTCCTTTTTCTTTAGCTTCTTTGTCTAAACTGACATATCTTGAACATCTTGTATAATTTATAAAATTGGTTTTAGTAATTGCCATATTAACTTAAAACTTTGGCTGTTATCTTGGAATCTTTATTTGTTATCTTTACTTTGACATCATTTAAACTTCCATTATCTCTAGGATCTATAACTACGCCATCCTTATTACTTATAATAGCATCAGCTTTAGCTAAGTCATCTATTGTTAAATAAATTGAATTGCTATCTTTAAAAAGTCCTTCATTTCCTTGAGCATATAATGCCGCTTGTGTTTCAATAGCATCTATTTTTTGCTCATAAAGTTTTTCATCATAATTAACATTTATTTTATTAGAAATTATACCTACCGTTACAAAATAACCAATACTAAAAACTGCTATAACAGCAATTAATTCTACCATTGTATATCCCTTTTTATTCATGATTTACCTCCATTTTTGTATAACCTCTGTATTCCCACAAAGGAAATTCATTTCTAATTTCTGTAATTTCAGATAACATTTTTTCTTTTAGTTTTTCACCTTTAAACTCAAATAAATTTGTAATTGTTTCTTCAAGCATTTTATAAGCCATTTCTTCTTCATTTATTGAAGTATAAAGATATGGAATTACAACATTGTTATCTACAAAATCTATATCATTTCTTTTAAAAACATAATGATTTTTTAACATTTTAATAAATCTTTTATAGCTTTTTATATTATGATGGTAATTATTTTGCCCCATCTTTATAAACTCTCTTGTAGTAAATACTTTATATTTTTGATTTTTAAAATATTTGTTTATTCTCTTTTTACTGTTTAATTTATTACTTACGAACATTTTTTCGTTTATAATAAATTCTTTTTTATAATAAAATTCCAGTTTTAATTCTATTAATTTAAAATCATCTATATTACTTATTATTGTATCAAAATATTTTTTATCTATTACTCCATAAGCGATGATAATGCCTTGAATTAAATCGTATACCCCATTCCATTTTTTTATATGTTTAATAATTTCTTTACTCTTTAACACTTCTTTTATTTTTAAATCACTTGGTATTTGAATATTATCATCTTGCCAAAAAATATGTTTTTCTAAAAGATAGGAAGTAAGTTTTTTATTATTATTCAAAATTTCATTATTAGATTTTTTTATTATTTCTTTTAAAGCTTCATAATCTTTTAAATCCAAATTCATTATGATGCCTTTTACATAATCTTCTTTTACTTCCTCAATTAGTTCTAGTAATTCTTCTTTTTTACATTTATTATAATTTTCTATCTTTTTGCACTTAAATATTTCACACAATTTATTATAGTTATCAATTAGCCCTATTAATTCATCTTTTTTTAGTCTAGCTAAATATTCTTTAAAATTAATATAACTTTCAATCATGTTCTGCCTCCATCTCTATTATATAATAAATGTCTATTAATTTCCATCATTAATATTAAATATTGGGACATAAAAAAAGAAAAGCTTTTGCTTTTCCCTTTAGCAGCATCTTGGTCCAAAAACATTTTCACAAACATTTTCTTCACAACATGTATATTCTGGCGTATATGTATGTCTAAAAACATGATGATTTATTATTCTTGTATTACATGGCATAATGTGAGGAACTTCATGACAAATATATCTATGGCATACTCTTTCTTGAGGACATTCATATACTGGTGTTACACAACAATTTGGCATAGCATTCATTCCACCCATCATTTTTCCATCACATCCCATTTGCATTCCTTCACCAGCTGCTACTCCTGCACCTAAATTAGTTTTATCATAACTTTTTTTGATTTCGGTTTCTTGATTATAACTTTCATTAAAATAATTCATTATCAACATTCCTTTCTAATGTATTTTATGAATTATTTTTCTTATTGCCTAGTCAATAGCACATTAGTAGTTTAATAGTTTTTAAACACTTCATCTAATTTTCTAATTCTTTTATATTCAGTATTTCTATTATTCCATCCATCTATATCTTTATTATCTTTGTTAAAGTAAATTGGTAATCCATCACTATTTTGCCAATCATCTAAATTATGAACTGTATCATCTATCAAAATGTTTCCTTTAGCATTTACTACTTCACATTTTTTCAAAGGAAATGGAGATAGAATAACATCATTAAGAACCCCTAGACTTCTCAGTTTTTTAATTTTAGCTGTTCCTTCATTATCTAAAGAATGTACTTTAGTTAAAATAGCAATGTCTTTGGAATAATATTTTTTTAAAATATCTATTGCATCATTAATAATCATACTACGTTTTAAAATATATTCCCAATCCATCGTTTTTATAAAGTTCATCTTTATTTCTTCATTTCTTTCTTTTAATTTATGATATTCTTCAAATAAAATTTTTTCAGAATCAAAAATTACGCCATCGAAATCAACATAAATTTTCATATTTCACCTCATGCTAGCTATTATAACAAAAGATATGCTTTTAGAAAAGAAAAAAGACATTAAACTGTCTTTTTCTTTGGAAATAAAATATCCTTTACATTATAAAAATACTGACAACCAGAAACCACTGATAATATCACAGCTAAAACTAAGAATATTTCTGCAAGTGGCAATCCTATTAATTCAAATGGTAAGTTATAAAATAAGGTAAGAGTAATTCCACACATCATACAAATAGTTTTTAATTTTCCTAGTATTGATGCTGCTACAACTTTTCCATTATTGCCAGAAATCATTTTACAAGAATCTACTACGATATCTCTAGATATTATAACAACTGGAATTACTACTGATATAACTCTTTCATAAGCTAATATTATTAGTAAGCCATTTACTAACAACTTATCTGCTATAGCATCCATTACTTTTCCAAAATCAGTAACCATATTATTTTTACGAGCTAAATAACCATCTAAAAAGTCTGACGTAGATGCTACTAGAAATATAATACCCGCTATTATATATTTTAAATTAACACTTACATTGCCTACTATATAAACAGGAAATTCTACTCCAATTTGATACCATGGCATTAAAAGCATAACTAATAAAAGTATTGACAAAATTATTCTTGCCATTGTAATTTTATTTGGTAAATTCATTTAGACTACCTCCCATAACTAATTGTGTCTGTAACTTTTTTATTAATTGTTACTTGTTTTACAGACCAAATTATCGCAAATAGAATTAATAACATTAAAGCTATATAAAGAATTATGTATACCCATTTATTATATTTTTTAGCTTGCTTTGTATAAGGAGATGCTATTTCTTCCTTCTTATCTTCTTCTTTTATTTTTAATTCAATAGTTTTTTCTATTTCTTTAATAGGTATCTTAGAAGTATATTCAAACATATATTCATTAAATTCATCAATCATTGTTTTTTCATCTAATCCTAAATATTTAGCATAATTAGATATATATTCTTTAAGCTCAAAAATATCCTTAAATGCACCAGTTCTTCCATCTTCAATATTTTCTAATATTTCTACCTTTATATTAAGATCTCTACTTGCTTCATTTAAACTTACACCTGATGACTCCCTAGCATATTGCAGCTCCTCACCAATCTCGTTCAAAACATTTCACTCCTTTTTAAAACAAAAAATAATTTAATAAGCCATGTTCTGTCGTTTTTCTACTAAAAAACGGGCAAATATTTATCTTCCTTTCGGACCTATTTTTAGTTCATTTACCAAAAATAAGCTCCCCTACCATAATTTGGGTTTCTTGCTCATGGGGTTTACCACGTTCCACCTACTTAGTTTCCCAAGTAACTCGTCTCTTTGGCACTTTTATATCTAATAAAACCATTTGAGGTTTGTTCGAAGCCGTTAGTTAAAACTACCCTAAGTTATTTTTTCCTTAGGCATGAACACTACAAGCATCTCAGCTTGTGCAAGCATGGACTTTCCTCTACATAACTATCTTATGCAGCATTTGCCACTAAATTATTCATTGTTTCCGTAAACTACTTTTTCAAGTTGACTAATTCTCTTTAAAAGATCTACATTATTGGTACTCCTTGTTGGGGTATCATTATTTGAAGCAAGTTCTTGTAATTTTCTTATTTCTTGCTTCAATTTAATATTATCATCAGTCAAATCCTTTATATCCTTTTCTAACTTTTTAATGATGTTAGAATATTCCGTATAGTCACGGATAACCATATCCAAAAATTTATCAACTTCTTGAGGTCGATATCCCCTGGCATCAATCTTAAATTCTTTCTCCAAAATTTCTTGAGGAGTTAAATATAAGCGATCGTTATACAAAAATACTCACCTTCTAACAAAAAAATTATACTATTTTTTTTAAGCCTCGTCAATATCATCAGCACTAACAATTTCTTCCACATTCATATTAAAACTAGCAAGTTTTGCCCAATCTATTTTTTCAATCATTAAATTTAACAAGTAATCTATTTTCATTTTATCACCAGCATTATTTTATAATAATATCATTTAATTTGCATTAGTTTCGACAAATGATAACAAAACTTTTAATGTCTATATTTGACAATTATAGGTTCTTCTTAAGACAAAATGGCTATAATATGCTATAATTATTCTTAGGTGATTTAGTTGTTATACCCTAATAATATAAATAAAATATATAAAAAGGAAGTCTCTTATAAAAATCGAGGAATGGATTTAGAGTATATAATTGAACAAGCTAACATTTATTATAGAGATAATGATATTGCTTACATTTATAAGAAGCCTACACCTATTAAAGTTGTAAAGACAAATTATAACTCTTCGGGAAAAAGAATAATAGATGCCTTTTATGAGATGCCATCAACATTAGATTTTAATGGACTTTATAAAGGAAAATATATTGAGTTTGATGCTAAAGAAACTAATAATAAAACTTCTTTCCCGATAAACAATGTACACGATCACCAAATAAAACATATAAAAAACATTTATAAGCACGGAGGAATAGTTTTTCTAATAATTTCAATGAATAATAAATATTATATTCTATGGGGTAAAGATTTTATTGATTTTATTACTAATGAAACACGAAAAAGTATTCCGTTTGAGTATATAAAAAGTAAAGGAAAAGAAATTACTTTAAGTTTAAGAGGATTAGATTATTTAAAGATAGTCGATGAATATATTGGAGGAATTTATGAAAAAACTGAAATTAGGAAAAATTAAAATTAAAAAGAAAGAAAATGGTACACAAGATAAGAAAAAAATTAAAGACACTGTTTTATCTGTACTTTTAATCGGAGGAATTGCAATTGTTTCTTTGATTTTGATATTTGCATTATATATTATAATATCTTCGCCAGATTTTGATAAGAATAAGTTGTATTCTAAAGAATCATCTGTATTATATTATAATGATGGAGTCACAGAGTTAGCAAGATTAGGTAAAGATGATAGAGTTTTGGTTACTTATGATGAACTTCCTCAAGTTTTAGTTGATGCTATAGTTGCAACTGAAGATTCAAGATTTTTTCAACATACAGGTTTGGATATGGCCAGATTTGCTAAAGCTTCCGTTGGGCAACTTTTAGGAAATTCTAGTGCTGGTGGAGCTTCAACTTTAACTATGCAAGTTGTAAAAAGAGCTTATACTTCAAGTGAAGATAAAGGATTTGCTGGAATAGTTCGTAAGTTCACTGATATTTATATGGCAGTATTTAAGGTTGAAAGTAACTATACAAAAGAAGAAATTTTAGAGTTTTATGTAAATAGTCAATGGTTTGTTAATGATGGTAGTTTAAATTATACTGGTATTTCTGGGGTTGAACAAGCTTGTCAATATTTCTTTGGAAAATCTGTTTCAGATATTTCTCTAGCAGAAGCATCCATTATAGCAGGTATGTTCCAAAACCCAGCCTACTACAGTCCTTATAAATATCCAGATAGATTAAGAAAAAGACAAAAAACTGTACTTACTTTAATGGTAAATCATGGTTATATTACAGAAGAAGAAAAAGATGCAGTTTTATCTATTCCGATTGAAAGTTTGTTAGAAAAGAAAGATGTTAATACATCAAATGGAAATAATAGAGCATCTATAGATTATATAATTGATGAAATAAAAAATGATACTGGTTATGACTTAAGAGATGTACCTATGAAAATTGTAACTACGATTGATAAAAATGTTCAAGATGTATTAAATGCTTTAGAAAATGGAGAAATATATGATTTCCCAAATGAAGCTATGCAAGAAGGTATTGCTATTACAAGTACGGATAATGGATCAATTGTTGCATTATCAGGTGGACGTAACTATGGAGCTAGAGGTACTAATAGAGCCACAACGAAAAGACAACCAGGTTCAACGGCTAAACCAGTATTTGATTACGGCCCTTATATTGAGTATTTAAATGGTTCCCCTTCTACTTTATTCTTAGATGAACCTACAACTTATAGTAATGGCACAGCTATTAAAAATGCTGATGGAAGATATATGGGGTTAATAACGATGCGTACAGCATTAGTAAATTCTCGTAACATACCAGCTCTTGAAGCATTCAAAGCTGTTTATGCAGAAAATCCAAACTATATAAAAGATTTTGTTAAAAATTTGGGATTAGATTATGGATCTGAATTATTTGAAGCAGCATCTATTGGTGGTGCTGGGGAATATAGCCCTATTCAAATGTCAGCTGCCTATGCTGCATTTGGACGTGGTGGATATTATATAAAACCTTATGCTTATACTAAAGCTACTGTTGTAGAAACTGGAGAAGTAGTTGAACATAAATATGAAAAAGTAAAAGTTATGTCACCAGAAACTGCTTATATGATAACTGATATGCTTATTTCCGCTGCACAAAATGGTGTTGGTGGTGTAAGTGTAAGTGGAACTCAAATTGCTGCTAAATCTGGTACAACAAACTTAGATAAAGCTACAACTGAAAAATATGGTATTCCTGCTTCATCTACACGTGATGCTTGGAATATAACATACTCTCCTGAATATGCTATTGCGTTATGGATTGGATACGATGTAAACAATTCTGAACATTATTTAAATGCTACAATTGGTGGAAGAGTTCGAAATGCAGTTATGAAAGCTGTTGGATCAAGAGTTTATTCAAAAAATAAAACTTTTGAAGAGCCCAGTGGATTAATAGCCGTGGAAATAGAAAAAGAAACTATTCCTACTCAGCTTCCAAGTGAGTATACACCTTATGACTTAAGATCTACAGAAATATTTAAAGATGGTACAGAGCCTACAGAAACTTCAATTAGATATGCTAAATTAAATGCTCCTACAGGTGGTGATTATTCCTTCGATGGAAAAAATATAAAATTATCTTGGACTGGAATATCTACCCCCGATGCTATAAGTACTAGTTATTTGCAAGAATATTTTAACAATAATTATGGAAATAGTGCTTATAAATATTATGAAAGTAGAATTGCTTATAATAACTCTTATATTGGTACTTTAGGTTATAATATTTATCAAAAAAATAGTGATGGTAGCCTTCTTTATTTAGGACGAACTGAAAATACTAATTATACAGTTAGTAATCCCACCGGAGGAAACATAACTTATGTTATAAAATCTGCTTATTCTTTATTTGGTGCTAATGCAAGTGATGGATTAAATATTAAGACTAATGCTAATATTGATTCTAATGTTGAAGATATCGTAAAGCCTAAACCTGATGATAGCAAAGAAAATAATAATACAAGCAGTGGTAATAACAATAATAATGATTTAGAGTAAAAAATAGTCAAGTTTAAAACTTGACTATTTATTTTTTCGATAAGGACATTGAAAAGGACATTCATTACATTTAGGACTTATACTTTTACAAATATACCTTCCAAATAAAACTAATTGCAAATGTAGCTTTCCACATTCTTCTTTAGGAAAAAGTTTCATTAATCTTTTTTCAATAATTAAAGGATCATTACTTTTAACTAATTCTAAACGATTAGCAACTCTATTTACGTGTGTATCAACAGCTATAGCTGGTTCATTATATATTTCAGATAAAACAACATTACAAGTTTTTCTTCCTACACCAGGAAGAGATTCTAAATATTTTCTATCATTTGGAACTTTACCAGAACATTCTTCTGTTAGTCTTTTAGCTATTTCTTTAATATAAATAGCTTTTCTTTTATATGTTCCAACTGGTCTTATTATATTTTCTATATCATTTATGGAAGCATCTTTCAAAGTATATATATCATAAATGGAAAAAAGTTTGGATGTGACAGTATTTACTCGTTTATCCGTCGATTGAGCCGATAATACTGTGGCTATTAGTAATTCATAATCTTTATTATAAATAAGTTCACATTTGGGGTTTGGAAATAAAGTATTTAGTTTATCTAATATTTCTTTACTTTTCATTTAACCAATCAAAATTTAGTACACTTGATTCAAAAACTGGTGTTTCTGGTTCAGATATCATTTTATTTTTAATATCTTCAGGTGTTTTAAATCCCTTTCTATTCCATTCATATAATATTTTATCAATGTATCTTAAATTAGGCACTCCATTATATACAGCTTCTTTAAGAGCTGCCATAATTAGTTCTTCACTAAAACCTTTGTCAATCCAGGCATTTATTATTTCATAATCAATATTAGATAATGTACGTCCAAAATCATTTTCAAAGGCTGTAAAGATATCATTTTTCTTTTCTTCTTGTTCCTCTTTTTTATTATCTATTCTAATTTCATTATAAAAATTATCTAAGGAAACTCTTTCAATTATTTTTCCAAATCCATCTTTTTCAGCTTTAACTTTAATAAGTTTCTTATTCATTAAACTTCCATAAGCTTCTAAAACCAAGTCTTCTGGCATATTAAGGGTTTTAGCAACCAACTTTATATCAAAAACTAAATCAAAAGAATTATCAAAATATAAAAGAAGTAAAAATTCATTTAAAGATAAATTATTTTTTAATGCTTCTTTAATAAATAAAGACTCTGCAACTAATTTTTTATTATCTTTAAACATTTCTTTCACTTCCTTTGATTTAAATATTTATTAATTTCTTTCTTTTTATTTTTTAACTTGCCCCAAAGTATTTGTTTTTCAATTTCTGCAAGTTTTTCCCCCACTACTTTTCCACTTCCATAAACGCTTGCAATTTCACTTCCTTTTATGTCTATATCTTCACGAGATTTTATAGGAAGTTTATTGTACATTTTATTTATTTTTACAGGATTTATATTCATTATTTTTCCTGCTATAGAACAAATATATAAACCATATTTATATAGTATTTCATTGTCTATTTTATTTTCTTTTAATACCTCGGTAATTTTTATTATATTGCTTTTTTCAACATTTGTAAATGGAATATCAGAAACTTTTATTTGGGACCACATACCTAGTAAATCATCAACATAATTTATATCATTATACTCTATATTTAAATATTTATTTATGCCTGTTTCTTCTAAAAGATCTAATCCTTTTTGAAAATTTTTGTTTATTAATATTTTATCAAGTTCATTTTTAATTCTATTTTTTGACAAATCTTTAATTAAATAATTATATTCTTTAATTTTTATCAATAATTCTTCATCAATTGTAAAATTTAATACACTAGCAAAACGTATTGCTCTCATTATACGAAGTGGATCATCCTTAATTTTTTCATCAATATTTCCAATCATTTTAATTTTTCTAGTATTTAAATCTTTAATTCCTTGTAATGGATCAATTATTTTTTCTTTTTTATCCATGCAAATTGCATTTATAGTAAAATCTCTTCTTATTAAGTCTTCATCTAATGAATCAACATAAATTACTTCACTTGGTCTTCTTTTTACATACTTAATATCTTTTCTAAAAGTTGTGATATCAACATTATATTTATCTATTATAATGTTTACACTACCATAATTACTTTTCTTGCTATTAAATATACTTCGAATATCTTTGGGCAGAGCATTGGTAGTTATATCAACATCAAAACTCTTTTTGCCTAATAAATAATCACGAACATAACCGCCGACTAAATAAGCTTCATAACCATTATTTTCTATTAATTCTAATATTTGTTTTATTTTTTTATCCATATTATCCCTTTTAATTATAGCAAACTTTAATTATATTTTTCTATATAAATCTAAATTATTTTTTTGATACTCTTTAATTATATTTATCCATAGATCATTTATGACATTTCTTTCTTTTTTAGGATGAACTAAGAATCTTATTGTAAATTCAATATGTCCATCTTTAAATTCAGTATAAATAATTGGTTTTAAATTATTGTAATATATTCGATAACTACCACTTGCTTCATGAATAGCTCGGTCCATTTTCTGAGGAATTGACTTAATAACTTCATTTCGATTGACAATTTCATATAATTTTTTCTTATTTTTATCGATATCAGCATCACATGGTACCATAACTACAAGTTCTGACCAAATATACTTAAATGCTGCAGTATAATTTTTTACAGCTTGAGAAAACACTTTTGAGTTGGGAATGTTTACAATAATACCACTACTTTGTTCTCCATTAAGACGATCTTTAAGTTCTAATACTTTAAAGCTTAAGGCAGTTATTAAAACAACATCTCCTTTTATATCATCTATTTGCACTCTGTCTTCAACTACAAAAGGTTTAGATGTTTTAATATAAATACCAGCAAAAATATTTAATATCACTTCTCTTAATGCAATTGTTGCTCCAGCAGAAATAAAAGAAATAATTGTTATCACATTGCTAAGATGTTTTTCCCATACTAAAAAGATAAGAAATACACAGATAATATTTGATATTATATTTATGCTTTGGCTAAAACGAAAAGTTTTCTTACTACTATGTCTTTTAAGATTGTATACCTTATTTATTGCTTTACCTATTACTTTTATTATTAAAATTATACTTATTGATAAAATAATTAAAAGAAAGTATTCGTTATTTATACCACTCCCCTCCTTTAGTGCTTCTAGCATATTATTTATTGTATTCATTTATTCCTCCTTTAAGAAATATTATCATAGCATATTTTTTATTATCTTAAACTAAAAAAAATAAAACTTTACATTTATATGTAAAGTTATTTATTAATAGAAGCATCATATATTTTTGAGATACTATCATTTAAAACATTTGTAAATTCTTCTTCGCTTTGATTAATGTTTAATCCTTCAAGTAATGCTCTAGAAAAACTAGCAATCATTTTTTTATTTTCTTTTAATTTTTCGCAAGCAATAACTCTATCATATCCCCCAGATAAAGCCACAATTCTTAAAACGTTTTTATGTCTTAATAAATCATTGTAGAAATTAGGTATTTCAGGCAAAGTAAATTTAAATATACAATAATCTTCTTTTCCCATTTTATCTAATTGCTTTAATATTTCATTTCGCATAAATGTTTCTATTTGTTTTTTATTTTGAGAATTTATATCTACCTCTGGTTCAATAATTGGTATTAAGCCTGCTTTGATTATTTTCTTGGCTAATTCAAATTGTTGTTCTATTACTTTCTTAATTCCATATTCATTATATTCTTTAATAACTGAGCGCATTTTAGTACCAACTATATTATGTCTTTTAGCTTCTTCTAAAACTTCGCCTAAATTAGGTATATCTTTTAATAGATTTACTCCATCACTAATATCTTCAAGTCCTAAATCTATTTTTAAAAAAGAAGGTATTTGTTTTTCTTCTAATAAGTATTCTGCTGTATAACGATCATCAATCTTATTTTCCATTGTATGCTTAAATAAAATTACTCCTAAAATTCGGTCATCAAAGCAAGAATTTGTTACAATTCTTTTTCGCATCTGATGAATATAATCAAACATTATTTCATCACTAGTTATTTTGCTTTCATCTACGCCATAGTTTTTTAAAGTTTTTTTACTACTTCCACCACTTTGATCTAAGGCAGCTATAAATCCTTTTTTACCTTTCAAATAATTAATTATTTCCATTTCTATCCTCCATTTTTATTAATTTTGCATGTAATACTACTCTTTCGTTTTCTTGGTAACATGTAGAAAGTGTTAATATTTTATCACTGGCATTTAAAACTACATCAAAAGTATATTCACTTCTCCCTTGGATTAAATTTAAAAATTCAATGTATTCTAAATCACCACTAAAACTTGTTTTAATATAATCACTTGTTGTAGGTATTTTATAAACGCTAAAAACTTGCCATAACGTATTTTGATATAGACTTGATAATTTAACTATATGATTATTTAAATTACTATACCAATTACTTTTCATAATATTCTTTAAAGAGCCAAACATTGTACCATCTACTCTCCCATGAGCATAAATTATGGTGTTTTGATCAAAGTTTTTTATATTGTTTCGATAATCTAAAAATACCCATCCAGCTGAATTATAATTTTTATTGAAGTCTTTAGTTAAATAATAAGTATTGTTGGTAGTTTGAACAAACGGATAATTAATATTTGTCCCATTTACACTTATCCATCCTACAGTATCACTATTTTCTTCTTTAAGTTTGGTAAAATCTACATTTATAAGTTTCATTTTAATATAATCCCAATATGGATTTGAGTTTGGCAAAAGTTCAGCATCCGGTGGATTTACTAACTCAGTGCTTGCACTATCCTCAGTTTCTTCGACTACTACTGTATCATTTATCTTTTCAATTTGATTGGCAGTTTTTTGAGCATCTAAATGCCATTTTATTATATTAAACCCTGAATATATTCCTAGTGAAATAAATATTAATAAAAGTAATATTATAAATTTCTTTTTTAATACTAACTTTTTTTTCTTTTCTTTCATAAATCTAATTCTATATTTATTGATTTATTGCTTGGTGTTGGAAGTTTTCTATATACTACATTACATTCATCAAATAATCTTTTAGAAGCTTTAAAATTATCTTGATCTTTATATTTATCACTTAAATAAATAACTTCTTTAATTCCTGATTGAATTATTGCTTTAGCACATTCATTACATGGAAATAAAGCTACATATATCTTTGACCCTTCAAAATCTCTTTTGTGTCCTCTAAAGTTTAAAATTGCATTTAATTCAGCATGACAGACATAAAAGTATTTCGTAGATAATGGTTCTCCTTCTCTTTCCCAAGGAAACTCTTTATCATTAAAGCCATTCGGAGCTCCATTATAGCCAATAGATAATATTCTATTGTCACTACTTACAATACATGCTCCAACTTGAGTTGATGGATCTTTACTTCTTAATGCTGATAGTTTTGCTATCCCCATAAAATATTCATCCCAAGATAAATAATCCTTTCTTTGCTTATTAATTTCCACATTATCACCATCCTATATTATTTTAACAAATATTCAAAAAAAATCAATCTTTAGAGTTTAGCTTTAAGCCAAAAAAACGAACTATATTTTAATAGTTCGAATAAAATTTTTAATCTATATTATTTTTTTCGTCGTAATAATCACTAGGAAGATTACCAGAAATTCTATTTATTTCAAAGTCAATAAAGTAATTATCTGGATTACTTTCATCAATTACTAAATCAACTAAACCGTCAGAATCAAAACTTTTTTTATCGTATCTAGGATCTCCATATAAAGTAATTATTGATCCAGATGGTAATTTATAGTCTACAACTGGTCTTTGAATTTTTACATTATTTATAGTAATGTCCGAATTTTCTAAGTGATATTTTAAATTTTTAATTAGTTTTCCTTTTTGATTTAGTTCATTTATAATTCTTACTCTTTTATTTATTTTTATCATATTTATAATGCCAATAAAAATAAAAATTATTGGTAAAATCATAAATATTAGTAAAAAAATATTATTAGACTTGGAATATTCTGTTAGGCAATTGGTGGGATTTTTAGAATCATAATACACTGTTTTATTGTTTGTACCAGGATTAATACTTGATGAAGTACTTGATGTACAAAAATAATCTTTACCATTTACATTATAGTAATAAGTTGGTTCATATAATAATGTCCCTTCATCATTATAGTATGAGTTTATTTCCACTTTAGTTGATAGAATACTTGCATCTAGGCTTTTATATTTTAAAATATTCGAAAAAACTACTTTACCTATTATAATCATAAAAATTATTCCCACTATCAAAAAGAATAAAAAGATCTTCTTTCCATTCTTAACATTTTTAGTGTTTATATCATACATAAATAATGCTCCTTACTTTAATCAATTATACCATTAATTTAAATAAAATAAATTATGCTTTTAAGTAGTTACTTATATAACTTATCGCTTGTTGTTGCCTAAGCCTTTACCTTTGTAATCTTCAAAGATGTAAGTGTCATTAATTTTGACTATACTTTTAGTATAAAAGTGTATCATTATATAGCCGGCTATTTCTTTTTCATTTGAAATTGATAAAATTTGTTTTTCTCCTATCTTAAATTGCTCTAAAATTTTTTCTATCTATTTTGAATAATATGGATATTCATCAATAAAATTTACGCTGTAACTCCTTTATTAAATTCTTCACCGTATTTATTTTAAACATACCATAACTTCCTCAATTGTTGGTTATTCTATCATTCCTTAGTTAATAAATCAACAACCTATCGACATTTTCTTTTATTTATTAATTCATAATCGCCTTCAAAATTCCAAATGTTTAATTTTCCTTTTGCAGGTATTGGATAAATAGGTTCAATTTTCTCAAAAATCCACCCATATCTGCCTTTTTCATATAGTCCTAAATTATATTCTTTAATATTTAATTTTATCTTTTTTAAAAAATCATCATCCATATATACACAATCAACTAAATTAGCTTTACAAATTATATTTCCAAAATTCATAGGTAAATTATTAATTAATGAAATAACGTATTCGTTAGTTAAATACTCTTTGGCAAGTCCTTTTCCACTTGCATGAATAAATATTTCTCCTCGATAGTTTGTTTTCCAACTTCTGGTTTCTATTAATTTATCGCCATTTGCTATTAATGTAGCAAAAGGTTCCTTTATACTTATTACTTTCATTTTATCCTTTCCTCCTTGTTTAAGATCATTTTCATGGCACACATGCTATTACCTAGAAAAAATACTTTTTTAAGCAACTAGGTCTTAAAATTGCTTATTCAATGCATTTTTTCTTTTAATATTTTATATTCTTCTTCATTTATAAATACATTAATTTTAATGTTTATATTATTTTAAAATTAAGCATTAAAAAATGTTCCTCTTTCTAAAAGAAGAACATCTTTATAATATGTCTTCCAAACTAATGGTGAGTTAGATTTTAGACATTAAAGAACTTATAACACCATAATGGGGTCATAAGTTGTATTCAAATGGTGCCTGTATCCAGACTCGAACTGGAACTCCATTTCTGAAAATAGATTTTGAGTCTATCGCGTCTACCAATTCCGCCATACAGGCACTTCTTTTTAATTATATCATATTTTGGTAAAATTGGAAGATTTATTTTAATATTCCATAGCCTAATTTTATTTCATCAAAGAATAAGAATGTATGAGGTGGATAAAACGTTAAAATAGCAAATAAGATAAAACCTAAAACTAAAATTATAATTGGCATTATTTTAATATCTAATTCAGCTGATGTTGCAATTTTAAATCCAAGTAATTCCATTAGTACATACGTAATAAGCATTAAACTGATAGCAAAAATCATATTTTCTCCGATAATAAGATAAACTGGTATGAATATTATTAAATAAAATATAACTCCTACACAACTTTTAGTTACCATTTCAATTAATTTATTATTTAACTTTATCTTAAATCTTTTGGCTAATAATATTTCTAGTAAAGAACCAATTATTAAAGTAAAATAGATTATCTTCATGTGTTCCCAAATACTTTCATTAACTGGAAAGAATAAAGCTGTAAAGTTGCTTGGAATTAAATCATAAGCAAAGTGCCATAAAAAGGATAAAACAAAAACAAAGATAACATCAATAATTTTTATTTTTTTTAAAGTCATACTATCACCATTAAATAATATGCACAATCTATTTAATAGTATGATTTTTAATTTTCTTTATAAATAGATGAAAATAGTTCTTTTTCATCATCTTCTTTAATTGTCTCATTAGGTAGATTTGGTAAATCATTGATAGTAGCTAAACCAAAATAATCTAAGAATTCACTAGTTGTTTTGTATAAATTTGGCTTTCCAGGTAAAGAACTTTTGCCACTTATTTTTATCAGATCTTTTGCCATTAGTTTTCTTATCATATTTATACTAGCTAAGCCTCGTAGTTCATCAACTTCTGCTCTAGTTATAGGCTGATTATATGCTATTATAGCCAAAGTTTCTAAAGCAGCTTGTGATAAAGAACCATTATCTTTAGAGGTTATTAATTTTTGATAATAGGCTTTATGTTCTTGTTTTGTAGTAAGCTTAAAGCTTTCACCGATAAAACTTACCCTTATCCCTCTATTTTCATTATTATATTCTTCTCTTAATTTCTTTAAAAGTTCTTGGGCCTCTTTTTTATCTATTTCAAGAATCTCACAAATATTATCTAATGTTATGCCTTCATCTCCGACAACAAAAAGTAGTCCTTCTAATATAGCTAATTTATTCATTACTTCACCCCATATATATAAATATCTGAAAAATTATTTTCTTGCTTTAAAGTTACTTCTTTATTTTTACACATATCTAAAATTGATAAAAAAGTTGCAACTACCATTTCTTTAGAATACTCTGGAAATAAATCTTGGAATAAAACTACTTGTTTAGCATTTAAGATTTCTCTTATATATTCTTTTCGACTTTCTACACTTATTTCTTTTTTAGTAATTCTAGTATTAACTGGCTTTTGATATTGCATTCTTTTTTTTAATTCTATTAATGCTTCTTTTAAAAGTTCCGCATCTAAATTTTCACTTAATGAAACTTTTTCTTCTTCAACATAATTTTTTAAATTTTCTGGTACTTTAGTAAAAAATTCATTTCTTTTTTCTTCTAAATCTTTAAAAGTACTTGTTATATTTTGATATTTTTCATATTCAATTAATTTATTTTTTAAATCTTCTTCAGAGTTTATGGCATATTCATCATCTTCTTGTTCTTCGCTTTTTAAATTAAGTAATAATCTACTTTTTAAATGAATTAATTCCGCTGCCATAACTAAGTATTCACTAGCATCATCTAAATCTGTTTTAGGGATTGTTTCTATGAATTCTAAATATTTATCTATTATATATTTTGTATCAATTTCATAGATATTCATCTTAGCTGTTTTAACTAAGTGCAATAATAGATCAAGTGGCCCTTCAAAATCATTTATGCATAATTTCATATTTCCTCCCTAGTTACAACTATATCCACTAGCCTCTAATTCAAAATTAATTATCTTTGCATCTGTATCTTTACTATAAATTACTTTACTTTTAATACTACCTTCTTGATAGGTATTTAAATTAATCGTCGTATTAAATACTAAACTATCATTTTCTTCTCTCAAACTTGAGGTAACCCCATTTAAATTATTATAGGTTGGTTGTAAACTTTGATAGTTTTGATAAAAATTATTATAACTAACATCTGTTTTAGATACTATAAAATTATCTTTAATGGCATATAGTTTATTATTACTTAGTAAATATTCGACCTTTTCATAATCTTTTTCACAAATAAGTGAACCTTGGTTATTTTCATTTACACTAACAACATGAGATGGATAATCTTCTGGTTTAATTTCTAATAGCGTCATAGAAACTGTATTTGCATCAGCTAGTTTATAATTTAAATTTATAGCACTACTAGAACTTATTACTTCATCTTGGAACATTATTCTTTGAACAAGCTTTTTATTTGTATCATAAAAATTTAAAAAATAATTATATTTTCCTAAATCCAGTATATCAGTGGTTTTATTAGTAATATCAAAACTAATATTATTATTTTCAATCTTAAAATTACTTAAAGTGAATTGCTCTGTTTCCACAACTGGATTTTCATTTAACAAATATTCTTTAATTTCATCTTTAGCTGAATTATCATTATTCTTGGTTTGATTATTAGTATTTGATGATCCTCCGCTTGTTGATGGTTCTGGATTCAAATAATTATTGATGTATGCTGATATATCTGGTAAAAATATTACGGCTGCAATAAATATACTAAATATTATAAATAACCAAACTATACTAAAAATACTTGTCTTTTTTTTATCTGCTTTAACAGCTAATGTTGTTGGTACTAATTCTTGATCAATAATTACTATTTTTTTCTTTTTTGCCATTATTTCACCCATTTCATTCTACTTATGATTATACTATAATTATCTTTTGTAAACAAGAAAAAAACATAAGATTCCTTATGTTTAGCATCCATCTTCTGTACATACACTATTTTCTTTTGTAGTCTCAATTAAATCAACAAATATCTTCTTAAGTTCTTTATATTCTGAATCTGTTAAGGCAACATAAGGATCTTTTTGAGAATCAACTGTTCCATCATGGAAACTTGTTACTTTTCCATCATTAACTGCTACTACTGTCGGAGCATATAATCTTGTAACTCCAGTGTCATACATATTTCCAGAATCATCTTTTACATAATACTCTTCTAGGTTATTTCCTAAAAATTTCAGAATTGAATAATAGGCATCTGTGCCTTTTTTAGTTTGTTCTGGCACTATGCTTCCTGTAAATTTATAAGTATCTCTTATATCATAAATATCAACATAGTATATTTTATCTATTTTTTCTTCTTTAGCTGCTTCAAGTAATGGTGTAATTGTATTACGGCACCATGGGCAACTTGCAAATCCAAAATAAATTATTGCTGTTTCATTTTTTAAAACATCTAAAATTTCTTTTCCTGTTTTATAAATCATAGGATTTTCAGAATCAATACTTAATTCCAAATAATTTTTATCATTATTTTCATTTACCAAGCCATTATACGCTTCATATTCTTCTTTAAATTTGATTGCATCACTAATTTTAACATCTTTATGATTATATATTGCAAATACACACAATCCCACTACCAAGATTGTACATAATATTATTATAATTAAATATATCTTATTATTTTTTTCCATTTCATACACTTCCTACTAAAAAGAATATCATAATTAAAAACCTAGTGCAATAAAAATTATGTTAGTTTTTATTAAATTTATACTATATCATGTTTTTCATTATTAAAATCTTTATCTATTAAAAATTCATGAATTATCTCTTCTTCATTAGAAACACTTAAACTTTCAATTCTATCTACTCTTAATTTTTCACTTGTTAAGATAGCTTCCACTTTACTTACAGCATCTTCTAAATCATCGTTAACTACAACATAATTATAATTATTTATCTCATTTATTTCATTATAAGCCTTTTTAAATCTTGAAACTATTTGTTCATTATTTTCTTTGCCTCGCATTTTTATTCTTCGTTTTACTTCTTCCATTGATGGTGCCATAATAAATATTAATATTGTTTCTGGAAACATCTTTTTAATTTGTTTAGCCCCTTCTACATCTATTTCTAAGATAACATCTTTTCCTTTTTCTAGATCTTCAACCACTTCTTTTTTAGGAGTTCCATAATAATCATTGTACTGAACTTTAGCATATTCTAAAAAATCATTATTTGCTATTTTTTCTTCAAATTTTTCTTTAGTAACAAAGTAATAATCTACTCCATCTTTTTCATTATCTCTTTTAGGTCTAGATGTATAAGATATTGATAAAAGAAGATCATTATGTCTTTCTAAAAGCTTTTTAATAACTGTTCCTTTACCGGCACAAGTTGTTCCAGATATTATAATCAAATCTCCTCGTTTTTTTAAATTTATCATATTAATTTTCCTTTCTATAAAAATCGCAGTTTTCATCGTGCGAATTAATGATACCAATCGCTTGTAAATAAGAATAAATAATTGTTGAACCAACAAACTTCATTTTTCTTTTTTGTAAATCTTTTGATATTTCATCTGATAAAGCAGAAGTTGTCTTATCATTTTCAATAATGGGATAAGATCTAATAAATGACAATAAATAATTTGTAAATTTTCCATATTCATTTTGAATACTTTTAAATATTTTAGCATTTTCTATACTAGCTTTTATTTTTAATTTATTTCTAATAATATCTTTATTATTTATTAATTTTATTATTTTACTCTCATCATATTTAATTATCTTTTCTATATCAAAATTATCATAAGCCTTTTCAAATGCTTTTCTTTTATTTAAAACACATTCCCAAGACAATCCAGCTTGAAAGCTTTCTAAAATAAGCATTTCAAAAAGATATTTTTCATCTAAGTTTAAAATTCCCCATTCTTCATCATGATACTTAACATATATAGGGTTATTTAAATTACACCACCTGCATCTATTCATGATACCAGCTTTCTTCTTGATACAATATTATTTAAAATAATAAATACAACTCCGAATATAATTAAAATTACCATATTAATCCATACTGGTTTTAAATTTGAAAAAGATAATACTTCTACCTCAGTTAAAAGATCATTTGTATTTATATACCAATAAGCTGGAAATATATGAGCCATTTTAATAACACTATCAGGAAGCCACATGACAGGAATAAATGCACCACATAAGAAAGCTTGTGATAATGAAACAACATTTACTATACCTGATATAGCTTCTTTACTTTTTACTAATGTACTTATTAAAAGAGCCATACATAAAGCAGTAAAAGAAAAGACAAAAGTATTAAGGATATAAATTAATCCTCTTTCAGAAAAAGCAAGATTTCCAAAAACTATAAAAGATAATAGTGTATATAAAATAACTACAAAAACAGAATAAAGCGTACTTGCTAGTAATATATATCTATTATGAACTTTATAATTCATACTGCTTACTACTATTCTTTTTCTTAAAACACTTTTATTAAAACTTGCTAAAACAAGACAAATAATGAAGACAATTACTGCAATCAATGTATAACTTGCAAAGTTATAATATCTAGAAAGTCTTGTTAGCTCGGTAGTATTTATTTTATTTGTAAGATTTACTTTTGTATTACTTTTTAAAGTGCTATTTACTTTCTTAATTAAAGTTTCTTTATCACTATATTCTTTACTTAAAATCTTTATAGTTTTTATATATCTAGTTAAAAGCAATTGAGCTAGATTAGATGTATAATCACCACTTGATTTAAATTCTATATTGCCATCACCCCCACTTAAAATACTTTCTTCATATCCTTTTTGAATATATATAACATAACTTGCATCTCGGTAAAATATTGCATCATCAATAGCGGTTTTAGTATTTTTTACTTGAATTATATTGGCATTTTCTTTAAAAAATTTTACTAAACCACTTGCTAAAGTAGTATTATCATTATTTACAATTATTACATCCGGTTTACTTTCTTTAAAAGTACTTGTAACATCGTTACTGCTCATATTTATTGTTCCAAATATTATAAGCATTATGGTATACCCAATAATTGTACCTTTATATTTATTTACTACTTTCCAAAATGTTTTAAATACTGTCATATTTTTGCCTCCTTAAACTTATACTTGATACAAATAACATTAGGCTAGAAAATATAAGTAAACTAAGAATATTAAATATATATCTACTTTCTGCTCCATAGTAATATAAGGCGTATAAGCCATCTGTGATCATGGCTGCTGGATTTATCATATTTAAAATAGGCACATTTTTATCAATAACATATTTCATAGTTATCCCCATCATACCGGATAAAAATGATAAAAACATTGTAATTCCAATTAAAATTCCACTTTTGGCATTTTCATTAGTTTTTAAAGTTGTTGCAATTAAACATCCCAGTGATAAACCAGCAAGTGATCCTGCAAAAGCAAGTAAAGCAATTAAAACTATATTCGAATTATAATTTATTTTTAAAATAAATATAGTATAGATAAATAGAAGAACTAAACCTGTTATTTGCACTATTAAACTAGCTAGTAAACCACTTAAAATAAGAGTTCCTTTTTTTATTGGTGCTGCACTATTTCTTTTTCCTACACTACTTAAATTTGGCATGTTTTTATTAATAACATACATTGATATAGCTCCGCCATACAAAGCTGCCATAGCAATTAAAGTATAATATTCAATCATAGTATAACTTAAATTATTTCTTGAAATATTTTTAAGTTCCACTTCAGCATTTAATTTTTCTATTACATTATTTATTACCATTTGATAATCAACATTACCTTTACTTATCTCATTATTTATGGTATTTTCAATTATTTTTTTATTGCTATTTACTTCATCTACAAAGAATTTTAATATGGTTTCATAAATACCATTATCATTTACTGTAATATTTACATCATCATTATTAAACTCTAGGTATCCAGTTATTTCTTTGTTTTCTAATAATTTACTTGCTTCTTTTTTGTTTAATACTTTAGCATTAAATAGTTTATTTTCTTTATCTTGACTCATTTTATTTATAGTTTCTTTAAAAAATATATTATTTTCATAATCATCACTGTCTATAATAGCAACATCAAAAACATGAAATGATTCATTGGTTTCAATATCTTTAAATGCTAGATGAAAAAATGTTCCAAGAATTATAGGAAAAATAAATGTCCAGAAAATAAGAGATTTATTTCTAAAAAGAATTTTTAAAAAATATTTAAAATTATGAATAAACATTAGTCTCTCAGATCCTTTCCCGTTAGTTCCAAAAATACATCATTAAGGGTTGGTCTTTCACTAAAAATTTTTGAATATGTTATCTTTTTTAGATGTAAATAATCAATAAGTTCTCCTAGATTATCTTTTCCTTTTTTATAAGTAATAACTAAAACATTCCCATTTTCATTTACGCTATCTACAGTTTTAAATGCCTTTATTTCGTCTACTATTTTATTATTAATATGTTTTACTTCAATTGTTATTTTTTCTTCAAGCTTAGCAAGAGCTTTAAGTTCATCTGTTGTTCCTTCTGCTAGAATTTTTCCTTTATCAAGAATAATAATTCTATCGCAAATCATTTCTACTTCTTCCATGTAATGTGTTGTATAAACAATAGTTGCTCCGTCATCACGTAATTTTTTAATACCATCTAAAATATTATTTCTACTTTGAGGATCTACTGCTACTGTAGGTTCATCTAAGAAAATCAATTTAGGTTTATGAGCAATACCACAAGCAATATTAAGTCTTCTTAGTAATCCTCCAGATAATTGTTTAGGATAAAACTTAATAAATTCTTTTAATCCTACTAAATTTAAGGCATCTTCAATATAAGTTTTTCTTAAATCTTTATCTTTAATATATAAGCCACAGAAATAATCTATATTTTCATAGACAGTAAGTTCATCAAACACTGCAACATCCTGAAATATAACCCCAATATTTTTTTTGATATCATAAGCATCTGGCCTCATTTCTTTACCAAATATTTTAATTGTTCCTTTTTCAAAATTAAGTAAATTAAGTATACAATTAATAGTTGTAGATTTACCACTTCCATTTGGGCCAAGAAGTCCTAATATTTCACCTTCACAAACATCAAAAGATAAGTCATCAATTGCTTTTAAATTTTTATAACTTTTACTTAAATTTTTTACTTCAATTATTTTTTTCATCATTCATTCTCCTTATATATTTCTTATTTTTGATCTTCCAAAAGCACTAATGCTCTAAATTCACTTGATAAAAGATTACTTATTTCCTCATCAGATAAAGTGATTGCTTCACTTGCAATTAAAGTAGCTAGCCCATGAGTAAATAGCCACATTTTTGCATGAAATGATTTTAAATCTTTACCACATAAACTAGTACTTTTGTTTATATATTTTTCTACTTCAGCAAAATTATCATCGGCAGTATCAATAAATTCGCTTATTGAAAGATTTGTTTTACTCATAAATAACACTTTAAATATATTTTTTTCTTCCTTAGCAAACTTTATATAATTAATACCAACTTGCTTATACTTAGGGGATTTATCATTCATATTCCTAGTTAGAAAATCATAAAAATATTTAATCATCACTTTATTTAATTCATTTATTAACTCTTCACTATTATTAAACTGATAATATATCGGCCTTATTGAACAATTTAATCTTTTGGCAATTTCTCTATTGCTTACTTTTTCTATCCCCTCATCCTTAACTATTTCAAGGGCAGCATTAAGTATATCATTTTTGTTTATTTTTATTTGTTTAGGCAATTTATCACCTTCTTATAATTAAATTGTATCAGATGATACATTATTTGTAAATAAAAATAAATTTAGCAACAATAAATCTTTGTTATTAATCTAAACTTTTATTTCATAAAAAAACTAATCCATATCTAGATTAGTTATTTATTAAACTCCAAACTTAAAAGCTTGAGTAAATTTTTTATGGTAGCGAGAGGGAGATTCGAACTCTCGACCTGCCGGGTATGAACCGGATGCTCTAGCCAGCTGAGCTATCTCGCCATGACTACTAAATAATATCAAAAAAAAAGACTTTTGACAAGTCTTTTTTCATGTTTTTTTAAGCTACTCTCCTTTTATATAATAGGTCTTAAAAAGGAAAAGGTTTCTAAATTTCGCAAAAAGCCATATATAATAACTATTACTAATAATAAATATGTTATATTCTTAGGTATTTTTTTTACTTTAAAAATTTTGATTAAAAGATATAAACATAATAAAATGAATACCAGAGGATTACATCTAAATGCTTTATAAATATCGAATTTTAGCAGTGATAAAAACATCCTAGTTATACCACATCCTGGACAATATAAATGGGTATATTTATAAAAAAGACAAGGAATACCTATATTAAATCTTTTAACTACAAACAAATATATGATAAAGCATAATCCCAAGATAATCTTATTTTTTTTAGTCATTACTAAAGCTATTTAAATCATTTTGAATAAGACAGTAATTAACTAAGCTTAAACCAAATATAGATAATATTAGATAAAGTACAGAATTATCATTAATTGATTTATTATATTTTTGGCCAGCATTTGCCATCTTTTGGCCCATTTTATAATTCCAGTAGAAAAAATATATTCCACAAGTAACTATTGAATATAATAGTGCTTCGGCTCCACTTGCTGTTTTTTCATCACTTAAAGCATTAGATTCATCTGTCATCGTTATAAACCAATATAGGCCATAAATGCCACATGTTATAAACGATAATAAAATAGAAATAACTATATCTCTTTTTTTTATAATCGGAGTATTTCCAACATAATCCTTTTCTACTTTACTTCCACAATCGGCACAAAACTTGGCATTGTCTTTAATTTCTTTGCCACAATTTGAACAAAATTTTCCCATTTTTAACACTCCTTTTTCTTTTTTCTATTATACCAAAAATTTTCTTTTAGTTCAATTACTAGATTTTTCTTTTGCTACTTTTTCTATATGTCTTTCATAAGCATCATTCCAAGTTTTATATTTTTTATCATGGCGATGGTCTTCAAGTAAATTTAAATCTTGTAAATATTTTCCTAAATACCGCGTAGCTTTTTGAGCTCCGAAATAATTTAAATGTCCCCCGCTATCTTTAGTATCATGCATCCAATTAATATTTAAATCAACATTATTTAGATTAAAATAAGTAAAATCATATTTTTGACTAAGCATTTTAAATGCTTCATCTTTAGCATGATTCCAACTATTTTGACTAGGAAATCCCATTATAATTAGTTTAATATTTTTTTCTTTAGCTAAATTTATAAATCTTTGCAAATAATTAATATTTTCTTCTAAAAATTGGTATGTATCACCTTTATCTATCATATAATTTTCATTTTTACTAGGTACTATAGTTGTATTTAATCTGTAACCTTTTTCGACGCTCATTAAACCATATTCAGAAAACAAAATATTTTTCCAGTTATTATGATAACTAATTAAAGGCATAACATTTTTTAGCATTCTTGTATATTTAATATACCATCTTCTTTTTTTGGTATTTCTAAAAAACATATTTCCCTCTAAAATAACTATCTTAGGTTTTTGACTTTCTAAAGCTAATTCATAGTATTTATAAGCATCAGGAAGAACGAATGCAGGTTCAGAGCAATCAAAAACTGTATATCCGTAATCATGATATATTTCAATTGGCACAATAGATGAATAAACTAGACTATCACCTAGTACTATAGCATCTATAGAATTTGATTTTTCTCCCATTATTTCATATAAAGACGTGTTATATAATCCAAATTCTTTAATATTTGTTTTGGGAAGCATAACAAATGAAAGCCCATAATAAATGAAAATAAAAATAATTATAAATAATATACTTTTAAAAAAATTCTTCATAAATACCTCTTAAAAATCTGCATACATAGGATCCACTGGTTCATATCCTGGTCCAAAAGCCCCAAAAATAATAATTGCAAATATTAATAAATAATAAATTATCCATCGAATAACAATTGGTTTTTCTTTAATTTTTTCACGTATGTTTATATTTTTTTCTTTTAAAATACTTACAATTAATACTACTAATAAAGCTATTATAAGAATAAAAAAGTCTGGAAAATCTAAGCCAAGTGATGATACTTCTTTAAGTGAAAACTTAAAAGAAGTAAATATTTTAGCTATCATAAAAAATGCTTTTGACACAGTTTCAGCTCTAAATATTAATTCTCCGATTATAACTAGGAAAGATACTTTTATTATTTTTAAAAAACTTAAAATTTTACTATTACTAATATTTAACTTATTATAAAATTTATTTAATATGGGATGAATTAAATTGCCTAATGATATTAAAATAAAATGATACATTCCAAATAAAAGAAATGTCCACCCTGCTCCATGCCAAAGACCATTTAAAAGCCACACAATAAATAGTGCAATTGTACCACTTACAAGGGGGCCATAGTGATTATTTAATGTTTTTTTTAACTTTATTGTAAGTTTTTTCATTGGTTTAGATAAAGATATTGGATAATATATGTAATCTTTTAACCATGAACCCAAACTAATGTGCCATCTTGACCAAAATTCAGAGATACTTTTAGAAAAAAATGGTTGTTTAAAGTTTTCTGGAATTTTAACTTTAAACATTTCTCCAATCCCTATTACAACATCAATAATTCCAGAAAAATCCATATATAGCATTATAGTATAAGCTAAACTACCTATAAAAATAGTACAGCCGTTTAAAACATTGTAATTTTGAAAAACAGTTTTTACCAAAATATTTAAACGGTCCGCTATAATCATTTTTTTAAATAAACCCCAAAATATTCTTTGCATTCCTAAACAAAAATTATCATAAGTTACTTTATGTCCTTTATATAAGTCATCTGCTGTATTGCTAAAGCGAGCTATCGGGCCTTCAGTTAACTGAGGTAAAAAGGAAATAAATAATGCTACTTTGACAAGACTTCTTTCACTTTTTATTTTTTTATTATATACATCAAATAAATAAGATAATGCTTGTAATGTATAAAATGATATACCAAGCGGAGCTAAAAACTTTAATATTTTAAATTCATAATTAATATGAAAAACTTTAAGTAAAATATTTGTATTTACGGTAAAGAATTTTAAATATTTAAATACAAATAATAAGCTAAAATTTATAAGTATTGTAATTATTAATATAATTCTTCTTTTTTTCAAAAATTTTTGCTTAATATCTTTTTTATTTTCTTTATTTTCTTCTAAAGCAAGCATTTCTTCATCACTTAATTTATCAAGATAAGAAGATGCTAAATAAACAGATATTATTGTTATTATTAGACATATAGTAAGATTTGAATTTATTAAATAATAAAATAAAAAGCTTATAATAAGTAAAATAAGTGGTCTTAATTTAGAACTAAATAAATTATAAATAGGAATAATTAAAAGAAAAAAATAATTATAATACTTACTAAATACTTCAAACATAAAACCACTTCTCCAAAATAAAAAGGATGTTTTTCATCCCCTAAATCAAAATTTGTAGTTTAATTATAATATAAAATTATATTATTAGCAATCTAAATATTAATTGGTATATTTTTTTTCTTTAGTATATATTTTCGAAGCCAATCAATTGGAAAGACACTTAGGGCTAAAAATAACACTAAAATTAATTCATTTAATTTAAGTCCAAATGTTCTAAAAACTTCTCCGCCATTATATATAATCCAAAGTTGAGTTACAAAAATAAAGCTAAAGATGGCTATAAAAACTTTGTTTTTAGAAAGGTTAGAAAATACATTTATTCTTGTTGTACGAGCATTAAAAGCATTAAATATTCCCATAAATATAAACATTGCAAAGTAAGCAGTCATTAGATATTTAGAATCTGAATTTACCCTTATTAAATTTTTAAAAAATGGTAGTTTTAAAAATAATATACATAGTAAAGCACAATATGTTCCTGTCCAAATTATTTGACTATACATATATCTATTCATAATTGCTGTATTTTTGTCTTTAGGTGGTTCTTCCATATATTCAATAAGTGGTGCTTCAAAAGAAAATGCTACTCCAGCAAAAGTATCCATAATCATATTAAGCCAAAGCATTTGAACTATTGTTATAGGTGTAGAAATACCAATTAAAGAACCAACAATAGAAAGTATTAAAGCACACATATTAACAGTTAGCTGATATATGATAAACTTTCTTATACTTTTAAAGATTGTTCTACCATAAAGAATTGCTTTACTTATGGAAATGATATTATTATCTAAAATAACAATATCAGCTGCTTCTTTAGCTACTTCAGTTCCACTTCCCATTGCAAAACCAACATTAGCTTTTTTTAGAGCTGGAGCATCATTTACTCCATCACCTGTCATACCAACAACTAAATCCATACTTTCTATAATATTTACCATCCTACTTTTATCTTGAGGAAGAGCTCTAGCAATAACTGCTATAGAATTTAATTTACTCTTTACTTCTTCATCACTCATTTTAGCTAAATCACTACTATTTATAACTAAATTACTATTTATATCAATAAGACCAACCTCTTTAGCAATAGATGTAGCTGTATCTACTGCATCCCCTGTAATCATTATAGTCTTTATTCCAGCACTTTTAATAAGTTTAATTCCTTCTTTAGCTTCTTCTCTTAATTCATCTTTGATATTTACAAAACCAATAAATGTTAAATTATCCATACTTTTTCCATAAGCAAACACAATTATTCTTCCAGCATTTTTGGTATAAGCATCGATTTTCTTTTCTACCAAAGATTTATTGTAAAAATTACATACTTGATTACCTTGACTTAAATAAGTTTTACATTTTGGAAGGATTACTTCTTTAGCTCCTTTTATAAAGATTGTATTGTCACTTAAAGTAATGCTACTATATTTTATTTTACTATCAAATGGTACTTTATTTAAAATATTATGATTAATACTATTATCACTTTCTATAAATTTAAGAAGAGCTTGATCTGTTGAGTTTCCTCCAATTATTTTTTTGTTACTTAGTGTGCTAGAATTATTATAAAATAAAGATGTATATATTTTATCGTATATTATACTCTTTTTTAAACTATCAACATTTTTAAATACTTTTAAATCAGCTGTTACAAATTCCGTAACTTTTAATTCTCCTTTTGTTAATGTTCCTGTTTTATCAGTCAAAAGAACATTTAAACTACCCGCAGTTTCTATGCCTACTAGTTTTCTAACTAAAACATTATCTTTGAGCATTCTTTTCATATTACTTGATAAAACTAAAGTTATCATCATAGGTAATCCTTCTGGTACGGCAACAACAATAATAGTTACAGATAGTGTTAAAGCATAAAGTAAATGATCAAACATTACTGGTAAATCAGTAATTGTAGCTTTAATTAAGTCTAAATCAAAATTATTTTTTAAAACAATGCAAGAAAACAAATAAGAAATACTAGCTAGTAATGCTCCGATATAACCAATTCTACTGATGGTTTTAGCAAGGCCCCTTAATTTAGTTTTTAAAGGACTTTCGGGCATTGCTTCTTGAAGTTCTTTAGATATTTTTCCTAATATCGTATTATCTCCAACAGAAGTTACAAGCATTTCAGCTTCTTTGTTATAAATAACAGAGCCCCTAAATACTTTATTTTGATTAGTTAAAATATTTCCAACTTTAGCAGTTTTTAAAGCCTCTTTTGTCTCACCGTTTAATGCCGATTCATCAACACTTAATTCGCCTTTTATTAAATACCCATCGGCAGGAACTTTATCTCCACTACCAAGAAGTACTACATCGCCAACTACTATTTCCCCAGCAGGTACTTCAATTATTTCCTTACTTCTTCTTACTTTAGCTTTAGTTTTAAGTTGTTCTTCTTGAAGCCTAGCAAAAGCTTTTTCAGACCCATATTCACTAATACTAGAAATAAAAGAAGCTAAAAATATAGCAATCAAAATTCCTATAGTTTCATACCAATCAAAATTTCGAAACAAAACTACGACCTTAATTGCTAAAGCTATCAAAAGAATTTTAATAATTGGATCTCCTAGAGATTCTAGTAATAAATGAAGAAAAGTATTTTTTTTCTCTTTCGTAATTTCATTAGATCCATGTTCTTGTCTAGATTTTAATACTTCATTTTCATTTAAGCCCATTATGCTTGTCCTCCCAGAATAAATCTATGATTTAATTACTGAGGATAGAACATAAAAAAAAGCAACAAATATGTTGCCTATAATTTTTTTAATATTCCACTGTGAGTATAATATTTTTTTACTATATCCATAGTTTGATTCGTAAGATTGTAATACGTCATTACTTCATCATTTTTAATATAATCCTTTACTTCCTTATCTTCTGCTTCATTTAATGACTCAATATTAGTTCTTAAATTTATTTCATGATATAAAAATTCACGAGCTATTTCTCTTACATAATAAGTATAACAATTTAGTAAGTCATTATTTATTATTTCAGGTGGGACTTTTAATTTCAAATATGCTTTTATTTCTTCTTTATCATTTTTTTCTTCTAAGCTAGAAGGAATAGACCTTAAAATTCTATATATATTATAAAATATTAAGGGAATTACTAAAAACATATTAGCAATAAAATAAATTGGTAATAAAAGTAAATTTACTAACATTACGGATAAAGATCTTCTTTCTTTTACCATTAAATGATAATAATAAATAGATAAAAATATACTAGGTACTACTAAAGTAAGTATAAATCTTAACCATAAGTTATTAATGTTACTTGTTAAGATAAGACCTATTAAAATAGATAAAAAAGTTATTGTCAAATGAACTTTAGGATTATACTTTGTTTTCATATTTTGTTCCCTCATTTAAATTATAAATTATAAAATGAAAAAAGGAAATACCCTTTTTTCTTTTATCCTTTACTTTCATTATCTTTGGCAGGTTTAGTTTTTATTAAATCTGCTATTCCTCCAGCACTCATTGTTGATATAATGCATACTACGATAGAATTTAAAAGATTAGTATCTATATTTAAAAAGTAACATATTATTCCACTAAAGATTCCTATAATAACATTTTGAATGGGAATATATTTATTGGGAATTTTCTCTATAAATATTTTTGTTATGGCTCCAAAGATATATGCTACTAACATTATTACGACTGATAATGATATTGTCAATTCATCACCTCCTTACTATATTATATTAGCTAGTCCACTTATAGCAAATTATAATAGCCCTAAAAAAAAGCACCTAGGTGCCTTTAAGAATTAATTTTATTTTTCTTTAAAAATTTATCTAAACCACGAAAACCTAAATTCTCATAGTCATATTCATTAATTACTTCATAATTATTTAAGCCTTTATTTTGAAGATATTTTTCTATCATGCTTCTATCAACATCTTTAAAATTTATTATACCTGTAATTCTACTTAAAAATTCTTTACTAAAATTATTTTGATAATTTCCCTTTGATTTAAAAAATCCAATTTTATTATCTACTTTTGCATTACTTGTCATAAAAATATAGGTATTTTTAAAATCTATTTTTTCCCCTTTACTGCTTGTAACAAAGCCTTCATCTAAAATTTGTAAGAATAAATTTAAGACATTATAACTTGCTTTTTCTACTTCGTCTAGCAATATAATAGAACTTGGATTCATTTTTATTTGATCAAATATATTGGCATCATCATATCCTACATAACCAGCTGATGCTCCTATTAGACGATTTACAGTTATACTTTCACTATATTCACTCATATCTAAGCGAATGAGAGGAAGATTTAGATATTTTGCTATCTCTTTAACAGTTTTAGTTTTACCTACTCCCGTTGAACCGGTAAGCATTATAGAAGTTGGTTTATCATCGTCTTTTATTTTTAAAATATCTATAATACTATCTAAAGCTTCTTCCTGACCAATGATATTTTCTTTCAAATATTTATCTAAATCTGTCCATTTATTATTTAAAACTAAAATATTACATCTTCTTTGAAGTATTTTCTTTATATCTTCATTTGTTATATTATAAGGAGTATTTTCAAGTTTTTCTATTTTAGATAAAATATTCATTTCTTCTTTACGATATTTTAGAGCTTCTTTAAAGTCATTTTTTTTAACCATTTCACATTTTTTATCTATAATTATTTTCTTCTCATCACTTAAAGTTTGTAAGGCTTTATTATTTATATTCTCTACTTCTTTATAAGCACATACACTATCGAGTAAATCAATTGATTTATCTGGATTAAAACGATCTAATACATATTTATTTGTAAGACTAACTATTTCCTTAATATTATCTTTGTTTATTTTTACCTTATAATGCCTTTCAAAAGATGGAATAAGTTTTAATAATATTTCTTCAGTTTGATTAATAGTTGGCTCACTTATTTTTATTATTTCAAATCTTCTGGTAAGAGCTTTATCTTTTGCAAAAAATTTATTAAATTCTCCATTTGTGGTAGCTCCGATTATTTTAATTTTATTACGAGCTAAATATGGCTTTAAAATATCACTAGCATTAATTGCACCTTCTGCTCCGCCAGCATTAGTCATTGTATGAATTTCATCTATAAATAAAATAATATCTGGATTATTTTCTAGTTCTTTAATAATCTTACTTAATTTTTCTTCAAATTCACCACGATATTTAGTGCCAGCAACTAATAAAGACATTTCTAAAGATATTATTTTTTTATCTTTCAAACTATTTGGCACTAATCCTTTATTTATTCTTCTAGCTAATTCTTCAACTATTGCACTTTTTCCTACCCCAGCTTCACCTATTAATAACGGATTGTTCTTGTTTTTTCTTATTAATGTTTCAATAATTAAATTTAGTTCATTTTCTCTTCCTACTACTATATCATCATTTACTGTTTCTTGAAGATTTTTACCTATATTATAAATTTCTAATTTAGGCTTATACTCTTTACTATCTTTTTTTAAGTCATCATACATTTTATCTAAATCTATTCCTAAATTTAACATTATACGGACTGCTATTCCTTCACCTTCTTCAAGCATGGACTCTAGAAGATGAACCCCCTTAAGGGGATTATTTTTGGCTATATCTTCAGCATTTTTTATTATTCTTTTTAAGAGAGGCGTATAAATACAATTTTCTTTTTTTGACTCACTTTTATCTATTACTTGTACTAGCTCATCTAAAAAAATGTTATAATTTAAATCGTAACTATCTAAAATATTTTTAACCTCTTGACTATTTTCAAGCATACTTAATAATAAATGTTCTGTGCCAACATAGCAGTGTCCTAATTTTAGCATTATTTTTTCGGCACCTTTAAAAATTTTATTTGCTTCAAAACTATAATTGTTATACATAGAATCCTCCATAATAATTCTATGTAGATTATGAAATATTTTACTATTATTTATACATTCAAGTTTTGATTTTTAGCATATCTTGGATATTCTTTTAAAACATTATAAACTTTTATGATGTCAAAACGATATAAATACTTTAATATACTATATAAATCTTTTTCTAGCATTTTATTTATATTAAAGTTATATCCTCCATTTCTTCCATCTATTTTAAAATAAACATTTATTTTTACATTAAATAAAACTTCTTTATCATCTTTAGTAAACTCAAGTATAAATTTTAAGCTTTTATTAAGTAACTTACAATAATAATTTATTTTTTCTCCATTTTCTTTTTCGTTTTTTGTAGTTTCAGTCATTTTAATTTTATTTTTCAAAAAACCTAAGTCTTTATTTAATACTTTTGAATATAATTCAATTTCGTCATTTTCAATACTTTCCATATTGTTATTTATATAAAATCTTGTATCTTTATTACTTAAAAGAGTTCTTAAGTCTTGGCAAACTTCATCATCAAATAACTCTTTTTCTATCCCAATATTTTCTAAAAAAACTACTTCATTAACTTGCATATCTTTAAATACTTCTTGTAAAGACTTATTATTTTCATCACATATTTTATTAATATTTTTAATTACTCTTTTTACTTTTTTAATTTCTTCATTCATACTTTTATTATATAATATCTTTTTAAATAAAAAAAGAAAATTATTTAATTAATTTTCTTAAGCTATTCTAAGTGGATTTTTTTCTGTGCCTTCCCCGCTTACATAAGTTATATTTGAGCTTAAATAAAATGTAGGATATACTCCAGCCCAACTAGAATTTGCAGACCCATTTGACACAAATCCATTATTATTCATATAAAATATACCTTCAGAGTTGTCTGAATTCTTAGAAATAAAGAAATTTGACCTATCATAAGCATTCCAATTAAAGTTTTTTACCAAGCTATAGTTTCCTTCAAGATTTTTATTTTCATTAAAAGTGTAATTACTATTATAAAAAATATTTTGCCAATATCTTGGACTAGCTGAATAACTATAATCACTTGCATACATTAAACCTATTTTGGCATCGTAAGTTTTATTACTAGCTGGGTTTACAATTTCGTTTTGATATACTTCCTTCATTACAACTACACCAATTTTTGACCAAAAATTTCCACCAATTTGCCAAGAGTGAGTTGTTATTTTATTTGCCCATGTTGTTCCAATATTATTTATAAAGTTTGTGTTTAAATTGACTTTGTTTAAAAGTGATGTTGTCCAGTCATTTGATCCTTTACCATCATTTATCGTAGTGTCATTTTTGTAATTCCAATAATAACTGTTATTTCCTGCGTAATCGCCATCAGTTCCAAGTAAGTCTGATTTGGCATAGCTAGCTTTTACTAGTTTTACTTCACTTCCAAATACTCCGATGATTCTATAAAGATTTTCACTTGGACAAGTACTTGCATCTGATCCAAAACATACATAATTATTGACATTTTCACTTGCACCGGCATAACGATATGAATCATCATTTGCTCCGTTTGTAAGTGATTGATCATGATGATATATTCCTGTTACTGTGCTTGATGTTGAAAGAGTTTTTATACAGTTTGCTAAGTTTGCTCCGCTTGCACATACATCTGCTAGAACACTATTTATCTTTTCTTTTTGAATATTTATTTTTGCTTTAAATGTTGCTCCAGCATTAGCTGTTTGATCACTATCTAAGTTTACTAATGTTATTGTTATATTCCAATCTTCTTCTTTTGTTCCTGTTGATACGATTTCATGATTATTAGCTATTTTTACTAAGCCTTCTTTATTTGTTATATCATATCCTGATACTCCCCCGATTGTTACATAACTTACTCCTTCTAAATTTTTTATTTCGTTTCCAGCTTTATCTGTTATGCTTAATATTAATTCAGCTGTTTTATTACTTGTTGTATATTTAAATGAATTTTCTGTTATATTTAGATACACATAATAATTAGCTGTTGCACTATTTGTACTATTATTGGCTGTTAATACTACTTTAGCATAACTACTTCCCATTTTATTTCCTTTACCTTTTCCAAATGAGGTTTGATCTGCTGTAAAGAATATATCACTACCTGTTGAAAACACTAGTGAATCTGTTGTTGCTGTTTTTACATTTATATCTGTTTGAGTTGCTCTGCCACCTTGCGTTCTAAAGTAAGCATAAGTTACTCCGACTGCAAATATTATTAGTGTTACTACACTTATTATCATCAATACTGTTCTTTTTCTCGCTTCATTCATTTTATCCATCACTCTCTATTATTAATATTATCATAATTTTTTGTTTATAACAATTAATAATAGAATAATAAAAATAAAAAAAGAGTTCTTTGGGAACTCTTAGATATATGTTAGTACTGTAAATAGTACTAGTAATATAATGATCATACCAACTACAAATAACCAAATGTATTTAAACCATTCTTTATAGTCAACTTTCATCAAAGAAAGTCCAGCTACTAGAAGAGCACTAGTTGGCATGAATATTTGAACTAAGCCATACATTGATGTAAATATAGTATGAGCTATAGATACATTATCTGCATAAGCACTAGTAAGGAATCCTCCAACTGTATAAGCAGTATATCCTAAATCATTTTGGAAAAGTGACGTAATGAATGCTACAATTGATGTTAAATATGGATTAAATCCTTTAACTAAATTTAAAATCCAATTAGCAATTGTTGGCATTACTGGTGTTAAATAACAAATACCAAACATTATGTAAGATCCAATAATGAATAATAATGGCTTAAACATTTTTTTAGTTCCTTCATAGAATGATTCAATATATTCATTAATACTCATTTTATATAGGAATGCAATTAAAGCACTAGCTAGTAAAAGTACAACACTTATTGAGAAAACATATTTAAATGCTCCAAGAGCATCAGCTTTGCTTCCTAAAATATAACTAAAGATTGTAAATCCTTCTCCAGCTTCTAAGCCGATAAGCCATTCATGGAATTTATTGAAAGCTTCAATTTTGAAGTTACCATTCCAATTAATATAACCTAAAATGGTAATTAAAGCTAAAATAATTAACACAATGATTATTGGTAGTGTTTTAACTTTGTCTTTTCCTTTAGGACTTTCAACTGCAAATGGATCATTTTCAACATTAACATTTTTAGTATTTTTCTTACTTTCTTTGTCAACTTTGCGAACACGCATTACTAAGAAGAAGTTATATAAAACTAATGCTACAGCAGCAACAATAAAACGATATGTTAAACCTGTAGAAAGTTCTTTTCCTAAATAGTAATTGAAAACAGTTAAACTGTCAGTTCCATAAGTACAACCTAGTATTCCTACTAATGCTGAACCAAATGTAGCTGCAAATGTTGTAAGCTTGTCCATTCCCATTTTACTTAAAATAGAAATAAAGAATGGAATAAATACTATTACAGCAAATGTTTGAGTAAATAATGATGTAATTACAAATAAAATAATAGATGTAATTAATGTCATTGCTACTTTATGATCTTTTGCTTTATTAGCTATTTGTTCAACTAATTTTTGATATCCACTAACTTTAGATAATACTCCATAAAATCCAGCTATAGCAAGTAAGAAAACTATCTTATCCATAACAAAATTTATAGCATAATATATAGCAAAACCAAAATCAGCTAAACCAACACGAGCCATATCATATTCATAGAAGTCAGATCCTTGAAAATATCCATAAGGGAATAACCAAGTTAGTAAAACTCCAGCTATTAAGAATACAATTAAGCTTTTTACTAAATGATGTTCTTTTGAAGTAAAGGCAATAAACATTCCACCTACAACAAATAAAATCATTCCAATAACTTTTAAAATCATATCAGCTGTCGTAGCATCAACAAAAGCTGCAATTATAAATAGAATAAATGCAACGATGTCCATTAAAGCTCCAATACATCTTAAGATTCCATGTTTTTCAAATATTTTTTTCATTTTTACCTCCTTATAGAAATTATAACACCCAAATAAAATAAAAAAAAGCATTTTGTGCTTTTTTTCATGCAAATATCACGGTTTTTTAGTCTTTTGGCTTCATCGTTGGAAATAATATTACTTCCCTAATTGTTTCTTGTTCTGTAAATAGCATTATTAAACGATCTATTCCGTATCCTACTCCACCTGCTGGTGGCATTCCATATTCTAAAGCTTCAATGAAATCCATATCAATATCATTAGCTTCATCGTTACCAAGTTCTCTTTCTTTTAACTGATTTTCAAAACGTTCTAATTGATCGATTGGATCATTTAATTCAGTATAAGCATTGGCAAATTCTTTACCACCAATAAATAATTCAAAACGGTCTACAAAACGAGGATCTTTAGGATTCTTTTTAGTAAGTGGAGATATTTCTACAGGATGACCGTATAAAAATGTTGGTTGAATTAATGTTTCTTCTACAAATTCTTCAAAGAATAAATTAATAATATGTCCTACACTCTTTTGGTGATCTTCAACTTTTATATTATTTTCCTTAGCTAATTGTAAAGCTTCTTCAACAGTCATTTCTTTAGAAAAATCTATACCAGTTTTTTCTTTAATAGCATCAACCATCGAAATTCTTTTCCAAGGTCCTTCAAGATTTATTTCATTTCCACACCAATGATAAACCATTTTACCCATAACTTCTTTAGCAATTGTGGTATACATTCCTTCTGTCATATCCATCATTCCTTCAAGATCACTATAAGCAAGATATGCTTCCATTAAAGTAAATTCTGGATTATGTTTTGGATCCATTCCTTCATTTCTAAAAGTTCTTCCTATTTCATATACTGCTTCCATACCACCTACTAAAAGTCTTTTTAAAGGAAGTTCTAATGCTATTCTTAAATACATGTCTAAATCTTGAGCATTGTGATGAGTTATAAATGGTTTAGCACTAGCCCCAGTTAAAAGTGTAGATAAAACTGGTGTTTCTACTTCAGTAAAGCCTAAATTATCCATATACTTTTGAATACATCTTATTATTTTGGGTCTAGTAAATGCTATCCTACGTGCTTCTTCATTTACTATAAGATCAATATATCTTCTTCTAAAACGTTCTTCAGTATCAGTTAAACCATGAAATTTTTCGGGAAGTGGTCTTAAAGCTTTAACAAGAGGAGTATATTCTAAACATTTAATAGTTAACTCTCCAGTTCTAGTTTTCATTATTTTACCATGAACACCAACGATATCCCCTAAATCTGCACTTTTAAATAAATTATATTTTTCTTCTCCTATATCATTTATAGATATATATATTTGAATACTTCCATATTTATCATTTATTGTAAAAAATGAAGCTTTTCCCATCTTTCTAATAAACATTATTCTTCCTGCTACTGTGGCAGTATCAGTCATATTTTCAAAATCATCATGAGGTACATCTTGATATTTTTCTTTTATTTCTTTTGAATTTGTATCTCTTTCAAATCTATGTCCAAATGGATCAAGTCCTAGTTCTTTAATTTTATTTATTTTTTCTCTTCTAACTAGTTCTTGTTCACTAAATTCACGCATAATAAAATCACCTAGGGTTATTCTAACACAAAAAAACAATCTTGCAAACAAGATTGCTAAAAAAACACTATATTTTATAGATTTTTTTCTTTTTAGTATTTTTAGTAATTAGGAAAGCTGTGGCTGCACCTGCAAATAAAATTGTTATCGGAATAAATGCTCCAGTTTTAGGATTACCACTTATATTTAGTCCACTGCACTTATCGCCATTAACATTTAAATTAATTGTATAGGTATAAGAACTATTATCTTTTGGATCAGTAACTGTAACGTTTAAAACATTATCACCATTTTGAACATTTATATTGCCTGTTCCACTAATTTGATAATTACTATTTAATGCTGTTGCCTCGACTGTAACATTATTTTTTCCACACCAATATCCAGTTTGATTTTGATAATTTACATTAAACTCTTGAGCTAAACCATTAATTTTTAAACTTTTAAGGGGTGGATTTTCTATGGCCTTTGCTCCAAGTGGTAATGCTAATAGTGCTAATAAAAATAATACTTTTCTTTTCATTTTCTACTCCTTCTCTATTTTAATAATAACACAAGAAAAAATAAAAAGCCACATTTTCGCACAAGAGATTTTAAAATTTGACATAAAAAAAGCAACTTAATTAAAGCTGCTTTACAAACACTAAATTTTATATAATTTTTTGTTTTTCTTAGTTACAGTATAAATAGCTATAGCTACGATTGCACCACCAGCGATAATTACGACTGGTAAGCTAGCACCTGTTTTAGTAGTAGTTGTTGTTTCAATTGTTGTTTCAATTGTAGTTGATCCTTCTGGAGTAAATGACATTGAACATTTTACGTCCTTACTTTCAATTTCTACATTAAGACTAAAAAGAATAAATTCTGTACTATTTATAGATGGGTTAGCGCTAAGACTTACATTCAATTCTTTACCATCTAAACTATCAGTAGCTGATGGAGTAATTGGAGTCCATCCAGATCCTGCAGTAAATTTTGTAATTTTAACACCATCACTGGCTATATTTATTTTTCCGTTGATAATTGAAAAATCTTTTGCTTCTGGATTTTCTACTTTAACTTGGCATGTAGCCGTACATTTTCCATCTTCTGTTGGACAACTCTTATCACAATCAAATTTAAATTCTCCTGCCTTTGCACCTAAAGGTAACAACATTACACTAATTGCTATAATACTCAATAATTTTTTCACACAACATCTCTCCTATCTTTAGTATGTCTAAATTATAACATAAAAATACAAAAAAAAACATAAATTTTATAAAATTATACTAAAAGATGTAAAATTGTGATATCATAATAAAGTAGTATAGGATTGATAAGATGAAAAAATTATTATTTACAATTAAAAATAATATACTTGAAGTTAAAGAAAAGAATCGCTTAACTGATGAATACAAGAATATTTTAAATACTAATGTAATTAGCTCTAATGAACTAATTTTTTCAGATGAATATTTGTCAAATAATGGTAAAATTGTAGCAACATTTATTAATGAACTTACTTTAGATTATCATATTGATACTTTATCTATAGATAAAAATGAAGATGCTTTACTTATTTTAAAGCTACTTACGAATAACAAAGCTATAGTGAGCCTCATCTTAAAAGAAGATGTTCAAATAACTTTTAAACTATGTGAATGTTTGGTAAAAACTGGTATTAAAAATGTGAATTGTTATAACCTACAACCCTTTATGCTCGAATATTTAGATAAATACAAAGTACTTGTGGAATCTAGAAATGAAATTTTATATTTATCTAATTTTATGTTAAATAATAATTTAAGTATTTTTTCAAGTATGTTTTATAAAATATCCTTACAAATTAGCTTACCAATGAGTAATCAAGATGAAGAAGATTTTGAAGCTTTTTGTAAAATTAATAAATATTTAAAAATAATTAATGTTAGTTTAGTAAATAAAAATGATTTAGAGTATATTGTAGATGTTCTTAGAAAGAATAACAAAAAAAATATTAAAATTATTATTCATGATAATATAAGTGATGAAGAAGTTATAGAGTATCTTAAAAACTTTAATAAAAAGAAAAGTCAAAGATATAAAATATATTTTAAATTAAATTATAGTGAAGATTATCTAGAAAAAAATTTATTAAAGCAAACAAATAATAGTATATTAAATTTTTGTGGTTATATTATTATTGCTATCATTGGATTTACTTTTGCCTATATATTTTATGATAATTATAAATCGATGAAAAGTGTAAATAAAATTCAAGATGAATTAAAAGAAGTAATAAGTATAACTGATAAAGATGATATAATTGAAAATATAAGTAAAGATACAAATATTAATCCAGATAAAAAAATAGAGAATCCTGAAATAGCAAGTATATATAATATTAATCCTGAAACTGTTGGATGGTTAACGGTTCCTAATACTAATATTGACTACCCTGTTGTACAGCATAATGATAATGCATATTATCTTGATCATAATATTTATTTTGAAAAAGATAAAAATGGTTGGGTATTCATGGATTATAAAGATGATGTAAATATATTAAGTGATAATATTATCTTATATGCCCACAATAGATATTATAATGGTGTAATGTTTGGAACTTTACAAAATACAATGCGTAGAAGTTGGTATACTAATCCTGATAATCAAATAATATCTTTTAAAACACTTTATGAAAATTTAAATTATAAAATATTTTCTATGTACAAAATTGAAGTTACAACTGATTATTTAAGAATACTCTTCCCTGATGATGATACTAAATTAGAATTTTTCAATATGTTAAAAAATAGAAGTATGTATGATTTTGGTGTTGAACTTAATAAAGATGACAAAATTTTAACTTTATCAACTTGTGCTGATGAAAATAATAGATATGTTGTTCATGCAGTATTACAAAAATAGAAGCAATATTAATTTATTTTGCTTCTATTTTTTATATACCTTGTGTACTTACCCAGTAGTAATAACCATCTTCAAACTCAAAAACATGTTCATAAGCTTTCAAAACACTTTTATATGATTCAATGTTTAAATTATCAGAATAAGTAACATTTACTACTTTAGCATCTGGAGAATTGCTATCATAACAATTATTTGTTTCAGTATTACATCTTAAGTAATAAGTATATAATTTTATTGTATTATTATTATCTGTTACTGTATATTTATCTAAATAACTATAATATACATAATTATTAGGTATATTCTCTTTTTCATAAAAATACAAATAATTATTTATTTCTTCAGTTCTTATATTTGCTCCAATTTCCATATTATTATTAGTTCCCTTTGTCTTGCTACCAAAGACATACTTTATATCATTATCAAAAGTTGCTTTTGAAATTTTAAAAAGTGGTTTTCCTTTAGAGCTAATATTACTATATTCTTCATCTGTAAGTTTTTCAATAATAAATGGATCAAATTTTAAAATATAGTTATAAGTCATTGAACCAACACTGTTATAATTTAAATTATTAACCGTTACATAAAAATCATTATATACTTTAGCATCACTATTTATGTATGAATAAAGTTTATTAATTACTTCTTCACTTACTTCTTCATTATTTTGTTTTTCTTTTTCTTTATTAAATGCAAATAATTTTAAAAATATAGCGCACATAATTATCACAATGAAGGCAACTACAATATACATTACAACCCTATTATTCTTTTTCATTTTATCACCTATTATATATAGATTTTAACACGATATTCTTTAAAAATACAAGAAAAAAAGCAAACTTTTTAAAAGTTTACTTCTTTGTACTTTCTATCGAAAGGTTTGAACATTGATATCCTTTACTTGTATAAAGATTTCTAAAATCACTAAAGTTTATTGGAAACTCACCATTATTTTCACTATTTAGTGTTGCTAAAGGTAAATCACTTGAAATTGTTAAAGTTTTATTAGCATCATCATATTTAGCTGTTCCAGTTACACCATCAAATGTTATTGTAGATGGTTTATCTTTTGTAACTTCTGCATACTCAGTTTCATTAGTAAATGTGTATTCTACTACTCTTCTTGATACCCCAAGATAAATAAATGTTCCTTCATCATTACGACCAATTGGTAAAACATCAGTTATTATTTTAGAAGCTTGATAATTATTTAATTGAGTACTTTCTGATGTACAATTAGTATAAACTACAATACTATAATTTGTTACATATAACTCTGCAGTATAAGTAGCACTATTTCCAGCAGAATCTTTAGCTTCAATTTCAACTTTATATGGTCCACCTGCTGTTTTCATATAGTCATTTATTGCTGTTTCATTAGTAAATGATGTTGTGCAATTAGATGGATCAGTACAACTTTTAACAAAGTCTTCTACTTTTACTGTTTCATTAATAGTTTTAAATACAGGTGTAAGTTCTACGGTTGGAGCTGTCTTATCACTAACTACAACTTTAGATTCATAAGTATCTTCACCACAAGTAATAATTGCTTTATATTCTCCGATTTTATTAGAATTAATATTACGTGTATTTAACTGACAAGTAGTTATATCTCCCTTTGTAACTGTTACATAATCACTTATTTTATCTGATATAGATTCTCCAACTCCAATATTTACTGTTTTTACTGTTAACTTAACTTTATTATTACTAATACTTAAAAAATAATATACTCCATAAGCAACTACACCAATTAATAATAGTATTAAAATTATAAACAATACTTTATTCATTGGTTTTTTCTTTTTAGAACTTGCATTATTTTCTGTTGGTGGAACCATACCAATATTTTCCATTTTACTTGGATTTACAAAATTATTATTATTATTATTATTTATAGGTTGACCATAGGGAATACCATTTGTTCCAACTGTACTGCCCATTAAATTATTATAATCTTGATTAGGATTTGTTCCTGGTATAGGTTGTGCAACAGGTTCAGGATTATTTGGCATTGCTGCATTATTTATAAGTGGTTCAGGATTCACTTCACTTTGATTATAATTTGGCATAAATTCTGGATTGGGATTATTATTAGGTACATTATTTGGAACTGGAGTTGGATTAACTCCCCCAAGTGTCGTAGAACCTAAATTAATTCCATTAAGATTATTTTGATTATTAAATTGGTTATTTTGATTTTCGCCGTTCATTTTATCAGCCCCTTTTTACTATATATAAATTATACATTTTAATTTAAAAATTTTCAACTATATTTTTGAATTCATTTCCACGATCTTCAAAATGAGGATATTGATCTTGACTTGATGATCCTGGAGATAATAAAACAACTTCATTTTCTTTAACATTTGTTTTAATAAACTCTAAAGCATTTTTTAAATTATAAGCTTTATAACAAGGAATATTCATACTCTTTGCATATTCATCTACAATATCAGTTGTACTTCCAATAGCATAAATGTAACAAACATATTTCATATAATCATCTAGTTCATGAAAATCTTGATTTCTATTTAATCCTCCCAAAATAAGATGAACTGGTTTTTTAAATGTCTTTAAAGCTGTTATGGTTGAAGTTGGATTAGTTGATTTTGAATCATTATAATATTCAACATTATTTACTTGTTTTACAAACTCTTGACGATGTTCAACACCACCAAATTCAGATAAAAACTTTTTAACTATGTTTAAATCTAGAGAAAAATTTTGAGTAACAAGTAATGCAGCCATAATATTTTCGTAATTATGAATTCCTTTTAATTTTATATCATTAATATCTAATACTTCTTTATCATTTAAGTAAATTTTATCATCTTTTAAATAAGCACTACAATTATTTTTCTTACTACTAAAATAATACTTTTGAGATAATATATTTGCACTTTCTTCTAAAGCATCAGTACTATCCATATTTATAATAGCAATATCTTTTTCTGTATGATGATTAAATATTTTGCTTTTAGTATTCTTATAGTGTTCATAAGTTCCATGATAATCTAAATGTGTTGGACAAATATTTGTTAAAACACTAATATTGGTTTTAAAATCATGGATATCACATAATTGATGATCACTAATTTCTAAAAGCAAAATATCATTTTCTTTAATATTTGGAAGTAGCTCTGATAAAGGTGTACCTATATTTCCTCCTAAAACTATCCTTTTATTCATTCTCTTTAAAATTTCATAAATAATTGTAGTTGTAGTTGTTTTACCATTTGAACCAGTTACACCAATTATAGTTACATTTTGAGGTAAAAAATGATAAGCCACTTCAATTTCATTTTCTACTCTTAAATTTAACATATTACATTTTTTAATTAATTCACTTGTTACAGCAATTGCAGGATTTTTAATAATTATATCCCAGCTATCATCAAGTAACCCTAATTGATTTTTAGTTATAATTATTTTAATATTTAAACTTTCTAATTCATTTTTAACATTTTCATCTATTTCATTTATGTCAGTTAAAACTATCTCATTATTTTTATTAGCTAAAAGTCTAGCAACAGCAATACCACTTTTGGCAGCTCCTAAAATTAATATTTTTTTGTTTTCATACATATAAATCACCTAATTAATTATATTAAAGTTACTAAAAAAATGCAATTAAAAAGCCATAGTTACATTATATAACTATAGCAATTAAAGTATTTGATCCCTTGTTTACGATCTTAGTAACTGTTTCTTTTAACTTATACCTTGTATTATCTGGCATCATACTTAATTTAGCTTGTATGCCCTCTTGGACAATGGCTTCAAGGCTTCGACCAAATATTTCACTTTTCCAAATACTTGATGTATCATTTTCATAGTCTTTCATTAAATGATTTATCAATTCTTTAGATTGAATCTCACTACCTATGATTGGTTCAAAAGTAGATTCGACATCAACTTTTAACATGTGAATTGATGAAGCCACAGCTTTAAGTTTAACACCATATCGGCTTCCTTGTTTTACTAGTTCCGGAGTTTCTAGTTTTAACTCTTTGATACTTGGATATACTATTCCATATCCTGTATTTTTAGCCATTTTTAAAGCACTTTTTAAAGAATCCATTTCTTCTTTGTCTTCAGAGTATGAAGCAAAGATTTTTAATAATCCTGCTTTGGTTGTAACCATGTCACCCATCATTGATTTTAACGTGTTAGTATATAACTCGTTACCACTATCTAAAGTAACAGTAATAGTTCCCGTGGAGGCATCTAGATCAGAGATATACGAAGTGTTAATATATTCTGAATCTTTAAAATGTTCCATGATATAATCTACATCTTTTACTTTCTCAACACTTATTACACTTTCACGAATTTTTTCTAAATAATGATGTTTTATTTCATGATTATTTGGTAGTACATGAACCCATTCTGGTATTGACACCTTTATGTCTAAGACTGGAAATTCATATAAGGCAGTTTTTAGAATTTCCATAATCTCTTTTTCATTCATTAGTTCAGCACTTATCGGCATAACAGGTACTTCATAAGTTTCACTTAAATTTCTGGCTAATTCTTGAGTTTCAGTGTTCGTGGGATGAATACTATTTAGAATTATTATAAAAGGTTTTCCAATAGCTTTTAACTCACTTACAACTTTTTCTTCTGCTTCTATATAAGAAGCTCTTTTTATTTCTCCAAATGAACCATCAGTTGTGACTACAATTCCAATTGTTGCATGATCTTTAATAACTTTTTCAGTTCCTATCTCAGCAGCTTCTACAAAAGGAATTGCATCTTCAAACCAAGGACTTTTAACCATTCTTGGATTTCCATCTTCATCAACAAAGCCATTAGCTTCGGGAATGACATAACCTACACAATCAACAAGTTTAATATTTGTTTCAAACTCATTAATTTTAATCGTGGCTCCATTGCTTGGAACAAATTTAGGTTCCGTAGTCATTATTGTTTTCCCTTGGGCGCTTTGAGGTATTTCATCTAAACATCTTTTCTTTTCATATTCATCTGTTATATTTGGTACAACTAGATTTTCTATGAACCTTTTTATAAATGTCGATTTCCCAGTTCGAACAGCTCCGACAACTCCTAAATAAATTTCACCATTCCCTCGCTTAGCTATTGATGATATAATTTTTTCTTTTTCCATAATCCACCATCTTTCATTTTTCTACTTTAATGGTATGAATGAATTATTTATATTATGACTAAATAGTCTTTTGGTGGTTTTGGTATATTAATACATATTGGCATATTTATTTTTCTTATAGTTCCTATATTAGTATTTGCTGTGGATAATTGTGTTTTATCCGGTATATCCCAATGATATTTCCACTCCTTGCATGCCATCGTAGTAATCTTGGACAGATGTACTAAAATTAATTACTTTTCCGTAACCATTATGGCTAATGTTATATGCTTGAGATTGAGCAAGTGTAACATTTGTCATGGCATGTTGATAACTTCCATAAACTGTTGCATATTTTGAAGTAGCATCTATTAAGGCATCTATATCACATTCAAAATATGATGCAGCATCAACTAGATTCATTGAGATTCCGAAGCCATTAGTTTTTTTAACAATGTTTGTTCCGTTATAAGAATAAGTAATATTGCTATATGTTCCTGAAGAAGCAGTCCAATAAGATTGATTTCCATATTGAGTTCCTTCAACAACTTGAGCATCATCTGTACGAAAAGCTATTACATCGTAAGATTTTGCTCTAGGTGTTACATTCCAAACATTTTTTAGTGAAACTGAATATCTATTATTTTGTAATGGTGTAGTTGAAATTTGGATATTTTTGTACGAAGTAGTATGGACTGTACCTCTAGCTGTTGTATTTTGAAAAGCATTTTCTGCTTCTTCTTTAGTAACTTCAACAGTAGTGGTTCCATTTGTGGTTTCTGTTACTTTATAGTATTTATTTACGATATTAGATTTTTCCAAATCGTAACTCAAAAATCTTTGAGCTTCTTCATCACTCATAGTAGCTATTCTAGCATCGGAGAAAATTATCTTTAAACGGTTATATTCAGATTCTGTTAAAGTGGCTGCTTTAATATTAGTTATAAAAATAAAACTGAAAACTGCGATTAAAGAAAAAAGTATTTTGGTCTTTTTCAAACTGTCCATTGGCACCTCCTTCCTTTACCGTTTTCAGCATAGCAAATAATTTGTCGAATTTAAATAGAAAATCTTTAGAATAACAATTCTCTATTTAGGGAGTATTAGTTATTTGGCTATATTCGCTTAGAATATAGTTTATTTCATTCATGTATTTTCCACAATTTCCAATCAAACATTTCATCTGATTTGTATCCACATTGAAATTTATTAACAAATGATAATTATTGCCTTTAAATATTTTAAACCACATTCTTTTTACATCAATCTGATAATAAAGATCATAATTTAAATCATCTTTAACTTTAGTATATTTTAATTGTGATATTGTTGGCATATATTCAATTGTGCCACCTTCGCTATCAATCTTTGTATACTTCTTAGATGTTTCATTGTATTCATATCCTAAATTACTTAATTTATTTTCACTACTTACTGATTTATCTGCTATATCCGCCACTTTATGAATATCATGTTTTGTATTTTCATAACTAGTAGCTTCATTAATATAAGTTAAATAAGAATTATCATAATCTTGATTCTTTAAATAATTTTTATAAGACAATTTGTTATTACTAAATTTATCAGTTAAAGTTAGAGTACTTTCATAAGTATAAGTTTTTCCATCTTTGTCTTTAGTAATAATATCTAAATACAAATTATTTTTCATACTGTTTATTGCATCTGAAGTTAAGATATCTGAATAATTTTTAGATTCTTCAATATAAATATTCTTTAAATCATTGGCTTCATAAATCATATATTTATCTCCATTATAATAAGTATATAATTCAAGTTTAATTTCTACAGGTTCATATTCTAACTTGTTTAAAGTTATATCATTTATATCTAAAATATTTACTACTTTTGTTTTAAAGAAATAACCATTAGTTATACTGATATTATCACTTTCATATTTAATGCTATAAACTTTTACAGTATTATAATTATTTAGAAAATATACTAGTAACAGAATAAATGCTACAGAAAAGAAAATTAGAAATATATTATTTAAACAATAATTAAAGAAAGTTCCAATTTTTCTTTTTATAAAATTTATTCTATCTTTAAGTGTTCTTTTAGAATTTACTATAGATGATGGCGATACTTCTAGTTCATTACAAATGTTTTGAATATTAATTAAATCTGGTACTGAGTCTCCTTTCTCCCATTTTGAAATTGTCTTATCAGAAATATTTAGTTTATCTGCTAGTTTCTTCTGAGTTAAATCCCTTTCTGTCCTTATCCTGAATATAGTATTAGCAAAATCTGTATCTTTTACTACATCCTTTTTCGTTTTCTTCATATTTTTCACCAAGAATATTTTACCACAAACAGGGCTTTATTGCATAATTTTCCTTTATAATTATTTGACAACAATTAATTAAGTTATTATAATAGTCATATTCTTTAAAGGGAGATGTTTTTATGCTTAATTTAAAAAATGAATTTATATTCAGAAAGTATTTAAATGAACTTATGTATAATCAAAATAATACTGATATTTGTCATTTACAAGATATTATTGATAAACATGATTATAAGTATTTATTAAAGCCAGTATTAGACATAACTCGAAAGTATCCTCATGAAACTTTAGTTACATGGAGAGCTAAATTATTTAATCAAAGTGGCTTAAAAGAAATTTTAGATATATTTGTAAATAGAACCCAAATAACCCCTGGTGTTATTTTAGACTTTGGAACATTTAAATCAAGAGATACTGTTTTTTGTGGATTATCTCAAGAATATAATTTAAAAAATGGTGTTTTAGTACGTGATGAAAAACCTATTGAAAATGATACAATCTTTGATTTAGCATCTTCATCTAAACCTTTTACAGCAATATCTATCTTAAAACTATTTGAAGATGGTAGTTTAGACGTTTTTGATCCAATAACAAAATATGTTCCTGAATTTACAAAGTTAAATAATGTAACAATTTATGATTTACTAAAATTTAGAATAAAAATAGTAACTGATAAAAGAGTTGATAGTGCTAAAAATAAGGAAGAAGCTGAAAGAATATTATTTACTGTTTATCCTGCTCAAAATCAAGAATTTGATAATGCTTATACTGATATGGGTGCTATGGTCTTAAAATATGTTGTTGAAAGAGTTAGTAAAGTTCCTTTTACGGAATTTGTTTCAGAAAATATTTTGAAAAAAGCTAATATGACTGATACTTATTTAAATGTTCCAGAAGAAAAAAGATATAGAGTTGCTAATGAAAATTTTTCAACAATTGTTGACAAAGATGGAAATGCTTTTACTAGATATGATAATGTTCCTGGAACACCTCATGATACAAAAGCTTTAGCTATGGGCGAACTTGAGGGAAATGCTCCGGGACATGCTGGTTATTTTTCTACCAAAGATGATATGGTTAAATTTGCAAAAGCTTTGATGGAAGGAAAAATTATATCAAAAAATGGAGTTTTATCAATGAGTAAAACTGAAACTGGTTATCAAAAAAACGATGATAAATTTACTAGATTTTATGGTTCTTTAGTATATTTAAAACAACCTGACCCAGAATTTTTATCTGTTTACCCTCCTTTATCTGGTAAATCATTTATGTCTCCGGGTTTTGCAGGAACACAACTTGTAGTAGATCCAATTAATGAAGTATCTTTATTCGTAGGATCTCCAAGACTTCATAATAGAATTTATCAAATTCATCCTGATCAAGAAAAAAACGTTAAAATAAATGAGTATAATAAAAGAACTTACACTTTACCAAATGGAGAAGAAAAAATAGTATGTAATAATTATACAAAAGCTAAAGAAGTTTTGGTTAAACTTGCATTAGATTTAACTTTACAATATCAACTTCTTGAAAAAATGTATCCAACAAAAAGAGAAATGCATTTAGTCCGTGAACTAAATTAACATTTCTCTTTTTTTAGTCTTTATTTTCAAAAGATAATAAATTAATTATATCATCTTTAGTAAGATCTGCTAAAACATTTTTATTTCTAATTTCACCATCTATAACTTTGTCACTTAATAATTTCTTTTTATTTTGAAGCTCTAATATTTTTTCTTCAATTGTTCCTTTAGTTATTAAATGAATTACTTCGACAGTATTTTTTTGACCAATTCTATGAGCTCTATCTGTAGCTTGATTTTCAACTTGAGGATTCCACCATAAATCTAAATGAATAACAATATCAGCACTAGCTAAATTAAGTCCTGTTCCACCAGATTTTAACATGATTAAAAATACTTTTATTTGATCACTTTTATTAAATTCATCTACCATTTCAATTCTATTTTTAGAAGGTACTGAACCATCAATCATATATGTAAAAATTTTCTTTTCTTTAAATCTTTCTTTAACTATATTTAAAGCTGTTTTAAAGGAAGAAAAAATTAATATTTTATGACCATTTTTGACATATTCTGAAACAATACTATCAAGTTCATCAAGTTTGTTTGATCCTCCCTCATAGTTTTCATAAACTATACTAGGGTCTATACAAATTTGTCTTAATTTGGTTAAAAGCTGAAGAATTAAAAATTTAGCCTTACTCAAACCTTCATTATCTATAATATTATTCATTTCTTCTTTTACTTTTTCTAACTCAGCGACATATAGTTTTTTTTGTTCTTCTTTTAAGTCAATATAGATATTATTTTCCATTTTATCAGGTAATTCTTTTATAACATCTTTCTTTTTTCTTCTTAATATAAATGGATTTATTTCTTTACTTAGACCTGATATTAAAATTTCGCTTTCTTCATCAAAATCTTTTATTTTATATTTAGTTTGAAATTTTGTTAAATTTGCTAAATATCCAGGCATTATAAAATCAAATATACTCCATAATTCTAAAATAGAATTTTCTAATGGGGTTCCTGTCAAGGCAAATTTAGTTTCAGCTTTAATTTTTTTAACAACCTTAGTTATTCCTGCCATTGAATTTTTTATATTTTGGGCTTCATCAATAATCATTGTATTAAAATTTAAATTTTCATAAAGTTCTTGATCTTCTCTTAATAATCCATAAGTAGTAATTAAGACATTTAAATTATTTATTTTTTTTAATTCTTTTTTTCTTTTTTCTTTACTACCTACTAAAATAGCTCTTTTTATTTTGGGAGCATATAAAGAAAATTCATGATCCCAATTATATGCTAAGGCCGTAGGTACAACAATTAAAAATTTTTGATTAGGATCATCATTTAACATTTGTTTAATATAAAATATAACTTGAATAGTTTTACCTAATCCCATTTCATCTGCTAAAATGCCTCCGAAACCAGTCTTAGCTAAATTATAAAGCCATTTTACTCCGATTAATTGATAATCTCTTAAAATACTTAAACTTTCTTTAGGCAAAGTTAAATTACTATCTTTATATTCATAAAACTTTTTAATAAAATTATCAAATAAATTATCTGTTTTTATAATACTATATTTGGTATTTTTTAAACTATCTAAATATATTGCTCTATATTTTAAAATACTACCATGACCATTTATTATTTCTTCATCACTTAATTCTAATTCATCTTTTAAATTATAAAGCTCTTTAATTGCTTCATCTTCTAAAGACAAAATATCCCCATTTTTCAAACGATAATATTTCTTTTTACTTTTAACATCTTTAAATATATCAACTAACTCAGAGCTATTTATATTACCTAAATTAAAGTTATAACTTAGAATATTATCTTGCCCTATTCCAAACATAGATGTTATATTAGTTTTTTTCCTGATACTAATTTTTTTAAATCTTTCTGTGGTAAATATTTCATATTTTGTAGCTAAATTTTCTAATCCATTTTCTAAAAAATCAACTTCTAATTCCAGATTATCTAATATAATTTTATTATCATTTAAAACAAATCCATATTTTATTAAATCATTAATAACTTTTGTTTCAAATTCCATATCCCTTAAAACATTACTTGATGTATCAAAATAGGCTACTTCTTCTTCATCATAAGTAAATCTTGGATCTGCTAGAATATAATTGTTTCTTAAGTCAAAATATATTTTAGTGGCAATATTACTTGGTAAAATAATATCATTTATGTCACTATCTATAGTTAAGTTTTTGCGAATTATTCCAAGTAGTCCCTTACTAAATGTATCTACTTTATTTTTACTTATAAGTAATTTATTAAGTTCATGATCTTTTAATTCTTTTAAAAGATCTTGTTCTTTATTATTTAAGTGGTACATTTTTCCTTTATATAAAATATATTCATAATCTTCATTTATTAAACATTCTATATTATCTAAATCAAAGTCTAACATATAATCTTCTTTATTTTTAGTTAAAGTTGTATTTACAGGAAAACCTTCATTTATTTTATTTATTTGATAATCATTAATTATAAAACTATAATTTTTAATTTTGCCTAAAAATTTCTTTAATTCTTTATCACTAAAGTATTTATTTCCATAACCTTCTATTAAATTAAAGTAAGCATTTAATATTTGATTATTGCTATCTGAAAAGTAATATTTTGCTGGATCATAAGTAAAACTTTTCCCAAAACTTACTTCTCCTTCTCCAGATTCATAAGCATCTTTAAAAGTATTTACATGATTATTTAATGTATATAGTTTATCAAGGCCAATTAACAATTTAATATTTACTTTTTTTTGAGGTTCATAGTAATAATAACTTTCTACTTCTTTTAATTCCATCACTAGTTGAAGATTAATCTCTTTTTTTATAATATTTTCTTCTTTAACAAGAAATTTATCTAAAATATCATTTGAGACACTAGGAATATTAATAATTTCTTGATTAAATAAATCATTGTAATAGTTTATAAAGACAGCGGCGATATGTTTACAACTAGATTCGTGACGATAATCTTTACAATCACACATTGTTTTAACAATTTTTTTATTATTTTCTATGAATATTGAGACATCGTAATAGGTTTGTTTTGACTCAGAATCTACTTCATAATGAAAGCATTTAATTACATTATAATTTCCTTTGAGTTCTTTGTCTTTTATAAAAGTAATTTTGGAAGGATCATAACTTTTACCTTTAACAAAATCACTGGTATGTATAAAACCTCGAATATTAGTTTTTATCATTAAATCGTTTATATCTTCAATATACATAGAAATCACCTAAATTTAATCATATCATATCATTTAGGATATAACAATAGAACAAAAATATTTATAATAAACAAAAAACTTTAAAACATAACGTAAGGTTTTAAAGTTTCATTTATATTTTCATAAATAGCTATATCTTTATTTTCATGCTTAAATATTACTTTATCTTTTATATTAAATATATTAGGTATTTTAGCGCCATTTAATACTAATTTTAAATATTTATCAGAAATATTTATTTCTGGATAATCTAAAAATTCATGAATATTTTGAAATTTAAATTTATTATTAATTATTTCATCAATTGTATAAGAGTCTTTAATATCAAATGAACCTTGTTTAGTTCTTGTAAGTTCTTTCATAGTTCCAACAGTATTTAATTTTTTACATATATCATCTATTAAAGATCTTATGTATGTCCCTTTTGATACGGATGCTTTAAAAGTTATTTCATCATCTTTAAAGTCTATTAGTTCTAAATTATAAATATTTACTGTTCTAGTTGGTAATTTTATATCAATATTTTCTCTAGCATATTCATATAATCTTTTACCATTTATTCTTACAGCAGAATATTTTGGCACTGTTTGATTATAACTTTTCGGAAACTCATTTAAGACTTTTATTATTTCTTCTTTAGTAATCTTTTTTGAATTTTCTTCGATTATATTACCTGTTATATCTAAAGTATCTGTCTTTATTCCTAATTTTATTTTAGCAATATATTCTTTATCTAAAGCTGTTATTAAATTACCAAGGCGAGTATATTTACCAAATAAACAAACAAGAACCCCTGATGCGATTGGATCAAGTGTTCCTGTATGGCCAATTTTTTTATAATTAAATATTTTACTAAGTTTATTAATAATATCTCTGCTTGTATAGCCTGCCGGTTTATTTACGACTAAGAGTTGGTTCATCTAAAGTCCTTTTCTTAATTTCTTTTTTGAGAATATAAGTTGGATGTTTTATTGTTTTGCTTTGAGGCTCATTAATAAAATCAAAGCCATTATTTAAAGCTAAAGTAATTTCATAATTATCTAACTTAGGAACTTCTATTTGCATATTTTCTTGAGTATTATTTTTAGCATGTTCTTCTAAATAGCCAATCATACAATCAATTATATTTAATCTTTCAAGTAAATTTTGTTCTTTTAAAAATACTATATCCCCAAAATAAATGGTGTCTTCAAGAATATTCGCTCTAGCTAATGCTGTTATTTCTTCATCTTTTTCATAAGATATAAATTTAATTTCTGAATCATTATTTTCTACAAAATCATGAGCTTGTTTTTTATATAATTCATTTCTTTTAGGAAATAGATGAAGAATGCATCTAATTAAATAATCTTGATTTATATCATATAATCTTTTTAAATATTCATAATATTTTTCTTCCACTAAACTTTTATCTACATTTTGTGGTAATTTATCCATTATTTCAATCATTATTTTCCCCCATTAATTTTTTCAATAATTTCTTCAATTTTTTCACCATAGCTTATAGATTTGTCATAAACAAATTTTAATTCTGGTGTGTGCCTTACTTCAATTTTAGCACTTAATTTTCCTCTTAAAAAAGGTGCTGCTTCATTTAATTCTTTTTCTAAAGTTTTAATATCAGTATCTAATATGGATGTAAAATAAACTTTACAAAAACTTAAATCATTTGTAACATCACAGCCAGTGATTGTAATTTCTTTAAATATCTCATCATTAGTTTCATTTATAAATATTTCGCCGAGATATCTTTGAATATCACTTGCTAATCTTTTAATTTTATATTTTGGCATTCTTTACCTCAATCATTTCATAAGCCTCAATAGTATCTCCTTCTTTAAAGTCATTAAACTTTTCTAAAGTAATACCACATTCAAATCCTTTTTTAACTTCTTTAACAGTATCTTTTTCTCTTTGAAGTGAAGCTATTTTTTCATCACTTGCAATAACAACACCGTCACGAATTACTCTAGCAAGAGCATTATTTTTAATTACTCCACTTGTAACATAAGTACCGGCTATATTACCAATTTTAGAAAATTTAAATATTTTTCTAATTTCTGCTTCTCCGATTACTTTTTCTTCGTATTCTGGATCTAGTAAACCATTTATAGCTGCTTCCATATCTTCAACAAGTTTATATATTATTGTATAAAGTCTTATTTCAATATTATTATCTTTAGCTATATCTTTTGCTGCTTGTGGTGCTATGACATTAAATCCTATTACAATAGCATTTGAAGCGCTTGCTAAAACAACGTCAGATTCAGTAATAGCTCCGATTCCACTACGAATAACTTTAACAGAAACGTCTTTTTCTTTTATTTTTTCTAAGGCATTTTTTACAGCTTCTTCTGAACCTCTTACATCAGTTTTTAAAACAACATTTATTTCTTTATTACCAGCATCTACTCGTGCAAATAAATCATCTAGTGATACTTTTTGAGATTTTCCAGCATTTTCTTTTGCTAAATCTTTTCTTTTTTCTGCCACAGATTTAGCTTCTGCTTCTGTTTCAAAAGCCATAAATTTATCTCCGGCTGAAGGATTTTCTGTTAACCCTGTTATTTCTACTGGTGTTGATGGTCCAGCTTCTACTATTGCTTCACCACGATCATTTTTCATTGTTCTTACTTTAGCGTAACTTGTTCCAACAACTATCGGATCTCCAATTCTAAGAGTACCATTTTGAATTAAGAAAGAAGCAATTCCCCCAACATTTTTATCTAATCTTGATTCTATAACAGCTCCAAGAGCATATCTATTTGGATTAGCCTTTAATTCATTTACTTCAGCTATAGTTAAAATAGTTTCTAAAAGCAAATCAATTCCTTCACCAGTTACTGCTGATAAATTTATAAATGGAACATCTCCACCCCAAGCTTCTGGTGTAATACCTATTTCAGCCATTTCTGTTAAAACCCTATCAATATTTGCTTCTGGTTTATCTATTTTGTTTACAGCAACTATAATTGGAACATTAGCACTAAGAGCATGATCTACTGCTTCTTTAGTTTGTGGTTTAACTCCATCATCAGCAGCAACAATAATAATTACTATGTCTGTTACTGATGCTCCTCTAGCACGCATTTCAGTAAATGCAGCATGCCCTGGAGTATCAATAAATGTAATAAGTTCATCTTTGTATTTTGTTTGATAAGCACCTATATGTTGTGTTATTCCCCCAAATTCTTTATCAACAACGTGAGTATTTCTTATATAATCTAAAAGTGTTGTTTTACCATGATCAACATGACCCATGATAGTAACTATTGGTGGTCTTTTTACTAAATCTTCTTCTTTATCTACTATTTCAAAAGATTCAAAATTTGATACATCTTGTGTTTCTTCTTTTTTTAATGTTTTACCATAATCTAAAGCTATTATTTCAGCATTTTCAAAATCTATGGATTGATTCAAATTTAACATTAAACCATTTTCCATAAGTTTTTTGATGATATCAGTAGCACTAATATTTAAACTATTTGCAAGTTCACTTACTGTCATATCATTTTTATAAAGAACAATGTTTTCATCTGTTTTATTCTTCATTAATTTATTTTTATGCTTATACATTTCTTTCTTTAAAGCATTAAATTCACTTTTAGAATCTTTTTTCTTTAACTTTTGTTTACTTACACTTTCTTTCATTTTTTTATTAATAGTACTAGATGTCATTATTTCATCAACTTTATCATCAATATCTTCTTCTTCTTCAAAAGTTATTTCTTCATCTGTGCTTATTAAATTAATAGTATTATCTAGTAAAATTATATCATCATCCGTAAGAATATCATCCCCACTACTAACATTTATTCCAAGTTCATGGCATTTTTTTAAAATTTCTGCAGCAGATAGATTAACGTCTTTAGCATAATCTTTAACTGTCATACAATCACTTTCCTTTCTTTTATTTTAACATATTTTCTAATTCATCATATATACTTTCAGGAACCTCAATATCAAGTATTCTATTTAATAATTTATTATTTCGAGCCTTTTTTATAACTTCAAGATCCTTTTTTAAATAAGCTCCTCTTCCATTGGCTTTACTAGTTTCATCTATTATAACTTCTTTTTCTGGAGTTCTAACTATTCTAATAAGCTCTTTTTTAGGTAGTTTTTCTTTTGTAATTACACAACTACGCATTGGAATTTTTTTCATTAATTATTACCTGCTTTATTTATTTCTTCCATAGTTTTAATTTCTAAATGATATTTTGTTAGTTTACTAGCTAGCTTAATATTACTTCCCTTTTTACCAATTGCTAGAGATAAATTATCATTATTCACAATAACTAAAGCTTCTCTTTCTTCTGGATCTGGAATAGATACTATAACATCTTTAGCAGGAGCCATAGCATTTTTAATAAATTCAGCTGGATCAGTACTATATAAAACTAAATCTACTTTTTCTCCTTTAAGCTCTTTTAAAATACCTGCAATTCTAGTTCCTCTTTCTCCGATACATGAACCAATAGCATCTATACGATCATTTGTTGAGTATAAAGCTACTTTACTTCTTACACCTGGTTCTCTTACTACTTGTTCAAGTATAATTGTACCATTTGCTACTTCTGGAATTTCATGTTCGAATAATCTTTTTACAAAACCATAATTTTTTCTAGATAGTTTAATTATAGGTCCTTTAGGGCCACTTTCAACTTTAGTAACATAAACTTTAATATTTGAACCCATTACTATTTGTTCTCCAGGTATAATATCTGCTTTTGGAAGAATACCTCTCGTTCTCCCAAGATCAATATAATAGTTTCTTTGATCTTCCATAGCTACCATACCTAGCATTAATTCATCTTGCTTATCTGCAAATTCTTCAATAATACTATTTTTTTCTGCTTCTCTTATTTTTTGCATTACAACTTGTTTAGCTGTTCCTGCTGCAACACGTCCAAAATCTTTTGGTGTTACTTCCTCTTCAATAGTTTCTCCTAATTTAATTGTAGGAACTATTTTTTTAGCATCTTCTAATAATATTTGAGCATCTTTATTGATACTAGGTTCAATATGAACAATATTTCCTTCAGCATCTTCTTCATCATGGCCTTCATCAATAGCATCTACAACTACAAGATAAGAATAGACTTTTATATCTCCAGTTTCACGATTAATGTCAACTCTAACATTAGTTTTAGAGTTAAAATTCTTCTTGTATGCTGTTTGGAGTGCTAATTGTAAAGCTTCAAATACAATATCTGGACTTATGTTTTTTTCAGCAACCAAGTTATTTAGTGCTTTTATTAATTCTTTGTTATTCATTTTACTCTCCTCTTTCTTTACTTACAACATCTAATATATAACTATCATCAGTTATATTGGCATCATCTACTACTTTATTTACTATTTTTGTAGCGTCAACAATCATTTCTAAATCTATTCCTCCGACTTTGTCTAAAGTAACAGTTAAAAAATGATATTTTCCTTTCTTTTCAAATTCAATATTATCAACAATAATTTGACTTGCATCTAATTCTTTTTGTAATTTGATTTTAAGATCATCTAAAATTAGTTTCATAAACACCTCCATAACTAATAATAAAAGTGGGAATTTCTGCCCACTTAAAACTGATAACTAGATTATATCACATAATTTTACTTAAGAAAAGTAAAAAGCCAATTTTTTCCTTTAAAATTGGCCTTTTTTTATTTTATAACACCATTTTGAACATATCTTGTATCATTAATTACTACAAAAGCATCTTCGTCATTCTTTCTTATTATATGTGTAAGCCTTTTTATTTGAGATTTATTTAATTGGATGAAAAGCATTTTCTTTTTTTCATTATCTTGAGTATTTTCTAAATCCACTATTGAAACTCCAAAACCAGAATCTCTTATTTCTTTAATCATTTTATTTGCTTTAGTGGCTTTAGATATTACTTGAACACCTACTAGGCCTTCGACAAATCTTGTAGAAATAAAACTACCTATATAAGTACCTGTTGCATATCCAGCAGAGTAAAATATTGGTATAAGCCAAGAATTTAAATCAGTATTTAAAGCTTCTCTGGCTACTAAAAACCAAATTAAAACCTCAAAAAAAGCAATTATTGCAGAAGTAAGTCTATTTCCTTTTACTATTAAAACAGTTCTAATAGTTCCAAGACTTACATCAACAATCCTTGCTAAAAATATTTTTATACACATAATTATCATACTTTAATCACCTAGCTATTAACTAGTATGGTTAAAAAAATTAAAATTAAAAGTACAATTATGATAACAATTAAACCAAGTATTTTATTTTCTTTGACCTCGCGGTAAGTAACTTTATTTTCATGGCCATATTTTTCACTTAAAAGCATTATGGTTTGATCTGATTTATTTTTCATTTTATTTTGATATTTAATCTGTTCTTGATCCATTAAAGTTCCACAGAAACGACATACTATTCCATTTGCTGGTAAAGGACTATGACACTTTTTACATTGCATATTAACTTAAGCTCTTTCCAATATATTCTATTTTAGCATAGCCATTTCCATCGTGACCAGTTTCTTCTGTACCTGTTGGTGATGTAAAAGCTACATTTCCAGCAATTGTTTGGGCATTTACTAATTTGTATGTATCGGCTAAAAGATACCCCGTTGGAAGTGTTGTGGTTTCGCTCGTATAAACAAATCCAGAGCCACCACCGCCACCACTAACACCATAATAGTATGTATTGGTTGCATTACGAAAGCCGCCTCCGCCACCACCGTACCAGCCGCCGCCTCCGCCACCAGAACGATTATAAGTTCCTGATGCGGTTGATGATGCACGTCCACCTTGATAAATTGCTCCTGCAGTACCACTATATGTTGATGATGTTCCATAATGACCAGCAGCGCCTCCAGCTGTTTGAGTTCCTCCTTTAGAATTATATGTTGTATTATATCCTTTGCCGTCACCACCTGATGCTCCGCCGCCGTAACCGCCGTAATATTTAGAATAGTTTGCTCCACCGCCGCCGCCGCCGGCAACAATTACCCGAGCAAGATTATCATCAGAGTTTATTCTAATATCAGATCCGCCGCCGCCTGATGCTCCACGGTAATAACCAGAATTTCCACCACCGTTTGAACCACCAGTTTTGATACTTGATGATGTTGATCCATTAGTTCCAGCTCCACCTGTGTGTATATAAACAACATTACCTTTTTCTAAATACACAGTTCCATAGGAATATCCACCTTTACCACCAGCATACGTGGTTGCATTATTATATCCGTATCCTCCAGATGCCCCCCATACTTCTAATTTGTAATAGCCACTTACTTTAACATCAAAAGTATAAGCATTACTTTGATAAGGATAATCACCTTTGAAAACATATTCTACATCTGCAGATGTTGAGAATATACGAGATTTATTACCCGTTGCATCTACTGAGTATGCTTTAAATGTGTATGTTGCTGGAGCATCTAAATCACTAAATGTGTATGTAGCACTAGTACTTGATACGTATGTTGCTCCATTATCTTTACTATAGTAATACATTGTTGGATTTGTTCCAAGTTGACTGTTTGCCAAAGTAATTGTTGCATTAGTAAGATTAATTTCTGCTTGCATGCTTTCTAATATAGGTCCACTTCCAACATCTAAGTACGCTACACAATTAGTTTTGCTAGTTGCTGCTATAACTACTTTTTGATGTTCTAATGATAAAGTTGATGATCCAGTACAGCTAGATTTAGAATTTAAAATATAATAGTTATTGGTTGGTATAGTTTTAGCTTCATAATAAACATTAGAATTTTTCTTGGCTTGAATAAATACTTTTAAAGCAATATCTACATCCATAGCATCCATGTAAGCATCACAAACATCTTTTTGACTAGCTTCAACTGTAAACATATTTTCAGCTGTATTATAACTTACTGTAGATCCATTTTGACATTTACTTAATGTTGTATTAAATTCATAACCAATTGATGGTAATGAAGTTGTTTCAAGTTTAGTATATTCACCTGTACCAACTCCGTCATCATTAATATTTTCAGCATAAACATTTAGCGTTATATCAAGTGATGCAGTTGAATCAAAATACATATAGCATATATCATGACCATAGGCTTTTATATCAGCGTTGTAGTTTTCAGCATTATAAATAATTGTTGAACCATTTACACAATAACTTGATGAGGCATTATATTTATACCCTGCTTTAGGAATATATGGATATAATGAATAACTATTTAAACCATTACCATTAGTATCTCTATCTTCAGCCATGATTCGAACTTCGATATCTGCTAGTTTTCCAGTTGAGCCACCTATTACAGGATTTTTATCAGTAACTTGATAGAAGGCATAAGAGACAATTAAACCAATGCATGCTAAAAGTACCACTATAACTGTACTAATTAGTGGTATTTTATATTTATTTAAAAAACTACTTACATCTTTATTAAGGATTTTTTTTATATTTTGAAGTAATTTATTCATACGCCTCATACCTATCCTATTATTTATTTTAAGATAAAATTATTTTAAAGTCAATTCATATTTGTAAAAAAATCTCATCGATTTTGATGAGACTATTTATATCCTTTATCTTTATAATAGTTGTATAATTCTTCAAACCTATTAAAATGAACTACTTCTCTTTGTCTTAAGAATAAAAGTGGCTCTATTACTTGTGGATCTGTTGCTAAATCTATTAAATGTTCATAAGCTGTTTTTGCTTTTAATTCTGCAGCCATATCTTCCATTAAATCTGTTAAAGGATTAGCAGTTACTGCAAATGTTGAGGCATCAAATGGTATCCCACTTGCATTCATTGGATAAATTCCTTTTCCATGTTCCGTGTAATAACTTTCTAATCCAGCTTCTTTTATTTCCTCTAACGTAGCATTTTCCATTAATTGTGATACGATAGTAGCTACCATTTCTAAATGACCAATTTCTTCCGTAGCAATATCATTTAAAAGTGCTCTTCCTTTTTCATCAGGCATTGTATATTTTTGACTAAAATATCTTAAAGTTGCTCCGAGTTCTCCAGCATAACCTCCGACTTGTGTTATAATTAATTTAGCCATTTTTAAATCTTTTTTTGTAACATTTACTGGATAAGATAAATGTTTAACATATTTATACATATTTTGAACCTCCGACATTTTCCCATGGCCATGGATTATCAATCCATTCAAATTTTTTGGTAGAATCACTATCAATTAGTTCTAGTGGTCCATAAGTTTTAACATATTCCATTTCTTTTTGACATGATCTTTCTACTAGGTCCTTAAACTTGCATAACATATCTTCATCATTAGGATGTAAATCTAGATATAAATTTAAATCATTAATGGCAAATGACAAAGCCATAATTTCTAAAAGAAGTTCTTCTTTTTTATCACAAGGAATAACCTTATATGCCTTATAATTTTTATATGGTTCATATAAATTTGTGAACATATTTCCTTTGGTAAAACCTTCTTCTACACTATTTAGTTTTTTTTCACCTACTTTTACTTCTTTTGGAATAGTAAAGCCAAAAAAACCTAAGTTGTCATCAAATAACATTTTATTTCCTCCCTATGTTATAGTATGTTTGGCCTAAAAAATGTAATGGGTAAATTACTTAGAAATGTTTGAATATTTATTTTGTTTAAGGTATAATAAATTAAGGTGATTAGTATGGCTAAAAAGAAAAAATCAAAAGAAAGTAATAGTAATAATACCTACAGCGTAGAAATGACTGGCTTAATTCTAATTTTAATTGGTATTATAGGCTTTGGCTTTGGTATTATTGGTTCATTAATAAAAAAGTTTACAATGTTTTTAGCAGGAACTTGGTGGATGATTATATTAATTTCCTTGATTATTCTTGGTACATATATGATTTATAAAAGAAAAATGCCTAAATTTTCTAATCAAAAATTAATTGGCTTATATATTTTTTTCGTTGTACTTCTTGTTGGAAGCCATTTTGAATTTTTAAATTTAACTAATAGTCCAAAAGATATCATTTTAGAAACATATAAGAATTATATGGAAAGAATAAGTTCTATTACTGCCACAAATGCTTTAAATACAACAGGAACAACGTCTGTAGTTATTGGTGGTGGTTTTATCGGAGCTATATTTATTGCAGGGCTTGATGCTTTATTTGGAAAAACAGGAACAATTGTTATTTTGGTTTTATTAGGAATATTTGCATCAGTCTTAACATTTAATGTAAATCTTTCTGATATATTAAGAAAAATATTTAGTATCTTTAAAAGAAAGCCTAAAAAAGTTTCTTCTGAAAATGAAGAAGTACCTATTAGTAACAGCGCTGATGTCGAGGTAATGCCTGAGGTTAAAAGTGTTCCTACTCCTAGTCATGAGAAAATTATAATTACTAGCATGGATGAGCTTAAAACTAAACCTGCGATTGAAGAGACAACTATAAAAGATACTGAAAATATTACTCCAGAAGATGATGAATCAGATTATAGACTTCCTAGAAGTAGTGAAATATTTGATCCTTTAAAACCTAAGAAAAATAATAATACTTCATTTACTCAAAGTAATAAAGAAATATTAGAACGTGTTCTTAAAGACTTTGGAATTGCTGCAAAAGTTGTGGAAATTCACATTGGGCCTGCTGTAACAGAATATGAACTTACTGTTCCTCCAGCAACTAAAGTTAGTAGAATACTTAATATTGATAAAGAAATTGCTTTAGCACTAGCCGCTAAAGATGTTATCATACAGGCACCTATTCCTGGCAAAAGTACAATTGGAATTGAAATACCTAATCCATCAATATCTAGTGTTACTTTAAGAGAAGTCTTAGAAAGTCCTCAAAATTTAAAAAGTGATGCTAAAATATGTGCAGCTTTAGGTAAAGATATTATGGGTACATCTAAAGTATTTGATTTAACTAAAATGCCTCACCTTTTGGTTGCAGGTTCTACTGGGTCAGGTAAATCAGTTTGTATAAATGGTATAATTGCTTCGATTTTAATGCGTTATAAACCTAATGAAGTAAAACTTGTTTTAGTAGATCCTAAAAAAGTTGAACTTACTAATTATAATGGTATACCTCACCTACTTTGTCCAGTTGTTAGTGATCCTAAAAAAGCTAGTTTAACTCTTCAAAGAGTTGTTACAGAAATGGATCAAAGATTTCAAACATTTAGTGATAAAGAAGTTAAAAATATTACAGGCTATAATGAAATGATTGAAAAATATAACAAAAAGCATCCAGAAAGCCCAATGAATAAAATGCCATATATTGTGGTTATTATTGATGAACTTGCAGATTTGATGCTTGTTGCTTCTAAGGAAGTTGAAGATTCTATTACTCGTATAACTCAACTTGCTCGTGCCGCTGGTATTCATTTAATAGTAGCAACTCAAAGACCATCAACTGATGTTATTACTGGTCTTATTAAAAATAATATTCCATCACGTATAGCATTTGCTGTTGCATCACAAATAGACTCCCGAACAATACTTGATCAAAGAGGTGCCGAAAGATTACTTGGTAAAGGAGATATGTTATATTTTCCAATGGGTGAAAGTGCTCCCACTAGAATTCAAGGATGTTTTATAAATGATGATGAAATTAAGAGATTAATTGATTATTGTAAGAATCAAGCGACAGCAAAATATAATGAAGAATTTGAAAATGTAAGCCAAAATACTTCTAGTGGAGTTGGTAATAGTGCTGCTGGGGGAAATGATGATGAAGCTTATAATGACGTCGTAGAATTTGCGGTGCAAACAGGAAAAATTAGTGCTTCTTTAATTCAAAGAAGATTTAGATTTGGTTATAACAGAGCAGCTAGAATTATGGATTTATTAGAAAGTCGTGGTGTTGTTGGTCCTCAAAATGGATCTAAGCCTCGTGAAGTTTTAATAAAACTTGAAAAAAATGATGATCAAGAATAAAAAAGAATTTTAAAAATAGAATTTTTATGTTAATATATTAATGAAAGGTATGGTGCTTAAATGGCAAATAAAAAAACAACTGAAATTAATGAAGTAAAAGAAGTAAAAAACAAAGAAGAATTAAAAGAAGTTGAAGTAGCAACTCAAAAAATTTCCCCTAAAAATATTTTGATTATTTGTGGGGTTATACTTTTAATCATTTTATTTGGAATTTATATTTTTCATAATCAAAAATTAAAAAATGAAAAGAAACTTGGAACTAGTTATTTAATTGATTCTGGTACCCTTAGTTTAGAAATTAAGAATTTAGATGAAGTAAATCAAATTCTAACAGAATCACCTAACGAATATTTTGTACTTATTAGTTATACGGGTAATGAAGATACTTATAATTTAGAAACTGGTCTTAAAACTGTTATAGATAAGTATAAATTAAATGATTCATTTTATTACTTAAATGTTAAAGATATTATGGATGAAGATAATTATTTAAATAGAATTAATAATGCTTTTAATACTGATAAAATTAAAACAGTTCCTATCATTTTGTATTACAAAGATGGAAAAATTATTGATACTGTAACTAGATATGATAATAACCCTATTAATGCTAGTGATTTTCAAAAATTATTAGATATTTATGAATACGAAGGTCAATAAAGACCTTTTTTTAAAGGAGAATTAAAATGTTAAATATTGTTTTGTTTGAACCAGAAATACCTCAAAATACTGGAAATATAATGAGAACTTGTGTAGCAACTGGAGCTACCTTACATTTAATTAAACCACTAGGCTTTAGTGTTGATGATAAAACATTAAAAAGATGCGGAGTAAACTATATTGATAAACTTAACTGGAGCATTTATGAAAATTGGAATGATTTTTTAAGCAAAAATACTGATGGAACTTTTTATTTTTTAACGAGATATGGTCATAAACCTCACTCTAGTTTTGACTATAGTAATTCTTCAGAAAACATCTATTTTGTTTTTGGAAAAGAATCTACTGGTATACCTAAAGAAATTTTAAAACCACACATTGAACATTGTATGAGAATGCCAATGACTAGTAATGTTCGTGCTTTAAATCTTTCTAATACTGTTGCTATTATGCTTTATGAGGCCTTAAGGCAAAGGAATTATGAAGGATTATTGTTTGATGAACCTCATAAATCAAAAACAGAAATTGAAGATTACGACAAATAAAAAATGCTTAATTAATAAGCATTTTTTTAGATTCCGTTATTATGCAGCCAATCTTCCAAAGAAATTAATTCTTTGTCACCGAAAAATCCTGCTACCATTTTTCCTTTAGAAATAACTATAACGCATGGTGTAAAACCTTTTTCGTTTAGAAAATAACCAAATGTTTCTGTAACTTTTTCACCACTTCCATCGCTTGTTAAAGTTTGTGTTGTACTTACATTTAATAATTTAACTAAATTTTGCCAGTTTTCTCCTTTACGATCAACTTTAGTTAAATCAATATACTGAGTTATATAATTATTTTCTATTTGTGCTGTTTGAAGTTTAGGTAAAAGATCTTGACATATATCACATGTTTCCCTACCTATATATAAAACAAAAGTATCATCATCATTAAATAACTCTAAGGCTTCATCTACTCCTATTTCATGCATCATTGATACGTCATAAATGTTTTTTTCTTTATTTTTAGCTTTATTATTTATTAAAAATATAATTCCTAATAAAATAATTAATGTCATAATTATATATAGTAGTATATTTATTTTTTTAAATTCATTACTATAATTTTTTTCTTCTTTAGCCATATTTACACCTCGTTTTTATTATTACATATTATTTTTATTTTGGCAACTTTATTAGTTATTAAATCTTAAGAGATACCCATCTGGATCTTGAATTAAAAATTCTTTATCTTCATAAACTCTATCATTTACTCTATATTTATCAATTTGTATTTCTTTGTAAATTGGCAAATTGTTTTTTAAAACATTTTGATAAAAATTATCTATATTAGAAACTTGCATACTTAAATTTAATCCTCGCCCGAACGGATACTCTAACTTTCCAACATTCCAGTTATCATTGATTTCTTCGATCATTATTTGATTATTTTCATATTCTAAAAAACAAAATTTATTTTCAGGTCTTTCATATTTTATACTAAATCCTAATTTTTGATAAAACAATTTACTTCTTTCAATATTTGAAACACTAAGTTCTGGTATTAAACTATTAAATTTCATTTTTTCTCCCTAAATTTTCTAAAATTTTATGGTTTCATTATACTATATATATGATTTTTAATCAATCCAACTTGGAAAGGTAAAATTAAATTTTAGCTATTGTTTTAGTATTGTCTTTCCAGCTCCGACCGTTTTTAAATTACGTAATATATAATCTAAAATATTAGCTTTTTTTATTTCGTTTTCTACCGTTACATCTACTTCATCTATAACATTTCCATCTTTATCAATAATTTCTGCACTACCTACTACATCACCATTTTTAACCGGAGCTTTAATTGTTCCTACTAATAAATTGAATTTATATTTACTAGCTTCTTCTGTATTTTTTAAAATTTCAGTTGCATCTTCTAAGAGGACTATATTTGCAAAATCTTTTTTTCCTTTTTCTACTCTGACTTTTCCTAGTATTTCTTTTTTGGTTTTGATAATATTTATTTTAAATGTATTAAAACCATAATTTAACATTTTAACTGTATCACTACTTCTATTTTCAGGAGTATCTTCTCCCATTACAACGGAAATAAGTCTAAAATTATCTTTTTTGGCTGTTGCTGTTAAACAGTAGCCTGCAGTTTTTGTAAATCCTGTTTTTAATCCATCCACGCCTTGGTAAAATCTTACTAGTTTATTAGTATTAACAAGCCATGTTTTAGTCCCATCATTTTTCTCTAAATATTCTTCATATATACTTGTGTACTCTAAAATCTTAGGATGTTTTAAAAGCTCTCTTGCTATTATTGACATGTCCCGTGCTGTTGAGACATGTCCCTCGGAATCTAAACCATGGGCATTTACGAAATGAGTATTTGTAGCTCCAATTTCTTGAAGTCTTTTATTAAGCATTTCTACAAAATCATTTTGTGATCCTCCAATTTTTTCAGCTAAGGCTACTACCGCATCATTTCCACTAGCAATAGCAACTCCTTTTAACAAATCATGAACTGTATAAGTCTCACCAGCTTGTAAAAATACTTGACTACCTCCCATATTGGCAGCTTCTTCACTGATTGTAACCTTATCTTCAAATTTTAAACTTCCATTATCAATCGCTTCCATAATCATCAACATACTTGCTAATTTCGTCATCGATGCTGGAGCTAATTTTTCATCAGCATTTTTTTCATATAATACTTTTCCTGATAAACTATCAACTAAGATAGCACTTTTCGCATTTTCAGCATATTCCTCAGCGTAAACAGGAATTGCTAACAAACAAAAACTAATTAATAAAAATAATATTTTTTTCATCTATAACACCTACTAATTATTATGTATTTATTTATTAATTAGAACTATTATAAATATTTAAATTGACATATTTTGGTCTTATGCTATACTATGTCTTATTCAGGAGGAATGTTTATGTCATATAGTGATGATTCTATGCGTTCATTATCTGAAAGCCTAAAGAAAACTGATGGATTAAAATATGCTATTAAGGAACTTAATAATAACACGAACTTATTAAAATTACTTATAATAGAAATGGCTAAAGCTAATGAATTAAAAGAAATTGAACTTGGATTAAGAAATAAAGAAGATTATACTTATAAAAAAAGAAGATAATCTTTTTTTATTTGGATAATATCTTCTTAATTGTGGATTTAATTTCTTTAATATCTTCAAATTCTAGAGCATTTTCTAAATTTTTATTATTTTCATAAATATGTAATTTATTTTCATAATCATCTAATTTTTCAGTTGTTTTTTTTATAACACTTCCAATGTAACTTTTTGAAACCTTTTCTAAGTCTGCTATTTCTTGTAAAGTTAAATTTTCTTCGTAGTATAATGAATAATATTTTTGAGCAGATGCACTTAAAAGTTTATTATAAATTGTAAATAATGATCCATAATAAATAAAGTCTTTCATTACATCAAATCCTTAAATAATCCATAAATATAGTTTTCTATATCAAATGGAATTAAATCTGTCATCTTTTCTCCAAGCCCAACAAATTTAACAGGAATATTTACTTCTTCTTTTATAGCTAAAACTATTCCTCCTTTAGCTGTTCCATCAAGTTTAGTTAAAACAATTCCAGTTATATTGGTTATTTCTTTAAAAGCACTTGCTTGCATAATACCATTTTGACCAGTTGTGGCATCAATTACTAATAAAGTTTCATGAGGAGCATTGGGAATAAGCTTTCCTATTACTTTATTCATTTTTTCTAGTTCTTTCATTAAGTTAACTTTATTGTGTAATCTTCCTGCTGTATCAATTAAAACGATATCTACATTTTCTTCTTTTGCTTTGTTTAAACCATCATATATTACTCCAGCTGGATCAATTTCAGATTTACCATAGAATAAAGAATTTGTTCTTTCTGCCCAAATTTTTAACTGATCTACTGCTCCAGCTCTAAAAGTATCTGCAGCTATTAGCATGACCTTTTTGCCTTCATTATGATATTTATTAGCTAATTTAGCTATCGTAGTTGTTTTACCTACCCCATTTACTCCGACCATTAAAAGTACGGTTGGTCCTTCTAAAGCCATGTTTATTTTATCTGTTATAGTTTCATTATTTACATAAATTATAAATAACTCATCAACAATTACTTCATTTAAATATTTTGTGTCTGTTATATTTTCAGATTTTACTCTTTTTCTTAATCTTTCCATAAAGTTCATTACTGTATTTACACCGATGTCAGCCATAATTAAGATGTTTTCTAATTCTTCAAAATATTCTTCATTTACTTTTGTATATTTAATACCTAACATATTTAATTTTGAAACAAATTCATTACGTGATTTTTTTAGTCCTTCATCATACTTTTGAACACTTTCACTTCTTACTTCTTCTTTTTCTTTATTTTTAAAAACGTTTTTAATTTTATCAAATAATCCCATTTGTAACCTCCGTATTAATTGTAACAAAAAAAGGATATTAATGCAATTTTGATAGACAAAAATAAATTTTTTTGATATAATTTGTTTAGTTCAGTAACTTTATGAATTAATATATTTTTTAAGAAAGAAGGAATTTTTTTTATGGAAAAGAAAAATATTGCCACTAGAGTTATCGCTTTAGGTGGCTTAGGTGAAGTTGGAAAGAACATGTATATTGTTGAACATGAAGATGAGATAATAGTTATTGATGCTGGAGTTATGTTTCCAGAAGATAACTTACTTGGAGTTGATTATGTAATTCAAGATATAACATATCTTAAAAAGAATGTAAATAAAATAAAAGGATTATTTATTACCCACGGTCATGAAGATCATATCGGTGGTATACCTTTTTTACTTCAAGCAATTGATGTACCTGTTATTTATACACCTAAAATTGCTAAAGATTTAATTGAAAAAAAATTAATTGAAAGAAATATTAAATATGATAATTATCAAATAATAACACCAGATTTTAATGTTAAAACTAAATATTTTGATATATCATTTATTAATACTACCCATTCTATACCTGATAGTTTTGCTTTAGTAATTAAAACACCAAATGGAACTATTTTTGAAACTGGAGACTTTAAATTTGATTTAACACCAGTTGGTCCGATGGCTGATATTCATAAAATGGCAAAAATTGGTTCTGAAGGTGTAACTTTGCTTTTAAGTGATTCAACTAATGCATTATCAGCTGGATATTCAAAAAGTGAAAGTGCTGTTGATGGAACTTTAAATGATATGATTAGTAGACATCACGGCCGAGTTATTATAGCTACATTTGCTTCGAATATTTATCGAATTAAGCATATAGTTGAAAGTTGTAGAAAATATAACCGAAAAATTATTGTTTTTGGTAGAAGCATGGAAAATAGTATAGAACTTGCTTTAAATAATGGTTTAATTAAAGATAAGTCAATTTTTATTGAAGCAAATGATGCTAAATCTTTAAAGAGAAATGAAGTATGTATTTTATGTACAGGATCACAAGGTGAGCCTTTAGCAGCTTTATCTAGAATAGCTAATGGTCAACATAAACAAATATCTTTATTAAATGATGACTTAGTAATTTTTTCTTCAAGCCCTATTCCTGGAAATGCTGAAAGTATTAATAAAATCATTAATAAGCTTTATTTGAAAGGTGTCAGGGTATTTACTAATTCAGAATTTAGCGATGTTCATACATCAGGGCATGCTAAAGAAGAAGAACTTAAATGGATGCTTAGAATTATTAAACCAAAATATTTTATGCCAATGCATGGTGAATATAGAATGTTAAAAAAGCATACGGAAATTGGTGTTTTATGTGGAGTTGCTCCCGAAAATACATTTATATGTACCAATGGTGATGTCATTGAATTATTAAATGGCGAAGTAAAACGTGGCGGAACAATTCAAGCTGGAGATATTTATGTTGATGGTTCAAGAGTTGGAGATATTGGTAGCGTTGTTATTAAAGATCGAAAACTTATGAGTCAAGATGGGATATTAATTACTATCTTAAATATTAATACTCTAACAAGAAAGTTATTACTTAAACCTAATGTTACGGCCAGAGGTTTTGTACTTGTAAATGAAAATCAAGAACTAATGCAAAAAATTGAAAGAAAAATTAGTGAAATAGTAAACAATTTTTTAAATAAATCACCATATAGTTATACAGATTTAAAAAATCAAATTATACTAGAATTACTTCCATTTATAAACAATTTAACTGGGCGTAAACCTATTGTTCTTCCTGTTATTATGGAAGTAAATCAAGCCTAAAAGATAATCTACGAAAAGTAGATTGTTTTTTTTGTCAAATTTTTTTATACTGTATAAGGAGGATAAAAATGGATGTAAAAAAAATTGGAATGTTTATTCAAACAGAAAGAAAAAAATTAAATTTAACTCAAGATGAATTAGCTCAAAAAATATGCGTAAGTAATAAAGCTGTTTCTAAATGGGAAAATGGTCATGGAATGCCTAGCATTGATTATATAGTTATTCTAGCTAAAACTTTTAATGTTACGATAAATGAACTTTTACAAGGTGAAAGGCTTAGTGATCAAGAAAAAATAACTAAAGCAGATGAAACAATTATTAAGGGATTAAAAAATAAAAAATATGTTTTATTTTTAAAAATTATTGCAGGATGTATTGGATGCCTTTGCTTATGCTTACTAGAAGCTATCTTATACATAGCACGTGTGCCTGAAGTATATGCTTATTTAATATTTGCTTTATTTCTTGTTATGGCCTTTGTTACAGAATTTGCTACCAAAAATAAATTATAACATATAAAAATAATCTCAATTCGAGATTATTTTTGTTTTAAAATTTATTACAAGCAAACTTACTAAAAATAATATTAAATCAAATACTATTTTCCATATTAATAAATGATTGGGAATTAAATATAATATTGATAATATTATAAAATAATTAATTATTAAATATTTTAGGTTTAGATGCTTATTTAATAAAGCTATTATTGCACCAGATATAGCTTTACAAAATAATAAAGTATAAGCTATATTAAATACGCCGGAATATTTAGTAAAGAAAATATTTTCTATTATAAAAGCTAAAAATAATATTAATATATATTTTGTAAATAATCGATATATTCTAAATGAGTCTTTAATTGGATTAAAATGACTAGTTTCATTATTATTTAAGTAAATAGTTTCTATACCTACTTCTATAATTTTAATATCTAACTTTTTAGCTGATATTAAAATATTAGTTTCGTATTCATATCTTTCACCAGGTATTTCTAAAATTTTCTTAGCTATACTTGGACTTATAGCTCTTAAACCTGTTTGGGTATCACTTATTTTAATTCCTATAATTGAATATAAGAAATTTCTAGTTATTTTATTACCAAATTTCGATTTTAAAGGGACATTTTTTTTATCAAAGTCTCGAACTCCCAGTACCATAGAATTAGGATTTTTTAGAGATACTTTTGCCACTTTTTTTATATCATAAACACTATGCTGTCCATCACAATCAGCTGTAACTATTGTTTTACAATTTTCATAATTATTTAAAATATAATTGAAGCCGTTTTTTAACCCTCTTCCTTTACCTAAATTTATATTGTGTTTTATTACAGGATATTTAAGACTTAATTTATCAAAAAATTCTTTATGTTTTTCACTACATCCATCATTAATGAAAACAATATTACTATACTCTTTTTCTAATTTTTTCAAAAAATCTAGCATTATATTTTCATTCGGATTATATACAGGTATTAAAATAACCACATCTTTATTCAACTTTAACCTCCACTTTTAATATTTATAACTTTCCATTCTCCATTATTTTTAATAAAATATAAAGTATCATTCATTACATCTTTTTGATCTTTTCCATTTACTATCATATTCTTTTCAGAATATATTTTGCAGGAAAAAGCATCTTTACTATAAACTTTAAAATTATCTAATTTTTCATTTGACCAAATTTCATCTTTAAATGTGTGCTTACTTGTAAAATTGATATCAATATTATGGGCCCAATTATATGCACGCGTATACATTTGAGTTCCTTCAATGAAGTAATCCTTTACTTCATTAAATCCATGATTTACACCTTTTAAATCATTTGTCAAAAATAAACTCCATTTATGAGCAAAATCCCAGATATCTAAATCTTTATCAAGATAATTTTTGGCTTCTTCATAATTATCAAAACTTAAATAATATTTATCAACTTTTAATAAGTTTTGTTTTTTTTCTAACTTAACTTCATTTTGTTTTTCATCTAATACTTTTATAGTATCTTTACTAGATAAATTATTTATTTTATAAGTATTTAAATAAGGCATACTTTCATTATAATACATAAAATCTAAGTCTTCATATTTTTCTTTAGAGCTTATATTATTATATATTTGATTATTTATAAACAAAGTATAATTACTTGGAATTGTTAAATCGTAATAGATAATTCCTCTTTCTAAATTTGGTTTTATATTTGTCACTTTTCGAACTTCATAACTAAACATGCCTAGTTTTGTTTCAGTTTTTAAAAGCTTAGTTTGAATATTTAGTAACACTTGATCGTTTAACGATACTTCAAAATCATTTTCTCCGATTTTGGAAATTTTTACTTTATCACTATTAATTAATTCTTTGTATTCTGGTAATAAATTTTCATCTTGATTATAATTTTTTAGATAATCTTTTAATGTTTGATCATCAATAGCACTTATTGTGTTTTTTATAAAATTATTTGTTTGATTAGCTTCATATTCTTTTAGTGTAAAATATATATAAGTTAAAAATATTATTGCTATTAATAAAATAAGCATTGTATATATTAATAAACTCGTTTTAAATAGTTTTTTTCTTCTCATACTACTTTTCCTTTACTACAAATGCTGTTGGTAAACGCCATGATGAATTTGCATAATAAAATGTTACACTTGTCATTAAATACTCATTATTGTAATACATTGATGATGAACTTCCACCATCAATATTAGCGGCATTTACAGCATCATATTTTGCCATTATATCAATTAAATCTGATGCTGTAGCACCAAGGTGACCATTTTTTCCTCTTCCATCTGTTACTAAAAATAAAATACTTCCATCTTTTCTTTGACCAATTGCTGTTCGAGGATTAGCACCACTTCCCATGCCATTTAATTCTCTTTTTTCACCATTTATTATTAATTTAACAAAGTGATTGTTTTTGTCACTTGCTTCTTCTTGAAACGATACTGCATCACGGATGTGTTCTTCTTTAATTAAATTTTCTACATCATTTTTACTCATATTTTCTAAACTAATTACCCTTAGGATATTACTTTCATCAAAACCTATAAGATATAATCCTACTACTCCAAGATTAATATCTTGAATTTCACCATTACTTACTGTTACTCCCAATGGTTTACCACCTTTATTGCCACTTGAGTAATAAAGGCCTCCATTTATACCAGCTATTGCATTAGAATCTTTTACTAAATATTCTAGTTCCTTGCCATATTCACTCCATGGATAAGTTGTTGCTAAACTTACTTTAGATGGATCATTTATGATCATCATTGTTCCTTCAAAATTATTGCCAGAAACTTTATGAATTTCTATTAGATCTTTAGTATTTTCATTCTTAGTTTCAATTAAATTTGTATTAATTTCTTCTTCCATTGCTGCCAAAGAATTTTTACTTACTATTTGCTTTAATTCATCCTTACTTAAAAAGATATTCGCTAAAAATTTTAATTGCCCAGTTTCGAGTATAGTTGTTGCAAATAATTCCTTAGCACTTTCAGATGGTCCATGACATATTAGTGTTATTGTTAAAACAGCACTTATTAAAACGACTGCTACGGTTACTCCTAAAAATGCCATTATTTTGCCTATTACTTTTAAAAACTTCTTCATTAGATACTCCTATTACTCTTTCTTCTTAATGATATCATAATTTTAAAAGATAATAAAGATTTTTATTAATAGAAAAAAGAAGCTTATTTTGCTTCTTCTTGAACTCTTGTTTCTCTTATAACTGTAATTTTTATTGTTCCTGGATATTGCATTTCTTCTTCAATTTTTTCTTTTATATCGCGAGCAAGCTTATAACTTTTAGCATCATCAACTTCCTTAGGCTTAACAATAACTCTAAGTTCTCGGCCGGCTTGCATAGCAAACGTCTTTTCAACACCTTCATAAGAATTACCGATTTTTTCTAATTGTTCTAATCTCTTAATATAGTTTTCTAAAGAGTCATTTCTAGCTCCAGGTCTTGCTGCTGATAAAGTATCTGCAATTGCAACTAGTACAGCGATGATAGAATGGGCTTCTGTATCTCCATGGTGAGATGCTATTGCATCTAAAACAACTTCAGGTTCATGATGTCTTTTAGCAAATTCCAAGCCTATTTCAACATGACTACCTTCAATTTCAAAATCAATTGATTTACCAATATCATGAAGTAATCCTGCTCTTTTTGCTAAAGTTACATTTTCTCCAAGCTCAGCTGCCATAAGGCCACATAAATTAGCTACTTCAATAGAATGTTTTAAAGCATTTTGACCATAACTAGTTCTAAAATTTAGCTTACCAATTAATGTTACTAGTTCAGGATCCATTTTAGTTATTCCTAGATCATTTATAGTTTGATTACCTATTTGAATTATTCTAGCATTTACATCTTTTACAGTCTTATCATAAACTTCTTCAATACGACTTGGATGAATTCGACCATCTTTAATTAGAGTCTCAATTGTTATTTTAGCTATTTCTCTTCGCAACGGATCAAAAGATGATAATGATATAGCTTCAGGAGTGTCATCTATAATTAAATCAACACCAGTTACTGATTCTATTGTTCTTATATTTCTTCCTTCTCTACCAATAAGACGACCTTTCATATCATCGTTTGGTAAATCAATTGTACTTACAGTTTGAGTCTCTACAACATCATCAGCATATCTTTCCATGCTACTTACTATAAGTTGTTTAGCTATTTCATGTGCTTCTAATTTTGCTTTTGCTTCACTTTCTTTTATATATTCCGTAAGTTCAAGCTCCATCTCATTTTCTACACGTTCCATTATTAAATTGCGAGCTTTTTCTTTGCTAAAACCAGCAATTTTTTCAAGTTGTGCAACTTCTTCTTTAAGAAGTGCATCCATTTTGTCCTCTTTTTCTTGTAAATTTTTTTGTTTGGCTAATAAATCATTCTCTTTATCTTGTAATAAATTATCTCGATTTTGTAACATTTCTTCACGTTTATCAAGATTATTTTCTCTATTTAATAAACGATCTTCAGTTTGTAACATTTCTGCTTTTTTTGCTTTTATTTCAGCATCAGTTTCTTGTTTTATTCGATATGATTCTTGCTTTATTTCAAGTAATGTATCTCTCTTATTTTTTTCAGCTTCTTTCTTAGCTTCTTCAATATATTTATTAGCTTTTTTTATGGCTTTTGAAGCTTTTATGGAAAAAGCAATCCATATAGCTATACTTCCTACCAAAATTCCAATAACAAGGGATAAAATGGCTACTAAGATATTATCCATTTAAATCCTCCAATTTTCTTATAGATTATATTATATTTATATCTACAATTTTATTATACAGATAAATAAGTAAATAATCAAGATTTATTTTTGGTCATTTCTTTACGTATTTTTACCATAAACTTTACATTACTTTGCCAAAATCTTTTCAATCTTACTGGTTCTTTCATAATGCGATATAACCATTCAAGGTTTAATTTAATAAATATTTTTGGAGCTCTTTTTTTACTTCCACTTAAAACATCAAATGTTCCACCAACCCCAATAAAAATTCCTTTGGAAGCTCTAGACAGATATTTATAAATTATTTTTTCTTGCATCGGTATTCCTAAAGCTACGAGAGTTATATCAGGTTTTAAATTTATTATTTTTTCCATTACTTTATCTTTATCACTAACATAACCATCTGTTGCTCCTAAAATATTTATATTTGGATAATCCTTTTTTATTTTGTCTACTAACTTTTCTATTACTTCTTTACTTGCTCCGAAAAGATATATTGAATTTTTATTAGTATTTGCTATTTTTAATAGTTCTTCAGATATTTCGACACCTGTAATTCTTTCTTCAACTGGAATCTTTAGCCATTTGCTTGCTTTTACTATAGCAATTCCATCGGGGACTAATGTGACACTTTTATCATTTAATATTTCTTTTATTTGATTATCTTTTTCACTTTTCATAATTGTTTCGGGATTAACTGTTACAACAAAACATTTTTCATTTGTTTTTAATTTTTTTTCTAATTCTTTTATAAAACTTTTTTTATCTTTTTTATATAAATTATTTATATATTCTTTCATATTCACCGTCACTTTTCATCTTTTTTTATTAAATCTACGATAGCCTTAGCTTTAGCACTCCAATCATTGTCTTTAGCTTCTTTATCTAATGTATTAATATATTTTGAATTATTTTTAAGTTCTAAAGCTTTTTCTAATTTTCTTAAAAAATCCTCATGATTTTCTCCGATTAAGACACTTTTATATTTTAGACACTCTCTCATTTTTGTAGTAACAATTGGCTTATGAAGAGCCATATATTCAAATATTTTTACTGGACTTGTTGAAGCTGTTATATCATTTATTTTAAATGGAATTGTTAAAATGTCTGCTTTACTAGCATAGTTTTTTAAAACTTTGTAATCACGACTTCCTAGAAAATAAATATTATTAGTATATTTTAACTCTTCATCATAAGATTCATCATACTTTACTCCGAATAAAACTATACTATATTTATTTGTCTTAGCAATTTTTTCTAAAAGACTATAGTCAAACCATTTAGCTAATGCTCCATAGTACATTATGATAGGTTTTCCTTTAGATAAAACACTTAAAAATTCTGAATCAAATTTATAATCTTTTGATATATCTTTAAAGAATTTATAATCAACTCCATTAGAAGAAAAAGCTAAATTTTCTTTTCCCCTTCTTTTTAATACTTCCTCTTTTAAACTTTCTGCCGTAACAACTACATAAACCTCTTTATGGTTCATAGCATATTCATACTTTTCGACAATATTTTTAGGAAGTTCTTTAGTTCCTGCAAGCTCTGGTGCTAAGTGATCAATGTATTCGTAAATTAATTTAAAACCATTATCAAGATATTTTTGCATACTATTTAGTGTTAAATGCCAATCGGTTGAATATATTTGTAAATATTTTGGTTTTTCTTGTTTATTAATTTCCTTCATTATAATTTTTTCAATAAAGGCATTATTAAAATTTACTAAATATAAATTATCCTTTTCTTTCTTTATAGCTTTTACTTTATCAGTCATCGTAGTTACTTCATAAAAAACTAAACAATTTTCTTTAGCCAAATTGCTGGCAATATGCTGAGGTCTTTGGTAAAGTGGAACATTAAATCCAAAAGTACTACGCCAGATAATAATTCTTTGATATGAAGTGTTATTAAGTATATTTTTAATATACTTTTGATATTTTTTATGATTTAAAATTACATCAAGACTAATTTTATCTAGATAATTTGCTTTTATATAGGAACCTATTTTTTTATTAAAACCTATAAAACCATATTTTTTATATACATTAATTAATTTAGATAATTTTTCTTTCATGATTATCACTCTCTTTTATATAATAACAAAAAGAAAAAAAAAGTGCAATTAATTGCACCTTTACTTGATATATTTTTTTAATAAATCTGGATTTTCTTTAGTCCATTTTTCTTTAAAATACTCTTTTCTTACTTTTAATATTTCAGTATGCTTTTTAGATCCTTCTTTAGTAGTTTGATGTGGTAAATGAATAATACCAAGATATGGACAATAAACAATCTTTTTTCCTTCATTTAAAACTTTTAAAGTTAAATCCGTATCTTCATAGCATGTTGGATCGTAATTTTCATCAAATCCTTTGATGGCGTTAAATAAAGATCTTTTGATAAGCATTCCGCCAGAACCTAAATAACTTATATCTTCACGAGCCAACATATTTGCTGGCATATATCGATATGGAAAACTATCTACGACATAATATGAATATCCTAGGCTATTAAAAAAGCCTGCAGCCCATCCAATTAAATCAATATCATAATTTTTAATAATATTTTCATAGGCTTCTAACCAATATTTATTGGTAGCCCATTGATCACTATCTAAAAATAAAATATATTCTCGGCTTGATTTTTCTACCCCTAAATTTCTACCACTTGAACAGCCATTCTTATCATTTTTATAAAGCTTTATTCTATCTTTATATTTATCTTGTAACATTTCATAAGAGCCATCAGTACTTTGATTATCCACTACTATAATTTCATAATTATATAGTTCATTATATTTAAGTAATGAATTTAAACTTTTTACTATAATATCTTTATTATTATAATTTAGAATTACTATAGATATTTTATCTTTTAAAGATGATTTTTCTTTTTCAGGATATAATCTTGTTATAATTTCACTTATTCTACTATTCCAAGTATTAAAAGCAATAAAATCATCGGCTAATTCTTTATTATTAGTAGGATTTTTATCTATTATCTCTTGCCACTGTTTCCAATTATTTCCCATATAAACATTAGGGTATCCTTTTATATCAGGCATATTTGTTGCTATTACTAAAGTATACATTGATATATATTCAAATACTTTTAAAGGAGACACATAATCAGTTATTTCGCCTTCTTTAAAAGGAATAAAGGTAAAATCAACATATTGCAAATAGCTAGGTAATTCTATTTGCTTTTTTAATCCTAGAAAGTGAATATTTTTAGGACAACTTTCTACGATGCTTTTTATATTACTGTAGTCTCCTATTAAATTTATGGCATAATCTGGATTATTTAAAGCTAAATTTATGACTAAATCCCAATCAAACCAGCTTCCCCATAAGGATCCATAATATAGCAAGGTCTTACTTCCTATAATTAAATCCTCCGGTTTTTCTTGCTTTTTTAATCCGCAAAATAACTCTTCATCTACAGCGTTTGCTAAATAAATAACTTCTTTATTTTTTATGTTATATTTTTTTAAATAGTCCTTTAATTGTTTAACCAGTGGTTTAGCAGTTCCCACTAGTAAGTCAGCATAGTTTAGCATTTTTTTTAATATTTTTTCACTATAGATATTGTTACCTAGACTAGTTTCCCAGTTATCTATATTTTCGTAAACAATTTTAGCCTTTTTTTCTTTAGCATAATCTAATACTTTTTCAAATCTTACAGATGGAGATTCAAAGATAAATAAATCATTTTCGGATACTTTATCTTTAATTTTAGAAATTATTGTTTCATCAATATATATGTGAGAAGATGTAGGAATTTCAATATTGATTTTAGTTCTTTCTGCTGATTTAAACGCATATAAATAATTTACGTTATAACCCATTTTATTAAATGTCTTGGCAATTTGAGAACATCTTTGACCTCCGCCAATATCATAGTAAGGAATGCTAGCTACAATGAAAACATTTGGTTTAACTTTTAAATAACCATATTTCTTACTATTTTTATCATTATTTATATCACTAAAATCTACACTTTTTAAAGAAAGATGTCGCAGTTTTAATAAAACCTTGCTTGTTAGCCATTTTGTGGTTTCTCTGAATCCATTTTCTTTAAGATGATTATTTATTTTTTCTAACATATCGGCATTCCTTTCTATTTTTGTTTTTTAGAAATTCTTTTGGCATAATTGTATGAATCTTTGCACATATCTTCAAGAGATAGTTCTGCTGTCCAATTTAGTTCTTTTTTAGCTTTGCTTGAATCAGCATAGCAAGTAGCAACATCGCCTTCTCTTCTTCCAACTATTTTATAGTTTATTTTAACATGATTTATTTTCTCAAAAGCTTTTATCATATCTAAAACACTATATCCTTTTCCTGTTCCCAAGTTGTAAATGTGCATTCCTTTTTTATCTTTGGCAAGCTTTTCAATTCCTTTTACATGAGCTTTGGCTAAGTCTACAATATGGATATAATCTCTTACACCTGTTCCATCATGAGTATCATAATCATTACCAAAAACACTTAAGCATTCAAGTTCTTTTGAAGCAACTTTAGAAATATATGGCATTAAGTTAGCAGGTATTCCATTTGGCTCTTCACCAATCAAACCTGATTTATGTGCTCCAACTGGGTTAAAGTAACGGAATATACAAATATTCCAAGTATTATCAGACTTATATAAATCATTTAATATTCCTTCGCAATAAAGCTTACTTGTTCCATAAGGATTGGTAGTTCCACCTATTGGGCACTCTTCAGTAATTGGCATTATCTTTGAATCTCCATAAACTGTGGCACTACTGCTAAATATTAATGTTTTAACATTATAATCTTTCATGATGCTAAGTAAAGTTAAAACACTACTTACATTATTTATGTAATACTCAATTGGTTTCTTTACACTATCTCCAACTGACTTAAAAGCTGCGAAATCTATTACGGCATCTATTTTATTTTCTTCAAATATTTTATTAAGCAGATTTTTATCTAACATATTTCCTTCATAAAACTTTATTTTTTTGCCAGTTATTTTGGTAATATTTTCTAAAACTTCTGCCTTACTATTAGAAAAATTATCTAAACCAATTACATTATAATTATTTTCTAAAAGTTCTACGCAAGTATGACTGCCTATATAACCTGCACAACCAGTTACAAATATGTTTTTCAATTAAATCATCTCCATATCTATTTTATCAGATTTATAAATTAATTGTCTATGAAAATCACTAAGGCCATTTTATTATTTTTTCTTTTTTTACTAAATATGCTTCTTTGGCAAGTTTACTACATGGTGTATCGCTTAATGAATCTGAATAAAATTTTTCATATTTATTAATACCTTTACTTTTTAAACGTTTTACTTTCTCTTCTCCATAACAATTTTTGCCTATAATTTCTCCTGTTTTGGGATTCATCTCCGTGGCAATTAAATTAAAATTTAATTCTTTAGCTATCGGTTCAAGAAAAAAACTAGGTGATGCACTAATTATTATGTCCGTTTTTTGATGTTGTGATAGGTAAAATAATTTTATTTTCTTTTTGTTTTCTTTCCAAAATTCTTCAGCATATTTTATAGCATCTATTCTTTTTACAAAGCTAAAAAATGTAGTTTTAAATTTTTCTTTAGTAATTATTTTTAATTTATATAAGAAAAACGAATATAATATCGAAAAGATGTTTAAAAATATCTTTTTATTTTTTCTTAATGAATATAAAAAGAAATCTATCGAAGAATCTCCATCATAAATAGTTTTATCAAAATCATAGACATTCATCATAAACTCCAGGTTAAAACCATTATAATTCCATATAATAAACAAAGTACTATTAATGACTTATCTTGATAAAGAACTGTTGTTGGATCTCCTTCATCGGTTGTTTCTATATTTAAACAATATTTCATAAAAATAATTATAATTAGAGGAATTGTTAAATATAAATATTTTATACTTTGTTCTATTGTCCAAAGAGAATAAAATACAATTGTTAGACTAAGGCTTAAATATTGAAATTTATCTAAAAAGGCTTCATTATATGCTTTTAGTACTTTGCGTGCTCCCTTTGCATGTATAAGTTCTTTTTTTCTTTTACCAAGTCCTAAAAACAATGATGCTGACATAATCGTTAAAAATAACCAACTTGATACATCTACATTAATAGTACTAGCACCATAATATACTCTAAGTACGAAGCCAGCTGCTAATAATGTTATATCTACTATAGCTATGTTTTTTAATCCAAAACTATAAAATAAATTAATTATAATATAACCTATTAAAAAATATAAAGATGTTAATGAATCACTTATAAGTAAATTAATACTTAAAGATAAAACGATCATTAATATGGCAATTATAATAGCTACATTTTTTTTGATTTTACCGCTTGCAAGTGGTCTAAGTTTTTTCTTAGGATGCTTTTTATCATTTTCAATATCTTTTAAATCATTAATGATATAGATAAAGGATGATGCAAAGCTAAAAGCAAAAAAAGCACCAATACAAGTATAAACATTATTTAGACATAACTTACCAGAACATATCAAAGGGATAAAAATTAGAATATTTTTAATCCAATGTTTAACCCTTATTAATTTTAAATATTCTTTCATTTGCTACTTCCTTTCTAATAATTAATTAAAAACAAGAACATTTCTGATGCATGCCAGATATGAGATAAATAAACTTTTTGGGTACAATAGTATTCAGAAATAAAACACTCTGATTCTACTTTAATATTGTTATTAGTTTCATCAGCTTCATAACTAAGTGGATATATTTCATTTAAAATATATAAATTAGTTACGTAAGGAGAATAATGATAAAATGCCCAATTTAAATAAGGAAAATATTTTGATTCAACATTATTATTACTAGCTATTTTAGGTTCAACATACCAAGTAAGTTTAGCATAGGCATCATCTACTTGAGGTTGTTGCAAATCTAATTTAATGTTATTTTTTTGAGCACCAAATATAGCTAAAACTGTTGGATAATATATTTGATTTACACCATCTACCATACCTTTAATAGTATTATCATCTTGTTTTAATTTTTCAATTTCATTTAAAATCTTTTTTACTAAATCTTTTCTATCAATATTAGTTGCTCCGATTATATATAATAATTCTCCCAAGTTGTCAGCTTCCTCTATATCTTTACTTCTTGAATAATCATATATACTGTTTATGCTTTTAACCCAATTATTTAATAAACTTACATTGTTTGTTTTTTCTAAAACCATTGTAGCCACCATAGCATCTCTATACCAAGCTGTTTTGTAGCCAAAAATATTTGGTTTAGGAACATCACCATCAATATTAAATAACACTTCTTGAAGTAATACTTTTAAAACTTCTGAATATTCATGACCTTCAAATTTTGGCAATTTTATTTCTTTTTCACCTTCGGATATGATAGTCAATTCATCATTCTTTTTATAATATATCCCTTTTTCAGTTTCATATATTATATTAATTTTTCCTTCTCTATCTTTTAAAACAACCATATATTCATTAGGAATAATTAATTCTTCTACATAGTCAATACTTAGTAATACTTTTTTATCCTTTATTCTTATTAATTCACCATTTTTATAAACAAATTTTTCATGGTCTACCATTCCAAAATAGAAAATATTAATTTTTTCCTCTGGAACTGAAAAATTTTTAACTAAAAATGTATTTTTCATATTTCGTAATTGATTTTCGTATTTTTTAAACTTTTCTTCATATTGATACATTTCATCTTTTTTATCAGCAAATATATTGTTATTTATACTATACCATCCTAAAAAACTTAATCCTACTATTAAACAGGAAATTATAATATTTCTTATTTTTTTCTTAGAATTTATAAATAGTAATATAATTAAAACTAGGGCTATTATTAAACAAGGTATTTTTTGAAAATATTCTATAACAGAAAATTTGCTAAATAATATTTTAAACATTAAAATTACATCTCTAGTCATAAATATAAGCATTATTACTAGCAAAAATATTAAATACTTTTCTTTAATATTAAAACTATTTTCAGAAACATAAACGAGATTTATTAATAATAAGAAATTATAATGACATAAATATAAAAATGATATTGAATTACCATAAATTAAATGTAAACATAAATTAAATAATAGTGACAGTGTAACTGCTATATAAAATTTATCGTTAACGATTTCTTTTTTACGTTTAATTAAATAATTTATGTTTAAAATTATGGCTAGTATAGTTGCGCATAAAGAAAATATATTTGTAATGTTTGTATTGTCAAATAATAAATATCCGCCTTCTGGAAAAAATATTTTTGTCAAATATAATGAATTAGAAAAACAATTATTCATTATATTTATAAAATTATTCTTTGTAATCACTGTACTTATGTAAAGATTTTCTTCACTAGATGATGTTATAAAGTCATTTATTCCTTTAACAAAGAAATTTGGGGCTGATGGCCAAATTATATTTTGAATAGTTGCTAACAATACACTTAATGATAAAACACTTATTAAAATTAATATACTTTTTAAAATTCTTTTGTTATTTTTTTTATTTAAAGTAAAAAGAAAAAATAAGCTTATAAGAAATTGAACAAAATTTGTTATTGTTACTGATAATGATAATACCCCTAATATTGTGACAAAAATATAATCTTTTAACTCATACTTTTTATCCATTTTTTTCATAAAAAAGTACCACATAAGAAGTAAAAAGAACTGAGCATATATATAAGTTTCAACTTGTGCTGTGAACATTATTTGCCCTGAGCTTAAAGCAAATAAGATTGTAATTATTGATGATTTAAGTGAATTATTAGATATCTTTTTTACAATTTTATAAATTAAAAAAGAACTAATCGTAGCTAAAATACTTTGCAAAAATATTATAGAAATTATAGAATCAGACATTACAAAGTTTAATAAAAATATTAATGGCTGAAATATAATGATTAAAAGAGGATGAACTGTTGTTCTATAATGATTATAATCTTTAATGGCTAAATCTCCTAATACCCTTGGACAATCCATGTCAAAAGCAACATTCCAATAATTTGCAGTATTTAAATAATAAGAAACCATAATACCAAATATAAAATAAACAAGAAAAATAATTAAAAATAAATTAATGTTTTTTCTACTTTCTTTTTCCATCATTTCTCACCTTTTTTTAAAATAACTCTTTTTAACTAAATGATAAAATAATTTATCTAAACGATTTAATTCAGATAAAGCAACACTTAGTACATTATAGTTATCTTTATATTCACTTTCTAATATTTTTTCTAATTCTTTCTTTTTTCTTCTTTTTATAATTGCCTTAACATAGTTTTTTAATATCCATTCTTTTTGATCTTGAAAACAACCTTTCATATTTAATTTAATCTCAGATTGTTTATAAAAATTATAATATTTCTTTCCATACAAATAGTAAAATTCTACTTGTTTATTAGGTTGCGTAGTTAAATACCACATTCCACTTTCTTGACGACGATATACCGACATTTGCTTATCTATATATTTTATTTTGCCATCTTTTGCATGCATTAAATGTAAGTAATAATCACCAGGAACAATATCTTTAGGAAAGTCTTCAACTAAACTATTTTTTTTAGTATATTTCCATCTGTAAACAACTGTATTAGCAGGAATAAAATTTTCTTCTAATAAATTTTTTAATGTTAGTGTATTTTTTAAATTTAAGGGATGTAAAATATTTTCTTTAGTATCATCTTCAAATTTAATCAATGTTTGATGAAAACAAATATTATAATCTTTATGTTTTTCTAAAAATTCATATTGCTTTTGTAGTTTTGTATCATCGGTCCAATAATCATCGCCATCACATAAAGCTACATATTTAGTATGAACGTCATTTAATGTTGTAATAAAATTATTCATTGGCCCTAAATTTTCTTTACGATTAATTATTTTTAAGTTACTTTTATATTTTTCTTTTAATTTTTTTAAAATGTTTGAAGTATCATCACTTGAATTATCATTGCTAACAATTAATTGAAATTTAAAATTAGTTTTTTGCATCATTATACTTTCAATGCACTTTTCAATATATTTTTCTTGGTTATAAGTTGTGGTAACTACAGTTAATTCGTATTTTTCCATGTTTCATATTCCTTTACTATCTTTAATATATCTTTCTTACGATCTTTCATTTTTTTAGCTGGAGTTCCTGCAAAAATAGACCAGCCTTCTAAATCTTTATTTACTAAAGAATTTGCCCCAGTTACGGTTCCTTCTTTAATAGTTACATTTGGTAAAACCGTTGTGCCTGATCCTAACTGAACAAAATCTTCCATGATAATTTTTCCATAAAGGACGTTTTTAAATTCATCAGGAATAACTGCTCCAACCATTTTGCTTCCCGAAAAGTCATCTGATGCACTAATTAATGTACTTCTAGCAGAACATCCGCAATAATTACCAATAATTATTTGGCCTCCTCCGTACAGTGCTGTGTAAGCTGAAATATGAACATTATCTTTAATTTCAATGTTCCCACTTAACAAACAAAAATCATCAATTCGCACATTGTTTCCAATTGATATATTTTGAGGAGAATAAATACTTGCTTTTTTACTTAGTAAAACATTTTTCCCTATTTTTTTAAATTTAAATTGTTTTAACTCTTCATCATTAAAAAAACTATTCATTTTTTTCCCTCATTTCTTCTATAATTTTTAAGCGTGAAATAATTTGCTTTCTATAACTAAATAAATTATTAGCCTTTTTATAACCTTGGTTTGCTATTATTCTTATTTTTCTAGGGTTTTGCGTTAACTCTTCCACTTTTAGCTTTAAATTTTCAACTTTATTATCAATGATTATAATGTCTTTTTCATTTTTAAAATAAATATTATTATCTAATGGATCTGTTGTAATCAAAAGAATTTTATTGAGCATAGCATCCACACTTGCTCCAGTTGGAAAGCCATCAAATGCTCCTGGATATAGAATATTACTTCTCGTTGGAGATATTAATATATCTTTATCTTGGTAAAAATCTATAAATTTTTCATTTTTTAAGATACCATAAAATTTTATTTTATCTTTGATATCACTAATGTCAATATCATCAGCAGAAAAGTTTCCTACAACATGAAATCTATAGTGATTATCGTTTTTAAACTCTTTAACTAGATTAATAAATATATCATAGCCTTTATCTTTTCCTTCTGGCCAATACTTATAAGCTACAAAACAAATATTTATAGCATCATGATTATACTCTTTTCTTTTTAATTTTAACTTTAACATACTTGGTGATATTGGTAATCCATAGATAAACTTTATACTATTAATTGGACAAAGGTTATTTGTAACTAAGTATTCTAAGCTTTTTTTCTGAGTTATAATAACTTTATAAAACTTTGGAGATGCAAATATTCTTTTCAATTTTTCCTTTGTTTCATCGTTTATAAAAAAGCCACCGCCTGGATAAAGTGTAAATGAAAAAGTAATATTATTCTCTTCTAAAAATTTTAATACTTCTCCATCATAACCATATATGTTATTTAAAAATGTTATCATGGCAACTTTTTTATCAAATGTATTTATATAGTTTTTTATATTTTCTAACTCTTCATCATTAAAATCAGTTTGAAAATATTTTATATTGTTATCTATAACTTCTTTTATAAAATTATTTTCATTAAGTGGTGCGGTTGAAATATTTATAAATACAATATTTGAATATTTTTTTATATATTCTTTTAGTTCAGCATTTCTAAAAGATGATAAATTATGTGGTAAAATATCATCTATAATAATCAATAACTCAGAATTATTTTTCTTAAGCATTTTTAAAAATTTCCCTATATATTCTTTTTACTATGTTTTTTAATTTTCTTAATATTTTATGGATTATAGATTCTTTTTTTACAATTACTGGTGCACTTTCTTTTACTCTTTCTGGTGGCAAAACTATTTTATGTGGTAACTCAGTTAAATACTCTTTTAAAAATGGTGTTTTAACAATATATTCAAACCATATTTCCGATTTTGTACAATCAACATTTTTCCACGGTTTAATTGAAGTTGCATAATGTAATTGAATAGGCTTTTCCATTGCTAATTTTATTTCTTTGAAAGAATAATTACTATCTGTATGTAAATCTTTTTCATTTTTGAAATAATCCCACATATATGAACATGCAATATATTGAAGAGGAAGATGTTTAATATGTTTGTAGCAAACAATATTTAAAATATCTTGTTCCATTTGGTTAAGTCTGTGACTATTTTCTTTTATAGAATTCATAAACTTATCTTCAATATTATCTTCACGAATCTTTTTAAGATTCATAACTAAATATCCTCCGCATACTTCACCAAGTTTTTCAATTTCTTCGTCCGACCAACTATTTTTATAACAATTTAAATAGTCCTTAACCTTACCTATTGGTTTTACTCCAGCAATATAATAATCTTCATTTTCTTTAATAAAATGATAAGATTTACTTATATCCCCGAGGAATACTACATCTACATCACTTACAATAATTGTATCATACTGAGGAAATATTGAAGCCACGAGAAGTTTGTACATTACTTCTTTAGAAAAATGATCTCCGCGATAGCATTCTTTCCATTCTTCATCTAAACGATGATTCATGTTTTTAAAAACAATTTTAGCATTTTTAAACTCTTTAATAGTTTCCTCTAATTGTTTTTGTTGTTTAGCACTTATATCAGAATGTAAAACATATAATACATAATTATACTTTTTGTTTGCATGTTCAAGTAATGAATAAAAAGCTACTGCAGCTGGAATAACGTAGTTTTTATCAAAACAAAACATAATAGGTACTTCTTTTTGCATCATTATTCTCCTTTACAAATTTCTTTTTAAAATATTACATATTCTATCTGCATCGTTTTCAGTTAGATAACTATCCATTGGTAAACATGCTATTCTACTTGATATATCTTCAGAAACTGGATAACTACTTTTATCATTAAACATTTTTAATGAATTTAATGAAGGATAAAAATATCTTCTGGCATAAATTTCTTCTGCTTTTAATGCATTCAATACTTTTAATAACTGTGTTTCATCTTTAAATAAAATTGGATAGTAGATGTAATTATATTCACAGTCTTTAGGTATTTCAGGTATTGTGACATAATTTTTTAATCTTTTAGTGTAATATTCGTATAATTTTTTTCTTAATTGTTTTATCTCTTCAATATGTTTTAAAACACATAAGCCCATGGCAGCATGAAAATCACTATTTTTAGCATTAATCCCTATGTATTCATAATTACCATCAACATTACCAAAGTTTTTAGTAGCATTAATTTTTTCATTATAGTCTTTATTATTTACAATAACCAATCCACCTTCAACAGAATGAAATACTTTAGTAGCATGTAAACTGCATGTTGAAATATCACCATAAGAAAATAAATATTTATCTTTGTATTTTACATCAAAGCAGTGAGCAGCATCATATAATACTTTAAGATTATGTTTGTTTGATATTTGATTAATTTTTTCAACATCACATGGAAAACCAAAACAATGGACAAATAATAACCCCATAGTTTTATTTGTAATCTTTTCTTCTATTTTTGAAGTATCTACATTAAAATTGTTTTTTTCAATATCTACAAATACTGGTTTTTTATGAAGCCAAATAACACTACTTGCCGTTGCTATAAAACTAAATGGTGTTGTAATTATTTCATCTTTTTCATTATTTTCTGAAATAGCGTTTATTGCTAATTCTAACGCTGTTGTACCATTATTCACATAATGAATATTTTCATTTGCAAATCTTTCTTTTAATTTATTTTCTAATTCTGTACTTAAAGGGCCAAAATTTGTAAGCCAATTAGTATCCCAAATTTTAGAAATTTCTTCAATGTATTCTTGAATTGGTGGTAAATATGATTTTGTAACATTTATTTTCATTTCTTGCTCCTTCTAATTTTCTGTATAACTATTTAAATATTCCTTATTTTTTATTCTTTCAATCCAGTCTTGATTTTCTACATACCATGTTATTGTATCTTTTATACCTTCTTCAAATGGTATTGTTGGTTTCCATCCTAATTCTTTTTCTATTTTTGTTGAATCAATAGCGTATCTTAAATCATGTCCTGGACGATCTTTAACATATTCAATGCTATCTTCACTTTTTCCTAATTGTTTTAAAATTATTTTAACTACTTCTAAATTAGTTCTCTCAGCATGGCCACCTAGATTGTAAATTTCTCCTTCTTTACCTTTTCTGATTATTAAATCTACACCAATATTGTGGTCTTTAACATGAATCCAATCTCTAACATTTAATCCCTTTCCATAAACAGGAATTTTTTCATCTTTTAAAGCTTTACTGATTACTACAGGAATAAGTTTTTCAGGAAATTGATATGGGCCATAGTTATTTGAGCATCTAGATATAGTAACAGGAATTTTAAAGGTTCTAGCATAGGCAAGTACTTGTAAATCAGCTCCAGCTTTAGATGCAGAATATGGACTTGATGTTTTTATATTATTTTTTTCAGTAAACTTTAATTCCGGTTTATCAAGAGGTAAATCTCCATATACTTCGTCAGTTGAAATTTGATGATATCTTTTTACTGGATGTAGGCCTTTTTCATTAATAGTTTTAACACAATTTAATAAATTCATTGTACCTAAAATATTTGTTTCTACAAATAAATTGGGATTTTTTATTGAATTATCAACATGAGATTCAGCAGCAAAATTTACTACATAATCAAAATTTTCTTTTGTAAAAATTTCTAACATTTTTTCTCTATCCCTGATATCAGCTTTTATAAATTTATAATTATTATATTTTTCAAGAGGTTTTATGTTATCATAGTTTCCTGCATAAGTAAGACAATCTACACATACAAATTCGTCTTCAGGATACTTTTCTAACATATAATATAAATAATTACTTCCAATAAATCCTGCTCCACCAGTTATTAAATGCTTCATTGTATTTTCTTCCTTTCTTTTTCGTAAATATTAAGTATATATTTTCCATACTCAGTTGTTTCCATTTTTTTGCCCAGTTCGTATAATTGGTTTAACCCTATAAATTTATTATAATAGGCAATTTCTTCTAAACAAGCTATAAACATTCCTTGTTGAGATTGAACTGCCCCAACAAATTGAGAGGCTTTATTCATATTTTCAATAGTTCCCGTATCTAGCCAAGCCATACCTCTTCCTAAAACTATTAATTTTAATTGTTTTAACTTTAAATACTCATTATTTATGGCTGTTATTTCTAGTTCTCCTCTTGCTGATGGTTTTATTTTTTTAGCAATATTAATAACATTATTATCATAAAAATATAATCCTGATACGGCTAAATCTGATTTTGGATTTTGAGGCTTTTCTTCAATAGATGTTACGATATTATTTTCATCTATTTCTGCCACACCAAAAGCTCTTGGATCTTTTACTCTATAGCCAAATATTGTTGCACCATTTTTATTTTCAGATGCTTCCAAAAGAGCCTTTGTAATACCCCCACCATAAAAAATATTATCTCCTAAAATTAAACAAACATTATCTTTTCCAATAAAATCTTCACCAATGATAAATGCTTCGGCAATTCCTTTTGGTTCTTTTTGAACTGCATATTCAATGTTTAATCCTAAACTTTCACCACTACCAAATAATCTTTTATATAATGGTATATCATTTTCTGTTGATATAATTAAAATATCTTTGATACCAGCAAGCATTAAAATAGACATTGGATAATATATCATTGGTTTATCATAAATTGGCAATAACTGTTTAGAAATTGCTAATGTTGAGGGATATAATCTTGTTCCCTTTCCTCCTGCTAAAATAATTCCTTTCATTTTAATTCTCCTTCTAAAAATCTTTTAACACTTTCAATAGATTTTTTATCGTATTCTTCTTTCCATTTTTTATATAATTTTAATACCGTTTCTTTATTTTCTAAGCAATATTTTCCTTTTTTATATATTTCTAAAATATTATCATTTTCATTTACAACTACATACTTTTCTAATTCAGTATTTTTCCAATAATGATGGTTATTAGCCGTTATACATGGTACCCCCATCTCGAAACTTTCTAATGGTATAAGAGGTGCACATTCTGAAAATGTAACATAAAAATTAATGTCATTTTGAGCCATTCTTTTTCGAAAATCATCGTGATTTAGTGGCTTGTTTAAACCATATATTACACCATTAAACATCTTTGCCATTTTTAAAGCTTTTTCTCCGATAGGAATGCAATCAATCATGGCATTTTCAAAAAGTGAAGCTGCTGCTAGCTGATTATAGAAATTTTTTACCCATCTATTTCCAGATGCATAAATACCAATTTTAGTTTTAGTATTCTGATTATGTATTTTAATTTTATCTTTTATTTTAATCGTGTTATAAACCATTTCTACATTATAGTTTTTAGTTTTAAAAAACTCATATAAACTTTCTTTAACAAACCCAATGCTATTAATTAATTTGTTATCATAAGCTTTAAATATTTCTTCAAACATTTCCCAGTCGTAGCCTTCAACATTCATTGCTAAACTACCATGCCATAAAACCTTTATACAAATATCTGGATTTTTTAATTTTAAATATTTTATTATTTTTATCCAGCCTTTAGAAAAAGCACTAAAAATTACTAGCTTATATTTTTTATTTAGTATAAAGTCCCCAATGTCATTTACTAATCTTTCATCTGTTATTTCTTCTATACCAATTGTATTTTTAAATAATTCTTTAGTAGCATTTTGAGTCCCTAGCCAATTGTTATTATAAAATACTATATATTTTTCTTTTATTAAATTATTTGTTTGTTTTTCAAATTCTTCTTTAGCATTCAAATAAGCATTGTCTATTTGTTTTTTTCTTCTTTGTTTTACTAAAGGGTATAGAAAAAATTTTAAAATTCTTTTTAAGATATGTTTAATTTTAACTAAAACATTTAAAATAAAATTACCTAATTTTTTTCCAAATATCATTTGAAATTTCAATCTTTTTTTATCTTTATCTGTAACCCAGCTACCTATATAATAATGTATCATACATGTGTTTTCTGTAAACATATTTGGAGTTTCATCACAGCTTATTGGATAAAAATAATCTCTAGCATATATTTTTATATTATTTTTAAGAGTTTGATTTTCTAAATAATTATTTTTTAAGCCATACTCAGATTTTAGCATTTTGGTTAAAATTGTAGGTATTGATAGTGAATATACATTATCAACTGAAAATTCATTGTTACAATAAAAATCCCATAATTCATCTATTAGTTTGCTGCCTTTATTTGCCCCTAAAACACCAACTGCTACATTATACTCTGATTCCCAACCAGCAAATGCTTCACAATCAAGTAAATAATCTATATTTTTTTTAACAATCATGTCAGTGTCAAAATATATTCCACCATATTCTTTTAGGGCATATACTCTAGCAACATCACTTACAAATGCCCACATTTTTTCTTCATAAGCTTTTTGAGAAAACTTTGTCATATTCACGTCGAAATTACTTTCATTCCATTCCATTATTTCATAATCTGGTAAATATTTTTTCCAACTATTAATACATTTTTTAGCTAATTTTGGTAATGGTTTTCCTCCAAACCAACAATAATGAATTATTTTTTGCACTTCTCTTTCACCTCTATTAATTCAATTGTTTTATTTATTTTTTCTTTATTAATTTTTGAAAAATCAATATTATAATTAATTGTTTTCTTAGATATACTAGCCATTTTTTCAGCAATTTTTTCTTCTTTTGGCTCTAATTTTATGGCATAATCTTTAATATTTATCGTATCATCACTTGTTAAAACAGTAGTCATAATTTTTTTATTTAAAACCAATGCCTCTAAATATACTACTGGAAAGCCTTCATAATTTGAAGTAAGAATTAATACATCACATTTTTGAAGATAGGCGTATGGATTAGTCGTTTCTTTTATAACTACGATATTTTTTTGATTATTAGTTTTATTAATAAAATCTAATATGCTGTTAAGATAAGGCCCATTTCCTAATATATATAGTTTAATATTTTTATTTTTTTGATAAGCTAAATTAAAGCTATTTAAAAGAAGTTCTATATTTTTTGATGAGTTGTCTAATCTTCCTATAAAGATAAAGTTTATTTTGTTTTTATCTATTTTAAAATCAATCTTTTCATGGCTTTGTTTTTTTATTTTGTTATAGTCTATTAAATTATTAATAACTTCACATTTTTCCTTATACTCTGAATAGATTTTTAAAAAGTTATTTTTACTTTCATTTGCTACAAAAACTATTTTTCTAAATTTTTCTAAATGATGCTCTTTAAAAAAACTTTTTATTTTATTTATGTCTTTTTTAAAAACATTATAGTAATCACTATGAACATAATATATAGAATTATCGGAGGCAATCTGACTAAGTCTTGAACCTATAACCGAATATGTAGCATAATTACAAGAAAAATCATATTTTTTAGCATTATTAAATCTCCAAAAAAATCTTTTAAAATAATTATGTATCTTTCTAAGAATTATATTTTTAGAAGTACTTAATTTATATTCTTTAATCTTTATTTTGGGATCTACTGATTTTAATAAAATTCCTTTTTTTTCTTCTAGAACTAAGGTAATTTCATAATTGTTACATAGGGAATTTATTAAAGCTACTAAAGCTTTTTCCATTCCTCCAATACTTAAATCTTTGCTAAAAAATATGATTTTTTTCATATAGCTACTTACCTTCCATAAACTTTACGTATTCATCACACACATCTTTTCCACCTATTTTTTGAACAACCCCATGTTCAATCCATACAACTCTATCGCACATTTTTTTAATTTGTTCTATGGAGTGAGATACAAATAAAACTGTAGTTCCTCCTCCAATCATAGAAAGCATTTTGTTTTCACTTTTAGCTTGGAATGCCATATCCCCGACAGATAATATTTCATCAACTATTAAAATTTCAGGATTTACTATCGTGGCAACTGAAAAAGCTAATCTAGCAACCATCCCACTGGAAAAGTTTCTTACTGGAACATCTAAGAATTCTTGAAGTTCAGAAAACTCTACGATTTCATTAAACTTATTATCTATTAATTCTTTAGAGTATCCCATGACTGCCCCATTTAAATAGATATTTTCACGAGCAGTAAGTTCCATATCAAATCCCGCCCCAAGTTCTATCATTGGACAAATATTACCATAAGCATTAACTGTTCCTTTAGTAGGTTTCATTACACCTGCCACCACTTTTAATAACGTTGACTTCCCAGCGCCATTTGAACCTATAAATCCAACTACTTCACCACGATTAATGTCAAAATTAACATCTTTTAAAGCCCAAAATTCATTTTTCTTTTTATTTTTAGCTTTCTTTTTCTTAAACATATCAACAAAAGCTTGCTTTATAGAAAAACCTTTTTCTATTCCTAAGTTAAATCGCATTGAAACATTTTTTACTTCAATCATTGTTTCTGTTTTTTCTTTTTTCATATTTTCCCCCCTAGACATAATAGATAAATTTATCTTGATTTTTCTTAAAGACAAATATTCCTATAAAGAACACTAATAATGCTGATATTAAGCATGCTGCGAATTGACCTAGTGTTGGGCAATTACCATAAAGAATAATTGTTCTAGCAAAATTAATATATTGATATAATGGATTAAATTTTAATATAAAAGCAACTACTGGATTTAATATTTTAATATCATACATAATCGGAGTTAAATATGTCCATATTGTTATTATAATACCATATATATAAAACATATCTCTTAAGAAAACTGATATTGTTGATAATATAAATCCCATTCCTACGGTAAATAAAAACAAACATAAAAATGAGTATGGCAATAATAAATGCCACAAATTAAGTCCTGTGCCAGTTAAAATTATAACGGCATATAAAGGAATTAGTGTTAGTAAAAAATTTATACCAATAAAGATGCATTTAGATAAAGGAAATATATATTTTGGCATATATACTTTATTTATTAAACTAAAATTGGCAACTACACTACTCATTGCTAAATTAGAAGCTTCGCTAAAATAGTTAAAATAAGTAAGGCCTATTTGTAAATATGCTAAATAGCTTACACCTGGCGTTGAAAATTTGAAAAAGTTTGAAAACACTATAGCCATAACAGCCATCATTAGCACCGGATATAAAAGACTCCAGAAAACACCTAAAAAGCTTCTTTTATATTTTACTTTAAAGTCTCTTGCAACTAATTGTTGCAACAAAAACCCATATTTATGATATGTATATTTTAAATTATTGATTACTTTTTTCATATTCAATCCTTTCATTTGTTATTATAGCAAAAAAATGCCCTAAATATCAACCTTTCTTTCAAAAAAGCCACTTATGATAAAGATAAACGGAATTATTGCATTTAAAGAATTTATTATGTTACCAGTTAAATAAGATATTAGTAAAAATAAACTTATTAATGTTAAATAAATAATACTATGATATGTTTTTAATTTAAAAACTGAGAAAATAGAATGACCAAGTATTAGTATATAGATTAAAAGAAAAAGTAAAAGTCCTATAACTCCAAAAGCATAAAAATGTAAAACTATATCTCTTTCAATATTAACAATGTTTTGAATTCTAGTATTGCTTATTCCCCACCAAAAGTCATTTTTATCATTATTTATTTCTTTAACTCTTTTAATTATACTAACTTCAATCATGCGATAATTTATTTCATAATCTTTATGATCTTTAACAAAGTCATACCAAAAATCACTATCATATTTTATAGGATAATATTTTTCAAAAAATGTAGCTGGTAAATAACTGGGGTTATAATGATTATATACATAAGTAATTTTATTATCATCTTCTTCTTTAACTTTATTTTCAATTTTACTTACATTTTCACTTGATTCATTATTCACTTGCCAAGCTACATCCATTTCCTCTTGTCTATTTTTAAATGGTGATATTGGAAGCAATGCAATAAAAGTAAGTAAAGGTAGCACTAATAGCCATATTTTTTTATAATATTTTTCTTTTTTTAAAAATATAAAGATAATATAACTTAAAAAAAGATAAATTAAAATAAATAATCCTCCGAGTGATGATACTCTAGTTCCAATCATGAGCATACTAAAAGCTAATATTAGAATATATAATAAAGATTTTTTATTATTTTTTAAAAAATCAAAAATTAAAACTACGAAAAGTAAAACATTTATTAAAGATATTTGGTTAGCATAAACAAAAAAGCCTTTGCTAGCTGTATCTTGATAATAATTATTTTTATTCCATTCAAAAATGTTTTTTAAAATATATTTATCATTATAAGAGCTTAAACTTATTTTAAATATATTAGTTACTATTATTGTTCCAGCATATAATAAACACCACATCTTAATAATTTTTATATATTTATTCCAAGATATTTTTTGATAATATAGTGAATAAGCAAATGTAATTGGCATCATTAACTTTAAAATAGTAAGTAATTCACTTACAATATTATAATTAAAGTTACCTGGAACTAAAGAATTGAAATTTAAATAATGATTATAGCTAAATATGACATAGATTCCACATAGTAAGTAATATAGAAGAAGATATTTTATTTTATGTCTAGATTCGGGATATAATATTATTGAAAAAATAAATATTAAGACAATAGCTACTACTTCAAACAATGTTGTAAAATGGTTATAAAAAAAGGTTGTACTTAAAAGAGGTAGTAAAAAAAGAAACACCGTAGTGCTATTTTCGAGAATTTTTTGGCCTTTTGACTTGTTTACTTTTTTCATTATTTAACTCCTTTTTATTGTGATCAAATAAGATATCTGTTTTTAATACCACAAATAATAGTAAAATCATTAAAATAATATAAATTGCTATAGCTATTTGATTATCACCAAGACAATAAAAGATTGATATTGTTGCAAATGATATATCGATTGCATAAATAATTAAAATGCTCGCTACGGGGCTATACTTCATTTTTAGAAGTTGATGATGAAAATGTTCTTTATCAGCTTCAACTATATTTTGACCTTTTAAAAGTCTTCTTAATATAGCAAAAATAGTATCAAAAATTGGAATAGCTAGTATTACTATTGGAACTATTAATGATGTAAATGTTGTTACTTTATATCCCAGTAAAGCAATTATTGATATCATAAAGCCTAAAAATAAACTTCCTGTATCTCCCATAAATATTTTTGCTGGTGGAAAGTTATGAACCAAAAACCCTAAAGTTGAACCAAGCATTATCAAAGATAAAATTATATCTAAGCCACCTATTCTATTTAAAATAAAGGCTATTATGGCTATTGTTAAAAAATAAATAACACTAACCCCACTTGCTAAACCATCTAATCCATCAATTAAATTAATAGCATTAGTTATACCCACGATAAATACTACGGATATAATATTATTAATTACAGGACTAAAATAAAACTTATGACCTAAAATAGATATTTCTTGAAAACTTAAATTACCATATATTACTATAACAATGGAAGCAATTATTTGCACAATTAATTTGTAACGTGCTGGCACAGGCTTTATATCATCAAATATACCAACTAAGACAAGTAAAAAACTACTTATTAATATTGATATCATTTGGGTGTTTATTTCACCATATAGCATATATCCTAAAAGAAAAGCAAGATATATCGCAAGTCCTCCTAGCCTAGGCATTGGAACCTTATGGATTTTCCGAGCATTTGGTTCATCCATTGCCCCAATATGAATAGCTATTTTTTTTATAATTGGAACAAGTAATAAACTTGTTATAAACGTTACTAAAACAATTAAAAATACATTATGATTATTTACTCTTAAATTCATTTTTACTCCTGTTTATATTATAACCTAAATATTTTGAAAATAAAAGCATATTATTTAATCAAAAAATCCAATGTTATTCATTGGATAATTCTATTATTTCATTTTTACTTTCTTCTTTTTTCGGGGTATCTTTAACTTGATTAATTTTTTTCTTTTTATTCTTTTTACTTATTACTGCAATAAGAATTATGAAAAGTAATATTAAAACACCGATAAAACCAAATATTATATATGTATATAATTCTACTTTTTTATTTAAATCAGTTATATATTCATCATTATAACTAATTAAGGTTTGCATTTTTTTATCATACATATAAAAGCCTTTATCTCCGGTTTCAACATTTACACCGTAAATAATTACAAAATTAGAACTTTTACTGTAACTATATCCTTCAACTTCAATATCATTTATTTTAATCTTAGATTTTTGGTATCCTTTAATTTCTTCATTACTAACTAAAGGATAAATAGTTATTTTATTTACTCCGATTTCATTATATTCTTTATATTCATTTTTTTCTTCATCATAAATAAATAATTTAATATTTCCTTCTTCATCTTTTAAACCCACTAAAACTAAATTAGTATTATTATTTTTATAAGCAGGTATATCAAAATCATTTATTTTAACACTATATTCACTATAAAAACTTGCTTCAGGAAGATTTTCTTTTATTTTTACAACAGTATATTTTTTACCCCCTATAGTAACAGCTATAGGATTTTCATCTTTTACTTCTACATTAATTACATATACTTTTTCAGCTCCATTTTCAGCTCTAACTACAACTGAAAATTTATTAGCGCCTTGATTTACTGTTTGAACGCCAGTTCCCGTGATAGAAGATTTTCTATCTTCTGGTGTAGCTATAATATTTATTTCCTTTGTATTTTCAGGAACCACTGCATTATACTCTAATACATTTGCATTAAATTCAGGTGTTAAAGAAAAGTTTTCAATACTTAATGATTTTAAATTATTGTTTTTAGAGTAACTTGCTTCTAGTTCTGCTTGTGTTATTATATTAATTGTCTTACTACTACTAGTTAAAGAAATTTGGCTTAAGTCTTCAAATGCATAAGCTAAATAACTATCAACTGTTACTTTTGTACTTCCATTTTTTAATGTTTTGAAAGTAAATGTATAAGTTTTGCTTTTTACTCCAGTTGCTGAAGATGCTGCCATTCTTGTTCCATTACTTTCAGCTGTTGTACTTTTTAATTGCAAAAAACTTTTATCATAATTTAAAGACATTTCCCAGCTTCCTATTAATGTATTACTTGATAACGTTACTGTAACTGTAACATTATTACCCGCAACTACCGTAGATGTTCCAGAAACCGTTATCTTACCACTTGCAGCACTAACGACATTTGGAAAAACTATTAAACAAAATAAACTTATTAATAACAATTTTATTTTTTTCATTTTCTACTCCTTTTTATTGCTCGATACTAAATGTACCTAATATATTTTTTTGAACTTGTAATAAGTCTAAGGCATTTACAACATTATCTTTTGAAGTATCAGCTGCTTCTAAATAAGCTCCTGTTAAACTATATGTTCCTAAAATATTCTTTTGAACTTGTAACAAATCTAAAGCATTTATTATACCATCTCCAGATGTATCTCCTTTTATAACAACATCTAATGTTTCAGTTGTTTCTTTGTTGTTTATAGAAACTTTATCTCCAGTTCCTATAAATCCACTAGTCTTGATATTACCATTTACATCAGTTATGTTTACTGATCCAATTCCTCCGACTGCTTCTATTGCACTTTTAATTACTGATACATCTGTTCCTGGAGATATATTAGAAATATATTTTGATGAATATCTAAAACCACTTGATGTAACTATAGTATAAATTGGAATTGTACTAGGATTCGGAGTGTTACTTCCATCATCTACAGCACCATTATTACTATTTATAATTGTTGCATTCATTTTATTATAAACAGGAATCTTAAATGTAAGATTAATATTTAACAAATTGTTTTTAGTGTAAGCATCAAAAGATGTACTTGATTCTGACATTGCTCCTGCTAAATTAGTCATATATTGATGGCCAAATAATGATCCTTCAATTTTTGTAGCAACATTAAATTTTTGAAAATACCCTGTATATTGATCTTTTAAAATGTAACTACCTGAAAATTGATCAATTCCTCCTTTTATAGAAGTATCAACCCCTTTCCATCCTGATTTATACGCATAATTTAAACCACAGTAAGTTGTACCAAACTCAGCAACACAGAAATCTGTTACCCCAAAATTAAAGAAGTTATAGTAACCTAAATATAGGTTATCATAGCCATCATAAATTCCTTTATATAAATTTTCTAATTTTGTACCCGTACCAAGTTCCATTCTCATTTTAGAAGAAATAGCTATTGGACTTGCTTTATCTACACTTCCCGCAATTATTATATCTTTTAAATTTGTTCCTAAGTTAAGATGATAAGTATTAAAATCTGTTCCATTTAAAATAGTATCTACAGCATTCGAATAACTATCTTTTAAGGATAAATCATAAGATTGATCTAAAAATTGAAATAAATATTTTTCTGTAAAAGAATTTCTAGGATCCATATAATAAGCAACTCCAATTTGGGATGGAGCTACATATTTTCCAGGTGATGTTGCTGTACATGATGTATCAATAAACGTTTTATCATAAATACTACTATGTATAAAGTTTTTACTACATTCACTTTCTCTTTCTACAGCATAAGCCCAATCAAGATCAATTTTTACAGCTTGAAAATTCCATGTAGGATGCTTTTCTTTTAAACTACATAATCCTCCCCAGTAACTTGAAGGAAATCCCGCATTACTAAGTTCTTTTTCACATTCTGTTGAAGGTGCCACATCATCACTACTATATGATTTAATTAATTCTACATCATCACTACATACATAACCATTAACTCCGGTATAATAGGTCATAAAATACCAATCACCATTACATCTTTTATGATTATTTACATCAGCATGAAGGCTGTCATCTACCAAAACATAATAATCATTTTTAGATAGAAGTCCGAGTCTTGTACCATCTGTTCCTCCAGCATCTTTTCTCAAATTAGTTTGATTATTTAAAACTTTAATTCGATAAGTATAAGTCGAAGCATAAGCACTAAAAGAAAATAATAAAAATACTATTATTAAAAACAAAAAATTTGTACAAACATTTTTCATTTTTTCCTCCTTCGACTATTTTTCATCATAATTATAGCAAAATTTTATTTGAATGCCAAATAATTTAGAGTTTTATTAGTAAAAATATGTAAAAATTCTATTTTTTTTTAATTAATTATAATATAATATATATAAATGTGGTGATATTATGGGGAAAAATTTTGATGGAATTGATATTACATTTATTATGCTTATTTCTTTTTATTTAGTAATTTTATTTGTAATAATTCTCTGGGTTATATTAAGTAAATTAGAGAAAAAAGATATTGAAAAAAAAGGTTCTTCTTTACTTAGTTCAAACACTAAATTAGATAAATTAGTTAAGGGCGAAACTAAACCTGTAGAAAAGAAAAAAGAAAGCAAAAAAACTGTTAGCCAAAAGAAAAGCCCTGTCAAAAACTCAAATGATAAAACTAAAAAAGTAGCATCTAAAAAGAATACCTATAGCAAAGATAAAATTATTAAAAAACCAGTTTCTAGCACAAAGAAAAATAACTCTTCTAAACGAAGTAATGGATATGTAAGTCCGACAAAAAGAAAGAAAAATAGTAAAAAGAAAAAAAATAATAAAGCATAAAAAATTCTCGATAAGTAATCGAGAACTTTTTAATTTAACATATCTTCAATTATATCTTCATCCGTTTTATCTTTTTTTGAAGTATTTGATTCACTCTTTTTATCATTATCTTTTTTATTATCATCAGAATCAATATTTTTAGTTTCTTCTTTTTTACTATTTATTATATATATGGTTAGCTCATCTACTTGAGATACTAAAACATCCTTGTGAACACTTTGATATCCAATTAAACCTACGCCAACACTGCTATTATAATATTCATGATCCGAATCAATATATTCAGTTTTTAATTTTATATTATTATTTTGACAGTATTCTTCAGCTTCACTAACTGTTTTACCTACAAAATTTGGCAAAAGAGATGCTGAACTATTTTTTCTTTTTCCTTTGCCAGGGCTATATGGTTCATAAGTTTCTTTAACTGAAAATTTAAATGTTTTTATATTTTCTTCTTTTTCTTTACCTAACACTACTTTAAAAGCCTTTTTTATATCATCTAGACTATCTGTAAAATATCCTTGAGCTGAAGTATTTCTTCCTTGACTTGGAACATAAACATTTAAGCTGTAAGTTTCTAAATAGGCCTTATTAATAGTAAATGCTTCCTTGCCAAGAAGAACATTACCAACCATATTTTTAACAACTTGATAACCAGATAGTATTGTATCTGTACTCATATTAGTTGATAAGTTATTACTTATAGCATTAATTATTTTTTGAAAGTCTGAAATACTACTTGTATGTAAAGCTTTATTTAATATAGCTTCCACAACTTGTTGTTGATGACGAACTCGATCTAAATCGCCCCCAATATAAAGATGTCTATTACGAGCATAAGCTAAAGCTTGTTCTCCATTTAAAGTTTGAAGTCCTGGATTCATACAAACTAAGTGACTTCCGAAAAGACGATCTGAATTTTGTTCACACACTTGTCCATGATAATTTACACCATTATAACTATTGAAATAAGGTTTTTCAACATCAACATCTACTCCACCTATAGCATCAACTAATTCAACTACACCTTTAAAATTTATTTTTAAATAGTAATCTATATTAACATCTAAAAAATTATTTATTGTATTTATAACACAGTTTGTTCCATAAGCTGCTGATGAATTAATTTTAGCATATTGATCGCCTCGACATGAAATTGGAACATACGTATCTCTTGGGATGCTTACCATCACTGTATTTAATGTTTTGGGATCAAGAGAAACAATCATTAATGTATCCCCGTTGAAGGCTGCATTAGCATTTAAACCATTTGATTCTGAATCTACCCCAAGAAGTAAAAATGTTAAAGGCTCATTAAAGTCCTTATCACTTACAATATTTAAATCTTCATTTTTTTTCTCTTCACTATATTCATAAATTATTTTTGTATCTGTGGCAATATTTGTAAATTCATCTTCATTTTTAAAATAAGTAACATAATTACCAGGTACAAAAGCAGCATCTATTTTTTGATCATATAAATCACTTATAAGCTTAATATAATCATTATATTCTAAAGTATCATTACTAAGCTTTTTATTTTTATATAATTTTACAGCAAGTTCATTATCACTTGATTCAACTGATTTAGATATAATTCCAACTGTTGAATCATCATTAAATTCTGTATCTTTCATTGTAATTAAATAACTTTTGTAAACTAGCTTATTTTCTTCCGTTATATTATTTAAATTATTATAAATAAAATGTATGTAATAAGATCCAACTGAAAATATAATAATAAATAATAACGATATAATAGATGTAATAATTAATCCTTTATACTTTTTTTGAAGCAAATTTAAAAGATTCCAAAAGGCATAAACAAATATATAAATAGTAAAGAATAAAATTAAAATTATTCTTAAAAACGTTTCTATTCCTTTTAAAGACAAAAGATTTTTCATAAAAATAAGAAAGCTTACAATATAAATGATAATTACTAAGTAATAAATTCTTCTTAAAGCTTTATTGGACTTTTTTAATTTTCTTACCATTTTATTCATTTTCTTCACCTTTACTATACTCAACTACATATAGTTTATTGTCTTTTTCTATTAATGTAATAATGGCATTACTATCATATCCCATATCTTTTTCATAAGTCCATTTTAATTTTACTATATAACTTTTATTTTGAACATCAGATAATTCATATTCTCCATTTGTTTCTTCTTCTATATTAACACTTGAAACTATAGGTAATTCTTGTTTTCTTTTACCTTTTGTATTATCTTCAACTATTTTATAAATGGTATCTTCAACATTCGTTTTAAAATTTTCAACATTATCTGGATAAACATATTCTAATGAACCAACGTCATATTTATTAATTTTATTATTTATAGTAAATAAATCTATTACAAATAATTTAGCAAGCTCTTCAGCATATTTATCATAATCAATTTCTTTTTCATTTAATATTTCTTTTAATTTTTTATAAGTATCTTTCATTAGTTTACTATCTCTTTGATCTAATGTATACCCATAGTTATCAATACTATCAACCACTTTAACATTGTTCTTTGTTTCTTTTTTGAATGTTTTAAAACAAATTAAAGCAATAATGAGTATTATTAATAATATTAATACCCTTAATTGTAATTTGTATTTTTTCTTCATTTTATTCTCCGTTCATGCTTTTATTTTCTAATAAGTTATATACTATGATGGAATTAGAAACTTCTAATCTTTTTTCGCCTAATGCACTTAAATTTTCGATATATTCATCAGTTATTTCAACATTTTTTAAAGCTTTATATTCTCCAGTTGAATTATTATAGTATACCTTATCTGTTAAAACATTTCCATTTGGAAAGACAACTAAATTGTTATCTTTAACACTAAATATGTCTTCTCCCATTGTGTATTTATTATATAGTCCAAACATATTTAATATTGTTGCAGATACGTTATACATACCCATAGTATAGCTTACTTCACCCTTAAATATACTTTGTAAAGATTTATCTTTGCTCCATATTATAAGAGGTGTTTTTTTATTTAATTCATGATCATAATAATCGTATTCTTTATATCCTTCTTCTCCTTCATGGTAAACTTCACCTGTTTCTGGATTAAGATTATATAAGTAATTTATTTCATTACGAGATAATTTAGCATCATGGTCTCCATAAAATACAAATACTGTATTATTAAACGCATCAGAATTTTTAATATAATTTATAAAATCCCCAAGTGCTCCATCAGCATAGTTAGCACTTTTGATATATTCACCAATTGCAGTTTTTGACAAATAATCTGTAGCAATATCTACTTTTTCATTATTACTATTAACACCAGTATAGTGACTAGTTAAATCTAATGTACTACTTTTGCTTGCTAATTTAAATGGTGAATGATTAGATAATGTAATTACAGTTCCCATGTAGTTTGTATAAGTTGTTTCAATATTTTCCAAAATTGGCATGGCTTGTTTAAAGAATAAGTGATCATTAATTCCTAGGTTTATAACGTCATCATCTGTATAATCAAATGATTCATTAAAATACATTCCTTCATATCCAAGTGATGGATGGGCTTTATTTCTGTTCCACATGCTAGATAGGTTACCATGCATACTAAAAGTATAATAACCTTGATCTTTTAAATATTTTGGTAAAGTAAAATATGTACGGTCATAGTAACTAACAAAAACTGTTCCACTTGATGCTGGCATTAAACCTGTAAGTAATGTAAATTCTGTATCACTTGATGTTCCAGTACTAACTTGTGGATAAAAGTTAGTGAAGAACATTCCTTCTTTAGATAACTTGTTTAAATTTGGAGTTACTTCTTCACCATTAAAAGATAAGTTCATTAAAAAACTTTGCATACTTTCCATGTGTACAAAAATAATATTTTTTCCTTTTAATACTCCGGTATATTTATTTTTTTCTGTTGGTGTTTTACTATTAAAATAATCATCAAATAAACTTACAGCTTTATCATATCCAAATAAACTACTAATTTGTGGAGTTAAAAACTGAACTATATCATTAGCTTGATACATTATGATACCAAAACGTTCAACAATATAAAGACGATTCCATTGCTTTGAAAGTCTACTATAGTCAGTATTTGTGGCTACACCAAAGCTGTAACTTAAACAAAGAACCCCTATTAAAAGAGTTGATACAAACATCTTTTTTCCTTTTTCAATCTTGTCTATAAAATAATAATATGCTGATGATAGTAGTTTACGATGAATTAAATAGAAAATGACAGGGATTAAAATGAAAACTCCATCTTTTATTGAAAGACGATCAAATATTGAACCTGTTACAGTTTCTGTTTGACCTACGGTTGCTATTTCACCAATTGATGCAAATGAAGTAAAAAAGCGATAATAAATTGAACTTATTAAACATATAACACTAATTACTATTACTAATGCATAATAAAACCGATATTGATTTTTGGGCTTAACAAAATAGCCAAAAGATCCTATTAATAATATTAGACCTAAATCTGTAATAAGTGGCTTAAAGCTAAAAAATGTTCCAATTGTAAATTTTCTTACAAACATAGTTGCAAGAAGTGTAAGGATAACATAAGATACAAATAGTCTATTAGTAATTATATATTCAACAGTATTTTTACGTATTTTTTTTAAACAATTATTTATTTTTCTTTTCATATACTTCCCTGCTTTCTTATATAAGTATAACAATAATTATCTTTTTTATCAATTCTTGTTGCAAAAAAAGAATTAATTTGATACAATTTATTTACGCAGGTGTAGTACAGAGGTTAGTATGCGACCTTGCCAAGGTTGAGACGGCAGTTCGATTCTGCTCACTTGCTCCAGATTGATAGGAAACTCGAACTTTTCGAGTTTAAGTAATAAATGCTAACTAGAAATAGTTAGTT
>CAKOOS010000001.1 GCA_934098735.1 uncultured Bacilli bacterium | reverse complement strand
AAAGTAGAATTGACTAATTTTTATTATTTGTTAAAATTATATTAAGTGGTGCGGTTGAAATTACAATATAAAAAAAAATAAAAGTTTTTGCTTTTATTTTTTTATTTTATCTGTATTTTTAAAATTAAGTTTAGCATATTTATTTAAAATATCGAAGCCATTTTTATCTACAAGTTCTTGAGCAAATTTATCTACATTTATTCCAGCACCTTTAGGTACATTAGCATTTAATTCAGTATCAATAATATGCATTTCTCTAAGAAAAATATATCTACTTATTATTGAAGCACAAGCAACACTTAGACATTGTTCTTCCGCCTTAGGTGTAAATGTTATATTAGTAACTTTTTGAGGCACATCGCTAAGATAAGCGTAGTAGTTTTTAGGTGGTGTAAATTGATCTACAACGATTTTATCATAATCAACGCCTTTATTTAGAACATTAATTAAAACTTTATTATGTAGTAAAGCTTTAATTTTATTCATATTTACTTTATCGTGATTTAATTTATTATATTCTAAATTACTTAAGATAAAAGCAGAGTAGGGAATTAGTTTCATTATTTCAGGAGCAATTTTTTTAATATAGTCATCTGTTATTTTTTTAGAATCAGTTACTTTTAATTCATGTAAATATGCAACATTTTTTCTATCAACAAATGTTGCTGCGACAACAATAGGGCCAAAATAATCACCAGTACCAACTTCATCAGAACCAATTGTATTAAAATTATCAAAGTTAGTTTTTGGAGTATCTTTTTTATCTTTTCCGCTTTTAATATCAATAATTCTGTTATTTAATTTTTTCTCCATTTCAATCCAAATATTAGCATCAATATCAGCACTTATTCCTTGAAACATGGCTTTCCCACTTTCATATAAAGTTATTATAGTATCAGCTTCCATTGCTTGAAAAATAGCATAGGGAGGAGTTTTATCTCTTCTCAAATCTTTGTAGTACTTTACCATTTTTTCTTTAACGTTATCACTAACTTTAAAAACAATTGTCATAAAAAATCCCTTCTTTTTAACTATTCTAACACAGCATTATTAAGATTGTCCACCTAAGATATATTTAATTTAGCACTAAAATAAATTACTTATCAAAAAAACAAGTAATTTTAACTTTATTTTTGGAAACAATTATAATATAATTAGTATAAGGAGAATTTGAATTATGAATTTAATTAGTGTGGTAATTTTTTTGATCGTATTATTATACGTTATAATGGGGTTTAAAAGAGGGGTTATTAAAACAGGAGTATCTCTAATTGGAACATTTGCTATATTAATACTATCATTTGTTTTTAAAGATACATTAGCAAATTTTCTAATGAAAAACCTACCATTTTTTAATTTTGCTGGAGTATTTAATGGTATTACAGCTATAAATATCTTAATGTATGAAATAGTATCATTTGTTGTTATATTTGTAGTTCTTTATTGCATATTAAATATTTTATTGTCGCTTTCTGGTTTAATTGAAAAAATATTAAAACTTACAATAATATTAGCAATACCATCTAAAATTTTAGGGGCATTACTCGGTTTAATTGAAGGAATAGTAGTGGCATTCTTGCTTACATTTGTTTTGCTTCATTTAGGTCCAACAGAAAAAATGGTAATGGAAAGTAAAACTGCTATTGTCTTACTTGAAAGAACTCCGATAATTGGTAAAATGGCTGTTAATACTACTTTAGCTTTAGAAGAAATTAATAATTTGGTTAATGACTTAAAGAAAGATGATGACAGACAAGCTGCTAATCTAAATGTATTAAACAAATTAATTTACTATAAAATAATTTCTGGAGAAGATGCTCAAAAGCTAATTGATAATAAAAAAATAGTATTTGATAGTGACGTAAAAGTTGCTTAGAAAGGATAATAATGATAAAGTATTTAGAAAAAGAAAATGATTTTGATGAAATAATAAAGGGGCATGTTTTAGTAGATTTTTATGCTGATTGGTGTGGCCCATGCAAAAGATTAATGACTATACTTGAAGAAATAAATGAAATAGATATATTGAAAGTAAATGTAGATATGTTTCCAGATATAGCTAAAAGATATGGAATAATGAGTATCCCTACATTAATTCTATTTGAAAATAGTTCTGAAGTAAAAAAAGAAATTGGATTTAAAACAAAGGACGAAATTATCGAAATGATTAAGTAGAAGGAGTAGACTTATGAAAAAAAATAATACAACGCTATTATTAATAGTTCTTTTTGTAACTATATCATTTATGTTAATTGGTTTTACATTTGCTTATTTTATTGTTCAAGGTAATAAAGAAACAAACGCAGCAATAAACGCTACGACTTACACAACAGACTCTTTAACATTTGAAGTTGGAAAAGATATAGCGTTTAGTTTAAATCAGTTAAATTTAGCTCCAGGTGGAGAAAATCAAAGTGGTGAAACAAGTGCAAAAGCAACTTTAATAGCTAATAATAAAACAAATGAAGCAACAAGCAGTTACTATGTCTACCTAAATATTACTAATAATGAATTTATTTATACAACGGATAATAATACTCCGGAATTAATTTTAAGTATTACCGATCCAAGTGGTAAAAATGTTACAAGTATAACGGGACTTACTTATGGAACATATAATGGAGTATCAGGATTTGATATTACAACAAAGACTGGACTAATAAAAATAGCTGAAAAATATCAAATAAATGCAAGTCCTAAAACAGTTCAAGAATGGAAAGTAAAAGTAACATTTGTAAATCTTGATTCAGATCAAGGAGCTAATAGTGAAAAAGTTGCAGAAGCAAAAATACTTATTCAGGAAAGCAGAAAATCAGCTCCAGTATCAGAGGCTTGCATTGGTGAAGTTTTAGGAGAGTGTATAACTCAAAATTATGATGCTGAACCATCGCTATATTATCACAATGATTCATTAGAAAATGGGGCTGGTGATAATTCATATAGATATTCAGGTGGAGATTATAATTTAACTGACAAAGCAGTAGAAGCTGGTTATTCAAGAATTGCAGTAGCAGGTAAATCAGATATAACTCGTGTAATAGATTTATATGTTAATGGTTCAAAAACTTACATTGGAGACTATATAGTTTCACCCAAATACTACTATGCTTTAGCATACGATACAGCAAAAAAACAATATTCTACGTATAGTGAGGCGCTAAATAAAGCAGTTGAAGATGGATATTTAACTAAAGATAATGTTAAAAATTTTGTCTGTTTCGGAACGGATGCAACAACATGTCCGATAGCTAATTTGTACAGAATAATAGGTGTATTTGATAATCAAGTAAAATTAATAAAATATGATTATGCAACGAAAGAAATGCTAGGAGAAGATGGTGAATCTTATACTTCAACAGGAACTACATTAATATTTGTAGGTGCAAGAGGTGAGAATCCACTTGGTAATGATTTGTACAGATGGAATTATAATAATAATACTAATTCCGTAGATTGGAGTACAAGTTTACTAAATTTAACAAATTTAAATACCAACTTCTTAAATTATTTAGGAGAAAAATGGACAAACTTAATAGCGGATACTGAATGGAAAATGGGGCCTTCTAACATATATGATAGTACAGCAAATGAATTTTACAAAAATGAAATAAAAAATGCTAAAAATACTTATGGACCATCTAAAATTGGTTTAATGTATTTAAATGAATATGGTTATGCCGCAACTCAAACAGCCTGGACAACCAGTTTAAGATCTTACGGTAATGGTCCAATTAAATTCTTCAATTGGATGTGGATGGGAAAAGATGATTGGGCAATCTGTCCTGAAAATACATCTGGTATTATTAATATTAATGGTGCTGGATATTCTTATCCAAATTTTTCTGGTAATGCTTATTCAATAAGACCAACTTTCTATTTAAAATCTGATGTTAAATTAATAAGTGGAAAGGGCACTATAACAAATCCTTATCGTGTTCAATAGCAATTACGGTGCTTCCAGCATTTTTATAAGCTCTAGATAATGGCCCTGCACCTAACTTTATACCACCAAAATAGCGAACCACAATCAAAAGAGAATCGTTTAATTTATTCATTTCTAAAAGATTGTAAAGAGGAAGTCCTGCTGTACCTGATGGTTCTTTATCATCACTTTTGCCAGCAGTATTTCCAAATTTATAAGCATAGACTATATGTCTAGCTTTTTTATTTTCTTCTTTAATATTTTTTAAAATCACTTTAACTTCATTTATTTCATCTAATTTATAAAAATAGGCAATAAATTTTGACTTTTTAACTTCTAAAGTAGTTGTATTAATTAGTTTCATAAAATTTCCTTTCATCTAAATTATATCGTAAAAATGTCATATTTTGTAGTATAATATTATAAAAGGAGGTAGCTATGCTAAAAGAAAAATTAAAAACTATTCCTCATTTACCAGGATCATATCAAATGCGAAACTTAAATAATACAGTTATCTATGTTGGTAAAGCCAAAGATTTATATAAAAGAGTAAATAGTTATTTTAAAGGAAATGTAACTGGTAAAACTGCTAAAATGGTAAGTGAAGTAGTAGATTTTACTTATATAACTACCCAAACGGAACAAGAAGCATTTATTTTAGAACTAAATTTAATAAAAGAATATGATCCTAAATACAATATTTTGCTTAAAGATGATAAATCGTATCCATATATCGAATATATTTCCAAGCCATATCCAAGATTAAAAGTATCAAGGTATTTAAATATTCGTAAAAAAGATAAAAAACTTCTTTTTGGACCATATCCGAATGCCTATGCAGCTCGCAAAATAGTAAATTTAATTAATAGATTGTATCCATTAAAGAAGTGTGAAGGTATGCCAAAACATGTTTGCTTATACTATCATATAGATGAATGCTTAGGATATTGTGAAAGAAATGTTGATCAAGAAAAACTTGCTAAAATGGAAAAAGATATAATAGAATTTTTAAAAGGAAATGATAAAATACTAATTGATAAAATATTAGAAAAAATCAATGTTTTTAGTGCAAACTTAAATTTTGAGTCTGCCATGGAATTAAAAAAAGAGTTAGACTATATAAAAGTTATTTTAGATAAACAAAAAGTAGAACTTCATGATTATGTTAATCGAGACGTTATATCGTATTATTATGATGAAGGATTAGTATCTGTGCAAATACTTTTTGTTAGAAATGGTAAAATTGTCGGCGGTAACAATGATTTATTTTATTTGATGAGTGATGTTTTAGACGAAGTTAACTCTTATATTTTAAAATTTTATGAAAGACATGAAATTCCTAAAGAAATATTAGTTGAAGAGAATCTTAATTTTGAAATAATAAGTAGCATTTTAAATACTAAAGTATATATTCCTTATAAAGGAAAAAAGAAAAACTTACTTGATATGGCCAAAGTAAACGCTAAAATTAGTCTAGAACAAGAGTTAAAAATTATAAAAAATGACGAAAAAAGAAGTGTTTTAGCTAATGAAGAATTAAAAAATTTACTTTCATTAAAAGTTTTAGATAGAATTGAATCCTTTGATAATTCCAATCTTTTTGGAACATTTGCTGTATCAGGTATGGTAGTATTTAAAAATGGAAGGCCAGCCAAAAATGAATACCGAAAATACAAAGTTACAGTAGACAAAAATGATGATTATAATACGATGAAAGAAGTTGTATATCGCAGATATTATAGATGTCTTGTTGACAAATTAGAACTTCCAGATTTAATTTTAGTAGATGGGGGAGTAAGTCAAATTAATGCTTGTAAAAGTGTTCTAGATGAACTTAAACTTAATATTAAAGTTTGTGGCCTTCGAAAAGATAACCATCACCGAACTAATGAATTAGTAGATGGAGATACCCTAGAAGTAATTGATATACCTCGCACCAGTGATGTTTTTCATTATTTAACTAGAATTCAAGATGAAGTGCATAGATATACAATAACCTATCATAAAGCTTTGCGAGATAAAGGAAGTATAGGAAGTATTCTAGATAATATTGATGGCATTGGTAAAATGCGTAAAAAAGAACTTATAAAAAAATATGGCAGCATTAAAAAAATTAGTGAAGCAAGTTTAGAAGAGTTAAAAGAAATGTTACCAGAAAAAGTAGCTATAAGTCTTCAAAGATACTTAGAAGAAAGGAAGAAAGATGCATCTAATTAAGTTAGAAAAAGATAAAAGTATTTTGCCACCAACAACAATAACTTATTTTTTAAATCCAGATTATGTTTATATACCAGTTAAAAATATTATCGTTAAAGAAAATGATCTTGTATATAAATGGCAAATGGTTAGTGAAAATATTTATTCACCAGTATCTGGAAAAGTACTTGGAATTAAGAAGTGTAATGTTCTTAATAAAAAACAAAATACTTTAGTTATAGAAAATGATTTTAGGGAAATGAACAAAGAAAAAGATAAAAAAAAGATAAAATTAAATATTCCCAATTTACTAAAATTAATAGAAGAAAATCCTAGATTATTTAACAAATTTAAAAGTAGTAAAACATTTGATACTATCATAGTAAGTAATATTAATGATAATCCATACGTATATAATAAAATATTTTTACTAAAAGAAAATATAGATGACATTTTAGAACTTATAGAAAGTTTAAGTATTATATATAAAAGTGATAATAATTTGCTTATAATTAAAAATAATGAAGCTTTCATAATAGATGAATGTCTTAAAGTAATTGGAACTTATCCAAAGATTAAACTAACACTTGTTAATGATGAGTATTTACTTGAAAACGAAAGGTACTTAACAGAAAAACTTTCTTTAAAAAATAACTGTTTATATTTAACAGTTGAAGATATTTTAGAAATAAATGATTTACTTAAAGCAAATATTTCTACAACTATGATCATTACGGTTTCAGGAAATGCTATAAAAGAAAATAAAGTTTTTAGATTAAAGGAAAATACGCTTTTAAGTGCTCTTGTAACCAAGTATATTGAAATTACAGAAAATGATTATGAAGTAATTATAAATGGGTTAATGACAGGGTTTAAATTAAATGGAGTGGATGATTTTGTAATTACAAAAGATATTAAAAGTATCAATATAATGAAAAAGACAAATGTAATTTCAAATAAATGCATAAATTGTGGAAAATGTATAGAGATATGCCCAGAAAATGTTAATCCACTTACATTAAAAAATAAAAAGAAATGCCTCGATTGTGGATTATGTAGCTATATTTGTCCAGCTAGAATTTGTTTTAGAAATAGGTTGAAAGGAAGATAGAAATGAATGTCTATATGCATGCTAAAAAAGAAATTAAAGAAAATGTTATAATTTACATTTTAGCCTTAATTCCTTTATATCTATATGGTATTTATAAAAATGGAGTATTATTATATACAAAAAATTTAATTAATTTTATAAGTATTTTTAAGCTTCCTTTTTTAGCTTTAATAGGAATAATAGCTTATTTTTTATGTTGCAAAGTATTTAGAAAAAAAATGCAAATAGATTTCTATTTATTGTCTTTATTTATTATTCCACTTTTCATGCCATATAGTATAAATTTTATTCTGTATATAATAGCAATTATAATAGGAAGCATAATTTATTTAAGCCTTAAAAATATAGATTTACCTAATATAGCCCTAACTATTTCCTTCATAACATTAGTTTTACATTTATTTTCTCATTTAAGTTTTTTAAACCCAGCTGAAAGTTTAAATATTTATGCTTTTAACTCGCTAGATTTATTATTTGGAAGAAATATTGGAGGACTAGGATCAACATTAATTATTTATGGCATTATTTTAACTATATTATTATCAATAAAAACTTGTTATAAAACTAGCATTAGTGTAAGTGGCCTTATTATATATGTGGTTTTAGCAATCCTTTTTCATGATTTAAATTTTTTATATAATGGAAATGCTATATTTGCTTTAATTATAATAATGCCTTGGAACAGTACTAGTCCACTACTTAAAAAAAATAGGATAATATACGGTCTAATTACTTCTACAGTAGGTTTTTTCTTAACCAAATATATAAGCTTTTATACGGGAATGATTATAAGTGTAACAATATTTAGCTTGATTTATGCACTATTAAATAATATCTTTATCAAAAAAAGTCTTAAAATGTAAAATATAGACTTTTTTTGTTTGCAAATTGATTAAAAAAGTGGTATAATAACTTCGATTTTTGGGACAACTGATTTATCATTTTGAGGGGAAGATTATGGCGTATATTAAAGACGAAGAAATAAACGAAATAAGAAGCCGTGCTGACATTGTTGACATTGTTTCTAGTTATTTAAATGTTACTTCTAAAGGAAAAAATTTTGTTGCAGTATGTCCATTTCACGATGATCATTCTCCTTCATTAGTAATTTCTAGAGAAAGACAAATATTTAATTGTTTTACATGCCGAACTGGTGGTAATGTATTTACATTTGTAATGAAATATGAAAATGTTAGTTTTCCTGAAGCCTTAAAAATTGTAGCTAACAAAATTGGGTATAATTTAAATATTAATAATTTTGTTAATATAGAAAAAAGTAAATATGATGAAGATTATCAAATATATGATTTTGCCACAAAATACTACTTAAATAATATGTTTACAGATGATGGTATAAAAGCTCGCGAATATCTAAGAAAAAGAGGCATTACAGAAGATATAATTAAAGAATTTAATATAGGGCTTGCCAATAACAGTCCTGATACATTTTTTAAATTATGTCAAAATAAAAAATGGAATATTGAAATTTTAGATAAATTAGGTTTAATAAACAAAGTGGGAGCTAACATATATGATACATTTATAAATAGAATAGTAATCCCAATTGAAGATGTAAAAGGATCAGTGGTAGGATTTACTGGAAGAATATTTAATGGCGAAAACAATACAGCTAAGTACTTAAATACGAAAGAAACAGAAATATTTAAAAAAGGAAGTATCTTATTTAATTATCATAATGCCAAAAAATACATTAGAGATGCTAAAAGTGTTATAGTTGTCGAAGGAAATATGGATGCTATAAAATTAAGTGCTAAAGGAATTAAAAATGTCGTAGCCTTGATGGGAGTAGCTTTATCTAAAGAACATGTTGAAATTTTAAAAAAATTGAAGATGCCTGTCATATTGATGCTTGATAATGATAATGCTGGTCTTGAAGCTACGGTTAAAAATGGTGAAATACTTCAAAGTGCTGGTGTAATAGTTAAAGTAGTTAGATTAAGCGGAGAAAAAGATCCTGATGAATATATTGAAGCAAATGGTATTAAAGCTATGCAAGATAATATTGATCATGCTATAAAATACATTGATTTTAAGATAGAATACTTAAAACAAAACAAGAATCTTAATAATCTAGAAGATTTAATAATTTATGTAAAAGAAGTAATAAATAGTTTAAATGATCAAGATGACTTGACAAAAGACTTAGTTATATCTAAAATAAGCAAAGATTATGCCGTTGATATAGAAACTTTAAAATCTGGCTTAAAAAGAGATAATGTTTCTCCCCAAAGAAAAATGAATTTAAGTAGCCAAGATAAAGTTACAAAATATCAAAAGGCAAGTCATAAAGTATTATACTATATGCTTTTTAGTAATAAATACATTGCAATTTACAAAAAACGCTTGGGATATTTTAAAGAAAAAATAGAGAGAATTTTAGCTAGTGAAATAGTATATTATGAAAGTGTACATGGAAATATCGATATTGCTGATTTTTTGACATTTGTAAGAAATAATGAAGAAGTGCTTGCATTTTTGCAAATAATTATGAGTGAAAATGGAAATACTGTCATTAGCGATGATGAGTTTAATTCATGTCTAGAAGCGATATTAAAAATTTATAAGCAGGAAGAAATTACGAATCTTAAAGCTAAAATTAAAATGGAAATGGATATAAATAAGAAAATAGCGTTGATGGAAAAGTTGACAGAAATTAAAAAGGAAGTGTGAATAATGGAACAAATTAAAACATTAGAAGAAAGAGAAAATACTTTAATACAAAAAGGAAAAGAAAAAGGCTTTATAACCTATGAAGAATTAGCCTTAGAATTAAAAGGATTAGATATTGACAATGATGCTTTAGATAATCTATATAATAAACTTGTAGATAATAGTATTTCTGTTGTGGCAGAAGCTGATATTGATGAATCAACCGGGGAAGCAAAAATAAAAGAAAAATTAGAAGAAGAAACAGTTATACTTAGTGATGAAGATATTACAAAAGATATAAATATCAATGATCCAGTTAGAATGTATTTAAAAGAAATAGGAAGAATTTCACTACTTTCAAGTGAAGAAGAAATGGAAATATCTAAAAGGGTTGCAGACGATGATCCTGAAGCAAAAAGAATCTTAGCAGAATCTAATTTACGTTTAGTAGTTTCTATTGCTAAGAGATATGTTGGACGTGGGCTACTATTTTTAGATTTAATTCAAGAAGGAAACATTGGATTAATGAAAGCAGTTGAAAAATTTGACTACGATAAAGGATATAAATTTTCAACTTATGCAACATGGTGGATTAGACAAGCTATAACTAGAGCTTTAGCTGATCAAGCAAGAACAATTCGTGTTCCAGTTCACATGGTTGAAACAATTAATAAAATGTCTAGAGTTCAAAGACAACTTACTCTAGAATTAAATCGTGAACCTAGCGAAGAAGAAATTGCCAAGAAAATGGGAGTAGGAGTAGAAAAGGTAAGAGAAGTAATGAAAATAAGCCAAGAACCAGTATCTCTTGAAACTCCGATTGGTGAAGAAGAAGATTCACATTTAGGGGATTTTCTTAAAGATGAATCAAGTTTATCACCTGAAGAATATACAGAAAATGAGATTTTAAAAGAAGAAATAAAGGAAGTATTAATGTCTCTTCAAGCTCGTGAACAAGAAGTTTTAGAATTACGTTTTGGTTTGATTGATGGAACATGTCATACTCTTGAAGAAGTTGGTAAAAAGTTTAATGTAACCAGAGAAAGAATAAGACAAATTGAAGCCAAAGCTTTACGAAAACTTCGTCATCCATCTCGTGCTAAAAAGCTTAAAGACTTCTTAGAAGAATAATGAAAAGAATACAAGCTATTGCATCTTTAGTAGATGCAAATTCTAAAGTAGTAGATATTGGAACAGATCATGCTTATTTACCAATATATTTATATCAAAATAATATAACTAAGTTTATAACAGCAAGTGATATATCTAAAGAAGTACTAAAATATAGTGCTAAGAATTTAATTAAAAATAATTTAGAAGATAAGATAGAATTAATAGAAAGTGATGGATTTAAAAATTTATCAGGAAAATATGATATTGCTATAATTACAGGAATGGGATCATCAACAATAAAAAAAATTCTTAGTGTAAAAAATTTACCTAAAAAAATAATTGTATGTAGTCATAATAACATACCAGACTTAAGAATATTTATAAATAGTATTGGTTATAAAGTTGAAAAAGAAATAATTGTAAAAGAAAAAGAGATTTATTATGACATTATAAAATATACCAAAGGAAAAGAAAATTTAACTGAAGAAGATATACTACTAGGAAAAAGTAATAATTTAGAATACTTAAATTATTTATTAAATAAATACAAAATATTATTTAGTAAATCAAAGAATTTAAAGTATCTAAAATATATTAATGTTATTGAAAAAAAACTGGCTTAGAAGAAGTAGAAATCATTTTTACTTCTTTTTTTTCTATGCTTTTATTTTCTTTTATATTTTTTTGAGGCTTAGAATCACTACTTGAATTAAATTCTTTTAATACACCCATAATCTTTCGAGCATTCTGAGCAATTGGTTTAATCTCTTTATAAATAGGTATGGCCTGATTAGCTATATTTAAAGCTTTAGAAATACCACTTAAAATTTTAGAAAGGCTTAAAGAGCTGCCAGTTATATTTGAGCCAAACATTATAACCACCTATATAATTATATGAAAAAAATAAAAATTATTGATTGTATTAAAAAGATTTATTTGATATACTTAAATAGAGTAAAGGATGGGTTATTATGGAAGCAACTAATTCCAAAAAATTCATAGACATATTAAAAAGTCCATTTGTTATTCTCTATAATATAGTTACCTATGCTTTAGTTGGAATAAAGTTTTTAGGGTTTGATTTTTGGGCTGACTTATACAATGGAACAAGTTATCGTGTAAGCAGAACTTATGAAGCAACTAAGCAGGCCTTCATGGCAGATGAAGAAAAAATATATGAAAGAACAAAGAAAAAGCCAAAAAAAGAAAAAGTTTATAAATACAGTCCCAAATTACTAGCTAAATTAGAAGAAGAAAGAAAAATGCTTCTTATTGATTTACAAACTTCTGGGGCAACACGAACTAAAGAACCACATGTATATTATTATAAAGTAAAAGATACAACTGGGAAAATAATAACTGGTACTATGAATGGTTTAAGTAAATTAGATATAAATTCTTATTTATTAAATGAAGGATATATTGTTTACTCTATAAAAACCTCTCCAATGATTGATTTATTGTATAAAGATACAAGTTTTTTTGGAAAAAAGATGTCAACAAAAGATCTTATATTTTGGTTAACTCAGTTATCAACTTATATTAAGGCAGGTCTTACATTAAATGAATCAATAAAAATTCTTACAACTCAAATGAAAGGAAATAAATCTCGAACTACGGCATTTAAAGCTATTTCTTATGAACTAACTTTAGGAGAATCATTTTCTAAAGCTTTAGAAAAACAAGGAAATATGTTTCCTGCATTGCTTGTAAATATGATTAAAGCAGCTGAAGCTAGTGGTACTTTAGTTGAGACTCTTGATGATATGGCTGCATATTATACGGAAATAAATGAAACTCATAAACAAATGGTAAGTGCCATGACTTACCCAGCTATAATAACTGTTTTTTCAATTGGCGTAATAACTTTTATTTTGCTATATGTAGTTCCAAAATTTATAGAAATTTACGATGCAAATGGTACAAAAATAACAGGTATGACAAAACTTGTTATTGATATAAGTACTTTTTTGAAAAATAACTGGTTAACATTTTTATTAGTAATAATCTTAATAATTTTAATAATTGTTGTTCTCTATAAAACCGTCAAAGCGTTTAGAACAAGTATGCAAATTTTTCTTATGCATTTACCAATAGTTAAAAATGTTATCATTTATAATGAACTTACAATATTTTCTAAGACATTTGCTTCATTATTAAGAAATAATGTATTTATTACTGATAGTATGGATATCTTAAGCCGAATAACAAATAACGAAATTTACAAAGCAATTTTATATAAAACAATTAATAATATAGTAAAAGGGGAAAAAATTAGTGAAGCATTTAAGGATCATTGGGCAGTACCTGATGTTGCATATTATATGATTGTCACTGGCGAATCAACTGGAGATTTAGCAAACATGATGCAAAAGGTTAGTGAATATTATCAACTATTACATAAAAATATTATCAATAGTTTAAAATCATTTATAGAACCTATTATGATATCTATTTTAGCTCTTGTTGTAGGTGCAATTATTATAGCTGTTATAGTACCAATGTTTGATATGTACGCCCAAATACAAAATGGATAGGTGAAGTATGGCAATATTTATGTTTATATTAGGAACAATTTTAGGTTCATTTTATTTAGTAGTAGGAACAAGACTTCCATTAAACGAAGATATTATATTTTCTCGAAGCAGATGTGATACATGTAAAAAGGAATTAAAGTGGTATAATTTAATTCCTTTAATTTCGTATATAATCCAAAAAGGTAAATGTTCTAATTGTAAAAGTAAAATAAATAGTGAACATTTTTGGGTAGAATTAATCACAGGGTTTTTATTTTTATTATCTTATTTATATTTTCCTTTTGGTGAAGAATTTTTAATATCTCTCATTATTGTTTCATTAATGGTTATTATCTTCGTAAGTGATTTTAAATATATGATAATATTAGATTCATCTCTAATTATATCTGGTGTTTTAATCATAATAATAAAAATAATATATAGTGGATTTAAAACTGGTATTTTTAGTATTTTATCAGGCATATCAATGTTTCTTATTATGCTTTTAATTGAAGAAATTGGATCATTTATTTTGAAAAAGGAATCATTAGGTGGAGGTGATATAAAACTATGTTTTATAATTGGTTTATGTCTTGATATAAAGTTAGCATTAGTTGCCTTAGTTCTTTCAAGTTTCTTAGCTCTTCCTTATGCTTTTGCAAGTTTGCATTTAAAAAATAGGCATGAATTCCCTTATGGACCATTTCTAGTCGGAGCTTTATTTATTGTGTATTTTCATATAGATAAATTTAGCAATTTAATATCATTTTTATTTCCATATTAAAACGTAGAATTTCTTCTACGTTATTTTTATCTTTTATAATATATAAGCAAGAATTCCTACGACAACACTAGCTACCATTGCAATTAGCATAACCCAAACCATAATTTTTTGAGCTTTTTTATTCACATTATCACCGCTTTTCTAAATATCATAACAATAATTTATCATAAAAAAATTTAATTTGCAATATAATTAATTGGTGATATTATGTGGACAAGCATTAATAAAAGATTGTATATATTTATGAGTATATTATTATTCATTGGTGTAGTTGTTGGTATAGTATTTGTTGTAACATTAGATGAGTCTACAAAAGAAATACTTTTTTTGAACATTAATGAAATGATACAAAGTAATATAAAACTTAATAATATATTACTTCATTTTATAAGTTTAGCTAGTTTATTTATTTTAAGTATTTTTGTAATTGGCGCACCATTAGATATATTTTTTATATTTTATAATGGATTTAGTATAGGATTTATTATTAGTTCTTTAACTATAATATTTGGTATAAAGGGTTTATTATATGGTGTTATTTATGTAATAATTAGCAAATTAATATTTATAATATTACTAATGTTTTTCTTAGTAACTTTATTTAAAATTGTTAAAAGTATAATTGATTACTTTATTTATAAAAAGAGTAATAAAGAAACAATTATACTGTTATTTAAAAAAGCACTAATATTTATAGCTTTAATAGTTATTTTTGACGTAATTTTATATTTTACTGGGGCTAAAATAATTAATATCTTTAATTTTCTAATAAATTAATGTATACTAAGTATGTGATGTTTATGGAAAAAGTTATAGTTGGAATATCAGGTGGAGTAGATTCTGCTGTTGCTGCATTACTTTTAAAAAATGCAGGATATGAAGTTGAAGGATTATTTATGAGAAACTGGGATAGTAATATAAATGGTGATTATCTTGGTAATCCAAATGATTTTACTGATATATGTCCTCAAGAAAAAGATTATAACGATGCAGTAAATTTATGTAATAAATTAGGAATAAAGCTTCATCGTATTGATTTTATAAAGGAATACTGGGATTATGTTTTTACTTATTTTTTAGAAGAATTAAAAAAAGGTAGAACACCTAATCCAGATTTATTGTGTAATAAATTTATCAAATTTGATTTATTTATAAAAGAAGCCAAAAAGCTTGGAGCAGATTTTGTAGCAACAGGTCACTATGCTAAATTGGAAGATGGAAAACTAAAAAGAAGTGTCGATTTAAATAAAGATCAAACATACTTTTTAGCTGATGTTAAAAAAGAACAATTTGCAAATGTTTTATTTCCAGTCGGAGACTATACTAAACCTGAAATAAGAAAAATTGCTGAAGAAAATGATCTTAATGTTGCTCATAAGAAAGATTCAACTGGTATTTGTTTTATCGGTGAAAGAAATTACCAAAAATTCATTGAAAATTATCTAAAACCAAATCCTGGTGATATTGTTGATGTTGACACTAAAAAAGTAATTGGAAGACATACTGGATTAATGAATTATACAATAGGTCAAAGAAGAAATGTCGGAATATCTGGAAATTCTAAAAGACATTACGTTTGTGGAAAAAATGTTGAAAAAAATATTTTATATGTAGCCTTTGGTGAAGATAATAAATATTTACTTAGTGATGAATGTATAATTGATAATTGTAACTTTATATCTAGTTTAAGGCCAACTTTTTGTACAGCTAAATTTCGTTATCGAGATAAAGATCATCCTGTTGAATTAGAATATTTAGAAAATAATAAAGTTAGAGTTAAATTTCAAGAAAAAGTTAAGGCCGTTACACCAGGACAAGCTTGTGTTTTATATCTAGGAGAAGAATGTCTTGGCTGTGGCTTTATAGATAAAGTTAAAAATGATAATGAATTTTTATGGTATTTACAAAACTAACTTGATTTTAAGTGTTAAGTTATGTATAATTGAAGTGTAAATAAAAAAGGTAGTGAATGTATGGATAGATTAAATGAATTATTACAAGAATTAGGCTTATCTAAAGTAAAACTTGCTAAATATTTAGGGGTATCTCGTCAAATGGTATACAACTATCTTGTACTAGATAGTTTAGATAAGTGGCCAAAAGAAAAAAAAGTTTTATTACTTCAACTTTTAGACATTAAAGATGGTAGTAATGAAAGTATTCAAAATATAAAGGTCGACACTGAATATTTAATGGGAGTAGAAAAAAGATTAAATAACGCCATTAAATCATCAAACAATATGGATTCAATAATAGATTTTAATGGTTTAACCAAAGAAAATAAAACTTTGTTAAATGATTTTATATTTTTACTTAAAGAAAAATTAGAAGATGGTGATAATACTGCTAGCGCTGCAATAAAGTATATGTATTTCATGTTACAATCAATGGATAATATACCTGAAATTAAATATATAATGGGTTATATGGCAAAATCAAATGGTTTTATTAAACCTGATGAATATGCTTTTGATGAAGAAAAACAATTTATATTTGAAGGAATATTATATACTGCTTTAACCCTATATAATAATGGTGGAGCTAGTAAAAGCAGATTAGCAGAAAGTCATAAAAGATTCATTCAAGAAATTGAACAAAAAAATGAAGAAAAGCTTACAAGAACTCAACAATTAAGTACTGTAAAGATTCAAGCTTTAAGAGAACTAGGATATAATGATATAAATCCTGAAAATGCTGCTGAAGTATTTGAAAAAATGGCTGAAATTCAAACAAGAAAGGTATAATTATGAAAAACAAAAAAAATGTAATTATATCTATAATAGCAATTATTTTATTAATTATTATTATCATATTTATAAAACAAAGAAATTTAAATACAGAAAGTAATTTAGTACAAGAAATATATAGCTATTTAGGAAATAATGATTTACAGGTATGTAACGGTTTAGTAAATTATGATTCTAAATCAGTATCTTATAAAGATTTATCTATTGAAAATAAAATATGTATTGCTTATAGTTTGTTAAATGAAGATGAATTAACAACAATGAAAATTGATAAAACAAAGAAAAATAACATCTGTAGTGTAAGTGATGATTTTAAATTTGCAACAGATAATTACGAAGATGATATTTGTACAATTACTAAGGTAGATGCAGAAAAAGTAAACAAGCAATATGAAAAAATGTATGGTGAAAAAATAGCAGATTATGCAAAATTTCAATATGATGATACTACAATTTGTTATTATTATGATGGCAACTATTATTGTGGTCTAGCTGAAACATATACCTATACTGTCGGAGCTGAACCACATACTTATAGATCAATAGAAAAGGCCATTAAAAATAAAGATGAAATTATTATTTATGATCATTTTTTAAAAATAGTAAATAATGAATGCTATGAAAATTATATTGATGATACCAAAAACGAAAAATGTAGTAAAGCTTACGAAAAAGACAATAAAATAGACTATAAATATTTAAAGAAATATGGAACTCTTTATAAGCATACATTTAAGAAAGATGGTAAAAACTATTATTGGACTAAAAGTGAACCGATATAGAATAAAAATATACTATAAATAAACTAGTATATTTTTTTAAAAAGTGTTAAAATGGAAAAGGTGTATTAAATGAATAAAGGTATTTTAATTATTGCAAATTGGTATCAAGGAGATTTTAATCGTTTTCAAAAAACTTTAAAGGAATTAAATCTTTATTTTGAAAATATTATAATATTTAATAAAAGTAAAGATGCTTTAGATACTAATTTTTCTATTATTGATGGAAATGAAAAAACAGCTTTAGCAAAAATAAACAGTTATTTAGATAGTAAATCTGATATTCAAACACTGGTATTTATTGATAATATTGTGGATGTAGTATGCGATGACATTATAAAATGTTGCGAAGAGTCAAATAAAAATCCTCAAAAAATAATATTAGGTACAAATGAAAACGTATCTATAAATGAAGTTTTAGTAAATACTTTATTTAACAATTTATTTAACACTAATTTTAAAAGTGTATTACCAGAATTAAAAGTAATAAATGCTAATTTGTTTAATGAATTAGAAAAAAGTATTCAAGAAAATAGTAGTAATTATTTAATTACAGCTTTGTCTCAAAATATTAAAATAAAAGAAACAAATATAAAGACAGTTTGGCGAAAAAATGAAAAAAGAGTGGGGGAAAGTAGCAAAAGAGTTATCCCCTACCTAAAAAGTCTAATTCCTTTTGTTTTAAAAGCCGTTATTCCTTATTTAATTTCTTTAATATTATTTATAATAATATTTTATTTACGCAACGATATTAATGATTTAAAAGGAATTATCATAGCAAACACTATATCTGAAGTAGTAGGGATAGTGTTACATATAATTATGAACTATCAAATGATATATAAAAACAATTTAATAAAAAACAACTTAAAGCTAATATTAAGAAAAATATTTAGATTAGTTTTAGCAAGCTTCTTTATTTATGTCCTTTATAATCTTTTAAATATTAATTTACTAATTAGTAAGATACTAATAGATATTATCTTAGCATCTATTTTAACAATTATATTTAGAAAAATTAACTAACACTCCCCCTACTTAATTTTTTTAAAGTAGTAGGGAGTTTTTTTACCTTTTGCAAAAAGTTATTACATATATATATAACCTTATTTATATATAATAATAAGGTTATAAGCACAGATGCATGAATATTAAATTTAAAACAATTTTTTAATTTAAATTTATATAAACATAAATTTATAAATTGAATTCGTAATTCATATCAATACAAATTCTTAAAATTTTCAAATAAAGTACAATAGCATGATAAAAAAACTTATAATAAATTAATTTTAAAACAACCTAAAAAACCCAAAAATTAATTAATTATATTCTTAAAATAATATATATTATGTTAACTTAATTATGCAAATAATATTGGTTATTATGGTCATCTAAATACCGTAATATAAGAAAACTTGAACGTCTAAGGACGTCCAAATAACCAATTTTAACTACATGTTTAATAAATAATTCTTTTTTTTAGAATTTATTTCAAGTTGCAAAAAGCTATAATTCTTAATAATTAAGTAATATTTAAATATTTATTATTATCCCTACTCTATCTATATTTAACTAAGGAAAATATTTAAAATGACTAATATAAAACCCAATAACAATCCCAATTTTAAGCTTCTTTTCTCATGGTATTTTAAAGCCTTTGGATACATCTCTTGAATAGATAATGTAATCATAAGGCCTGCTACAATAATTAAAATAATACTAATAATAAAGTCATTTACAAAGTCCTTTAAAAATAAATAAGCAAGTAAAGCTCCCAAGGGTTCAGAAAGTCCAGATATAATTGTTGCATTAAAAGCTTTTTTCTTACTATGGGTTGAATAATATATTGGAACAGCTATAGCAATACCCTCTGGTATATTATGTAGCATAATAGCAATACTAAGTTTTATTCCTAAATTAATATCATGATAACTACTCAAAAAAGTTGCAACACCTTCTGGCAAATTATGAAGCATCAATACAACCATATTCAAAATTCCTAATTGATATAATTCTTCTTTTTTTTCATCTTTATTAATTAAAGTAATAAGAATTGTAATTATTATATAACTTAATAAAAATGAAACTATTAAAAGCAAACTTGTTTTAGTAAAACCATATAAACTTATAACTTTAAAAAAAGATGTAGGAATTAAATCAAATACACTAATTCCTATCATTATTGCTACCGAAAAAGCTAAACAAAAACTAATAAATTTGTTTAATCTTTCTTCTTTGATTTTTAAAAAAATTAATAAAGCCCCAATAATTGTTGAAAGACCTGCAATTGTAGATATTAAAAAAGGAATAAATGTTTTCATAAATCACCTTATTAATTTATATGAAAATTTTTTCTAAATAATATTATTATCAAAATATTAATATTCTCCCCTTCTCCATTTTTAATTTAAATTATTTAAAAATCTCATTTTAATGTTATAATTATCTTTGAAAAACTAAGTGATAACAAGGAATATTTAAAAACAAAAGTTAAAAATACATACAAATACAAAAATTTTAATGATTTAGTAAATAATAACGGTGATGCTATATATAATGACAATATAAGAGAATTAAGCAATCGAAACTATAAAGAAGAATTTATTAAAATATTAAAAAAAAGAAATAAAGCCAAAGATGATGACAAAATTGAAAAAAACTGCTAATAGAAAATAACAATTAAAACTATCCAAGATTTACCATGGATAATTTTTTTTAGATATAATTATTATAAACTATTAATAAAATATTCAAAAAGTCTTTCACTATTTTCATCATTTAAATCTTCTGGATGCCACTGAACACCTAAAATAAACTTTTTGTTTGGAAAACTTATAGCTTCAATTATTCCATCTGAACTTAAAGCTTCCACATTATAATACGGATATTTTTCTATTTTATAATGATGTCTACTATTAACTTGAATACTATCTTTATGCAATATTTTTTTCATAAGTGAACCAGTAATATTTACATCATGAACATATTCATGCTTACTATCATAATGATTTATTTTGCTATTAATTAAAACACTTTGATCACTATCATTAGTTCCACAAAAATTATGAATATTTCCTAGAGCTTGCATTCCAGCACAAATTCCAAGAAGAGGTTTATCATTTTTAATAGCATAATTAATAATTATTTCATCCAAAACATGCCAAGTATTCCCTCCAGGAATAACAAAACCATCGCAAAGATTCACTATTTCTATTAATTTTTCTTTATCTGTAAATGGAATAATTATAGGTATAGCACCACAATTAGTAATTTTATTTATAAGTGAATGAGGAACTTTTTCAATTTTCTGGTCTATTTCATTAGTTAAAATACGCGTTGTAATTCCGATAATTTTCATAATTTCACTTCCTTATATTTCCATTAAATATATGACTAAAAGAATTAAACTTATACATAATAATAATGGGAGGTAAATTAAATAATGAGCAAAGCTAGAGAAAACGCTAGAAGCAAAGCAAGAAATAATGCTAAATCTTCTAATAGTGCAAGAAATAATTCTAAAGCACGTAACAATGCTCGTACTGAAAACTGTGACTAATTAGTTTTCAAGATGTGCATGGGGATGATTATTATAATCATCCTCTATTTTTTTGTTATTTAAATGAGAATAAATTTGAGTAGTTTCAAGATTTTCATGTCCTAGTAGTTCTTGTATTACTCTTAGATCAGCCCCATTATTAAGTAAATGTGTTGCAAAAGAATGTCGCAAAACATGAGGAGATATTTCTTTTGTTATACCAGCATTTTTAGCTATTTTTTTTAAAATTTTGAAAAATCCTTGTCTACTTATTGGCTTACCATCTTTATTTATAAAAACAAAATCTGTATTTTCTTTTTTCAATAAAAAAGGTCTATAAATATTAATATAATCATTTAAGGCATTTAACGCCCTATTTCCAACAGGAACTATTCTTTCTTTCTTTCCTTTTCCTTCAACTCTTATTATGCATTCTTCAAAGTCGATTTGATAAAGTTTTAAATTTATAAGTTCACTTATTCTTGTTCCCGTTGCAAATAATAACTCTAACATAGCCTTATTTCTATAATCTAACGGTTTATATAGCCGAATATCAAATAGTTTATCAATTTCTTCAGTTGTTAAATAATTAGGCAACTTCTTAGCAACTTTAGGACTTTTAATTCCATCACAAGGATTTTTATTTATTTTTTCCATAAAAAGTAAATACTTATAAAAAGAATTAAATACAGTTAAATAATGAGCTTTAGTTCTATGTGTCGCCGTACTATTTGTAAGAAATTCTCGTATATCATCCGAATTTAAAGTAATTAAAGGTTTATTTAAAGTATCATTTAATAATTTTAAATTTTCTCCATAAGAATCAATTGTATTTGCAGAAACTCTTCTTTCATATTTTAAATATTCTAAAAAATCAATTGCATCTTTATCATTTACTTCATTAATAATATTTCTCATTAGTTTCACCTATTTCTATATTCATTATATCGCTTTTAAAACAATTGTGCTATAATTATATCGTGATATTATGGAAATTTTAGCAGATAAATTAAGGCCAAAAAAATTAGATGATATTATTGGTCAAGAACATTTAATTGGTGATGATAAAATAATTACTAATCTTGTTAAAAACAAGAAAATTTTTTCAATGATTTTATATGGCAAACCAGGAATAGGAAAAACAAGTTTAGCAACTGCAATTGTCGGAGAACTTAATTTACATTATAAGTTTATGAATGCCACAATAAATAACAAAAGTGATTTTGATTCTGCTATTGAAGAAGCTAAATTTTATGGAGAATTAGTTTTAATCATTGATGAAATTCATAGAATGAATAAAGATAAACAAGACATATTACTACCATATATAGAAAATGGAACTATAATTTTAATAGGACTTACAACATCTAATCCCTATCATAAAATAAATCCAGCAATCCGAAGTAGATGTCAAATTTTTGAACTTCATGAATTAAATTCAGAAGATATATTTAAAGGACTTAAAAAAAGTTTAAAAAATTTTGATAATATAAAAGTAGAAGATGAAACATTAAACTATATTGCCTCTTTAGCAAGTGGCGACATGCGATATGCATTTAATTTATTAGAAGTAGCCTACTACTCTACTTCAGACGGAAATATATCTATAGAAAATATCAAAAAAATAAATAGCAAACCAGTATTTTTTCATGATAAAAATGAAGATGGGCATTATGATGTACTAAGTGCATTTCAAAAGTCCATTAGAGGAAGCGACGTTGATGCTTCTTTACATTATTTAGCAAGGCTTATTGAAGCTGAAGATTTAGATAGTATATATAGACGTCTAAGTGTAATTGCTTATGAAGATATAGGCATGGCTAACCCAGGAATTGGACCTCGTGTAATGGCTGCGATTAGTGCTGCGGAATTAGTTGGACTTCCGGAAGCTCGCATTCCTTTAGGACAAATAGTTGTAGAAATGGCATTATCGCCAAAAAGTAATAGTTCTCACTTAGCTTTAGATGCAGCAATTAATGACATCCATAAAGGAAATACTGGAAATGTTCCTGATAACATAAAAACATCCAGTCCAAATTACCTTTATCCTCACAACTATCCAAACGATTGGGTAAAACAAGAATATATGCCAAAACAGCTTCAAGGAAGAAAATATTATCAGCCTAAAAATAATAAAATAGAAATGAATTTAAATAAATTACATGAAGAAATGAGGAAGAATTAAATGAAAATAAGTGTTATTGGATTAGGAATTTATAGTATAGCCATAAGTAGTCTCTTAGCAAAAAATGATAATAAAATTTGTATTTGGACAGAAAGTCAAGAAAAATATGAAGAATACAAAAAAACAAAGAAAGTATCTTCAATAATAGATGCCACACTTTCTAAAAATATAAAAATAAGTACAAACATGGAAGAAGTCCTAAAAGATACCCAAATAATTTATATCATAACTGCAAGTAAATACGTCGATAGTGTTGTTCAAAAAATAAAACCATTTTATCATAAAAATGCACCTGTTTGCATCGCTTCTAAAGGAATTGAAGAAACAAGCGAGTGTTTTTTAAGTGATATAGTTAGAAAAAACTTAAAAACAAAACATATTGCAGTTATATCTGGACCTACCTTTGCAGTAGATATTTTAAATAATGAACCGGTTGCTTTAGCTCTAGGATCTATAAGCAAAAAAGCTCGTAACTTAGTTTTAAAAACTCTTTCGAGTAATACCCTAAAATTAAGACCAACAAATGATATTATTGGTATACAAATTTGTGGAGCTATTAAGAATATTATAGCTATTGCATCTGGTATATTAAAAGGATTAGGTTATAATGACTCAACACAAGCATTTTTAATAAATGAAGCTATGCATGATATCAAAGATATAATTTATTATTTTGGTGGAAAGCCTAAAACAGTTTTATCATTCGCTGGCATTGGAGATTTAATGTTAACATGTACAAGCACAAAAAGTAGAAACTTTAGTTTTGGCTATGTAATTGGAAGTACTAATAATGTTCAAAAAATAAATGATTATTTAGCTCACAATACTGTTGAAGGATATTACACTTTAGACACCGTATATCGTATTTTAAATAGAAAAAATGTACAAATAGACCTCATAACAATCATTTATAACATTGTTTATAATGGAGAAAATCCCAATACCCTTGTAAGTTTCCTTATAACAAAAAAATAATTAAATCAATCAAGGTTTAATTATTTTTTTTATAACATAATAAGCTATATTTAAAGCTGCACAACTAGGAACAAATATACTTGAAGCAACAACATTATCACTATTGTAAGGAAGTTCTTCAGAAAATACAACGGGTATATTAGTATTAATACCCATTTTTTTAGCTTCATATCTAATTTTTTTAGAAAGCGGATCATTATAAGTTTTATTTAACGTACTAATTTTAACCATACTAGGATTTAGTCTTTTTCCAGTTCCCATTGAACAAATTATGGAAATATTATTAAATTCTGCAAATTTCATTAATTTTAATTTAGCTTTAACATCATCACAAGCGTCGATAATAAAATCATAATTTTTATCTAAGTTACTTATACTTTCTTCAGTTAAATTATAATCTATTGTTTGAATATTAGCATCTCTATTAATATCAAGAACTCTTTTTTTTGCCACATCAACCTTTTTTTGACCAATTACTTCCTGAGTAGATAATATTTGTCTATTCAAATTTGATTCATCAAAAACATCACCATCTGCAATAGTTATGTTTTTAATACCAGATCGAACCAAAGCTTCTAAAACTGTACCTCCGACACCACCTACTCCAACTAATAAAATATTCTTTTGATTTATTTTTTCAACTGCTTCTTTTCCAACCAATCTTTCTAACCTTTCAAACATTAAAATCACTCCATAATAAAACCCAGAAGAAATCTTGCTTTGATAAAAACCCGCTCTCGCGAGGTGGGCATCACATGAACTACTTTAGGATCCTTATTCACTTAATGGATAAGTCTTCTACACCATAATTCAATTAGATTCCCGTATATCATATCTAGTCGGTTTTAAATAGACATAGATTCCTTCTAGGCAACTTAATTATAACAAATAAGATTATATTTGCCAATACCTTCTAATAACTTTTTAGAGAATTTAATACATTAATGTCAACATATTCTCTGTTTAAATATTCTAAAGATGCTTTAGTAACATTATTTACCCAACTTGGTTTAGCTACTTTAACTCCATATTCATTATATGTTGGATTATAAACGCTACCAATACTTTCAATCGTATTTAAACCTTTACTAAAATATCCTTCACTAAGAAGTTTAATATAATTTAATATACCATATTCAATATTTCGATAGCTGATTAAACGACCACCAGCCATACCTCCAAATACATTATTATTATAAAGCATATATTGTGCAGTAAAGCCAGATTCTACCTGAGCAATACCAGCAGCTATACTATAATCAACATTGTCATATAAATTACTAAAATAATTAATTAAAGCAACTATATACTCTTTACTATAATTACAAGGCATTTTAGTTCTATCAAATAATTCTTTTTCATCACTTTCAAGAATGAGTAAATAGTCTAGTAAAATTCGATCAAAATTATTTTCACTATCTAGCAAATTCAAATTTAAATAATTTTCCTTAATTTTATTAGTAAGTATTTCACTACTAATTTGAAAAGTATTACTATAAAAATCTATATTATTCTTATTATTCTCTAATAAAATAGTTAGTTTTTCTTCATCACTTAATTCTTTTTGAGCATCAACTTTAACAACACTCTCTATATTTATTCTTTGAAAGTTTCTTTCCTTTTTATTCTTTGGAATAACCAACAAAATTACTCCAATTATACCGCCAATAAATAATATAGTAATTATTTTATTGGTTTTAAAAAATTTTATCATATATTAATATAATCTCTCCTTAATTAATATGGATACTATTATATCATAATATACTCTAGAAATCAAATTTTAGACTCTGAATTTACTTAAAGTAAATTATATCATATGTTCTACATCACTTATTTTAAAATCTTCTGCAAATAGATTTGGAGCTTCTGTGCTAGTATTTATAGTAGCATTTGCAAATGTATCTACTGGATTATTGCTTACACTAGGTTCTCCCATTTTCCAGCAAGATGAAACATCACAGTTGCTTGAATAAGGCATTGGATTAGGCATTTGCATTTTAACAATCATAGGTATTTTGAAAGCCCCACCAAAACATACACAAGTACCAGGTTGTAATACTTTTTGTTTATCAAGAATATCTTGAGAAATATTTGGAAGCATTTCCCCGATATATTTAATATCAAGTGGGTGTGTCATTTTAAAAATCAAGAAATTATTGCACTGAGCAATAACAGTATCGCTTATTTCTACAGGTCTTTGACTAATTATATCTAAAATAACGCCATATTTACGTCCTTCTTTAGCAATTCGATCAAATATGTTGTAACCAAGCAAGAATGTATCATTGTCTTTTTGAATATAACGGTGAGCTTCTTCAAGAAAAAGATGAAAAGGTACTTGAGCTCTTTTGACACTAGATTTAGAAAAATCAAATATTAGTCTAGAATATATTTTAACAAATACTTTAGCAAAAATATCATCAACATCTTCCAAATTAATATTAATAATCTGTGCTTTTTTACCATTATTATCTAAAAGTGAAGCAATATATTTAGAAATAGGAACATACTCTTTAGTAAAATAATTACCAATTTTACTATTTATAATTGAATTAAGTCTGACTCTTAATATAACAGCATCATCATGCAAATTTTGATTATGTTGAAAGCCTTCACTAATAAGGGTAAACTCCATTGCTCGAGCAAAATCTACTAAAGAATAACTTGCTTCTTCCGGAGCCTTAATGCTATCTAAATTATCATTTATTTTACTTAAAATGTAATTTGTTATTAAAACAGATTCTCCAAAGTTACCATTTGAATCGATTTCAAAGCATTCACTAAAGGTTCTTGTATAACCTAAACCAGGTATAACCGAATCAAAATTAAATTCTGGAGTATTACAAACTTCTATAATTGTAAATATTTCATTTTTTTTACTTGATACAGTTTCATTACTAAATAAAACAGCAAGTAAAGCTTTAGCTATTAAATGATTTTTGTAATTATTAGCTTCTTCACTATTTGTTGAAAATATTTTAGCTAATTTAATTGTATTTTCTATAATAGGAAGTTGTGCATGATTTGCAGCTTGTAATAATAAAGCAAAATCATCTAAGGTAAGAAGTCCAACTGGAATTTGTAATAGCTTATCGGATGGATCAGTTGGATTAGTTGTTATAAACTTATAAGAATAATTATTATTTATTTCATTTAATTTGCCAAAAGCATTTTTGTATTCTCCAAAAGAATCAAAAATAAAAATATTAGCATTATATTGAACTTGAAATTTACTAGAAAAGATATTTTGAACTATTCTTGCTACTCCACATGACTTACCAGATCCAGAGTTACCAAATATAGCTAAATGGTTAGAAAATAAACTATTAATATTTGGATTAATCATAAAGCCTTTATAAATCGCACTTTCTCCTAAAACAAAACTAGACGCATCATATACTCCAACTAATTCTGTAAGTTCTTCAGAATTTATCATTCTTATTTTAGAAGTAAGAAGTGGCTTTCTTAAAACCCCATTTACATACTTTCCATTAATATATTCCCCTAAAAATCTTATTTTTATTATATCGTTTCCAAGTTCCTGTACTTCACCTAGTATTCTTTGATTCTGTTCTTCAAATATAACATTCATATTCATTAAGTCTGCACTACTCATATCTTTTTGTAAATTTTCAACATGAGCTTCACTTTCTCCTATATAAACTATCTTTCCAAACATGTTACCACTCCTTATTATCATATTAATTATATCAAACATAAAAAAAAAGTAAAAGTTATTTTACATCAAATTTTTGAGAATTAACTTTTACTTCACTAAGCATCCCTTTTTCAACCGGAATAAAATACATTAAATATTTTTTATTAGATCCCGGCTTTTTATTAACTTCATAAGTTATATTAACACCATCATCAGTTATATCTAAAGAAATATTTTTAATATTCAAATTTTTTTCATAATTTATAAAGTCTACTATATAATCCATATTTGAAAAATCGTTATTAGTTAAAAGAACCACATCATTTGCTCCATATTTTTTTAAAAGTTCATCATATTCTTCATAAGAAGATATAAGTTTTTTATCATCTGTCGAAGGCTTTTTAGAAATAATAATACCATTAGCAACTACTTTTGGCTCATTAAAAAAGCCACCCACAGCAAGACCTAAAAGGCCAGCAGCAACAACTACGACTATAACAGCAAATGCTAAAAATATGTTTTTTTTCATCAAAATCACCTATCATAAGTATACAAAAAACAAGCTTAATTATCAAGCTTGTTTCTTAATATTTCTTTTGTTAAAACTGGATTAGCTTTGCCTTTTGTTTCTTTCATTACTTGGCCTACAAAAAAGTCAAATAAATTACTTTTTCCATTTCTATATTCTTCAACTTGTTTTTCATTTCTATTTATTATATTATCAATTATATCATTTAGCTTTTCTTTATCAGACATTTGTAAATTATCTTCATTTATATACGTTCTAGGTTCTTTTTCTTCTTCAAGTGCCTTTAAGAAAATGTCTTTAGCTTGTTTACTAGAAATAATATTTTTTTCTAAAGGCTCTAAAATTTGTTTTAACAAGTTTGGTTTTAGAAAAAATTCTTCTAAAGTTATATCATTTTTATTTAAATAAGCGATAATTTGTACTGTAAGCCAGTTTGCAGCTAGTTTTTTATCAATACCTAGTTTTAGGCATTCTTCAAAATAATCAGCATAATCCTTTTCTTTAATTATTATATTTGTATCATATTCGCTTAAATTATATTCATTAATATATTTATATTTTCTTTCTCTAGGAAGCATTGGTATAGTTTTTCTTATTTCTTCTAACCATTCTTTATTAATTTTATATTTAGGAATATTTGGTTCTACAAAATATTTATAATCTATTGCATCAACTTTGTTTCTCATGTGAATTGTTGTTCCAGTTTCTTCATCAAAACGACGTGTTTCTTGAACAACTTCATCATAACGACCAGCAGCTTTTAATTCACTTTGTCTTTTAATTTCATACTCTATTGCTTCGGAAACATTAGCAAATGAATTAACATTTTTAATTTCTACTTTAGTTCCCAAAATATCACTATCATAATCCATTATAGAAACATTTACATCACAACGTATTTGGCCTTTTTTCGTATCAGCTTCAGAAATATCACAATATTGGTAAATTCTTCGTATATTTTCTAGAAATGCTACAGCTTCAGCTGCTGAATTTAAACAAGGTTCTGTAACAAGTTCAAGTAAAGGAACACCAGCTCTATTATAATCAATTAAAGACACATCTGAATAATGATCTAAAGATGCAGAATCTTCTTCTAAATGAATATCATGAATTAAAACTTCTTTAGAATATCCATCACATTCAATCATAATTTTTCCATTTACACCAACCGGATCATGCATTTGAGTAATTTGATATCCCTTTGGTAAATCTGGATAATAATAATTTTTTCGATCAAAATACATATATTCAGGTTGCGTGCAATCAAGTACAAGTGACATCATCAAAGCTTTTCTAACACATTCTTTATTAATAACAGGTAAAGTACCAGGAAATGCCATATCAAGGGGTCTAACATTGTCATTAGCAAGTTCATTATAAGAATTTCTTGCACTTGAGAAAACTTTAGAATTACTTTTAATTTCACAATGCATCTCTAAGCCAATAACTGCTTTATATTTATTCATATTTACCTCCAGCAATAATGTTTTTATACTTCATTTCACTTTCCAAAGCATAAGCTAAATTTAAAACTGTAACATCATTAAAACAATTTCCTGTTATATTTACTCCAACTGGCAAATTATCAATAAAACCATTTGGCAAAGTTATGGATGGAAAACCACCAAAATTACCAATTTGTAAATGTTCTTCTAATAAATCAGTATCACTTATTTCTAACTGATCTTTAGATCCATCTAAATACGGAGCAACCCCAGTTGAAACAGGTAATATAAAAGCATCATACTCATTAAATAATTCTTTAAATTTATCTACAATAAGTCTTCTAACTCTAGCAGCATTTAAAAAGTATCTTTCTTGATTTTCTTTTTGAAGTACATAAGATCCAATAACAAATCTTCTTTTTATAAGAGGTGAAAAACCTTTAGTTCTATGATCTTTCATCATTTCCATAACATTATCACCTTCACCACGTGGGCCAAAAATAATTCCAGTTAAGTTCGACATATTACTAGTAGCTTCTGCACAAGACAAACAAACATAAACACTTGGTATTGTTTTTAATAAATTTTTATCAATTGATACTTCCTCTACTGTAACTCCTATACTTTTTAATTTTTCCAAAGTTTCATAAAAAATATTTAAATGTTTTTTTAACTCATCAGAAGCATTCGGATAATTATTAATATCAGTTATTTCTTTAATGTAAAAAACTTTTTTACCCTTAACATTTTTATCTAAGCTTTTATAAAGATTAATATCACTAGAATCCCAGCTAGTTTGATCGTTTTCATCAATTCCTTTCATAGCATCTACTACAATCGCAGCATCTTCGACACATCTAGTTAGCACACCACAATGATCCAAACTTGACGCAAAAGGAAAAAGGCCATATCTTGAAATCATACCATACGTAGGTTTATAGCCAACAATTCCGCAAAAGGCTGCCGGTTTACGAATTGAATCACCAGTATCACTTCCAAGAGCAAAGGGATAAACACCACTTGCAACAGCAGCAGCAGAACCAGAAGATGATCCAGCACACATCCTTGCAGTATCCCAAGGATTTTTTATTACGCCAGTATGAGCAGTAGTTCCAGTTCCTCCCATTCCAAATTCATCTAAAGCTGTTTTATTTACAGCTACAGCTCCATGATTTTTTAAATTCCTAACAGCAGTAGCATCAAAAAAAGGTACATAATCTTTTAAAGTATTTGATGATCCAGTAGATAAAATATCTTTCGTAGAATAATTGTCTTTAATTCCATAAGGTATACCAGAAAGCAAATCATCAGTTATTTCTTTTTCTTTAGCATTATCTATTATTGTTACAAAAGCATTGCATTTTTTTTGTATTTCATGAGATTTTTCTAAAGATTCTTTTATTAATTCATTACTAGTAATTTCTCCATTTTTTAACATTTCATGTAATTTAACAATATTTAATTCTGTCATTATCCTACCACCTTTGGAACTTCAATTTCTCTGCCATCATATCGATCACAATTTTTTAGTAACTCATCAATTTCAACGCTTTCAAGAGCTTCATCTTCTCTTAATTCATAATCAAAATCATCTAAAGCATGAACCATTGGTTCTACTTTATCTATGTCAGGATAATTAGCAATTATTTCCATATTTTTTTCTATTACATCAAATTCTTTTAAAACAAGTTCATTTTCTTCTTTAGTTAACCCAATAAGTAACTTGTCAGCATAGTCATCAACCATTTCTTTTGTAAATTTATTCATAATCAAAATCTCCTTTTTTATTTTAATTCATATTGCAAATTTAAGTAAAAAAACCTAGTATTCTAGGCTTCAATTGCTTTTAATATTTCATCCAATCTATCATAAAAGTCTTCCACGGTAGAATTATTAAAAATAAAGTAATCTGCAAAGGCAATAGGTCCAGCTTTAGCAACATTTTCTATTTCTGCAATATCTCTAGCAACAGCTTCTTCTTTCGTAAATGGTCTAACACTTCTTAAACCTAATCTTGAATATCTTAATTTTTTATCAGCTACAATAGAAATAACGACAAGATTAGGAAAAGCATCTTTTAGAAGCTTAAGTTCATCCCAAGAATAAAGGCCATCTAAAACAACATCATTATTTAAAGCAAGCTCTTTAATTTTTGGAGTAAGTATTATTGCATAGGCTCCCATTCCTAATTCACTTCTAAGTTTTTCTCTCATCATTTTTTCGCTTTGAGGATTAGCTTCGATTCCAGCTTCTTTGAGTTTATCAAAAGTAACTCCACCAAAATAAACTTTTTTAAATCCTAGTTTTTCTAATTTTTCACTTGCAATAGACTTTCCACTACCACACATGCCAACAATCGCTATTATTCTACCCATATTATCTCCTTAAAATTCACAGTTACCAGGTGTTCTATAGTAAGGAATAACATCCCTTATATTTTCCATTCCTGTTATATACATAATCAATCTTTCAAATCCCAAACCAAATCCAGAATGAATGCAAGAACCATATTTTCTTAAATTAACATACCAGTATAATTCTGATTCATCCATATCAAGTTCTTTCATTCTAGCTACCAATTTTTCGTATGATTCTTCTCTTTGAGATCCACCCATTAGTTCACCAACTCCAGGTATTTCAAGATCAACAGCAGCTACTGTTTTACCATCATCATTTTGTTTCATATAAAATGCTTTGATATCTTTTGGCCAGTTTGTTATAAATACAGGACCATTAAAATATTCTGTTATATATTTTTCATGTTCTTTAGCAATATCTTCACCATATTCGGGCGTAAATTCAAAATCAACTGGAGCTTCTTTTAATATTTTAATAACTTCTTCATGACTAATTCTAGTAAATTTACTACTAACTAATTTTTGTAATTTCTCTAATAATCCAGCCTCAACAAATTTATCTAAAAACTCTAGTTCATCTTTACCCTTTTCTAAGCAATATTTTATTATATATTTTAGCATATTCTCTTCAATATCCATTAAACCTTCTAAATCACAAAATGCAATTTCTGGCTCAATCATCCAAAATTCAGACATATGAGTCTTTGTATTAGAATTTTCTGCTCTAAAAGTTGGCCCAAAAGTATATACTTTAGAAAAAGCCATTGCAAAAGTTTCAGCTTCTAATTGTCCAGATACAGTAAGTCCAGTTTTCTTTCCAAAAAAATCTTTACTATAATCAGCTTTTCCCTTCATATTATCTAAATCAAGAGTTGTAACCTGAAACATTTCTCCAGCTCCTTCACAATCACTTGCAGTAAGTATTGGAGTATTTACATATACATAACCATTATCGCCAAAATAACGATGTATAGCTTGTGCTGCTAACGAACGAATTTTAAAAACTGCTTGAAAAACATTAGTTCTAGGTCTTAAATAAGCCTGTTCTCTTAAAAATTCTCTTGTATGTCTTTTTGGTTGTATTGGGTAATCTTCAGGACAATTTCCAAGCAATATAATTTTGCTTGCTTTTAATTCGTAATCTTGATTTCCATTTGATGGTACTAACAATCCAGTAACTTCAAGTGTAGTACCTACTAAATATTTAGAAACTTCAGAAAAATTATCTAATAAATTATCATAAACAACTTGAATGTGTTTAAAACATGTTCCATCACTAAAATCTATAAACCCAAATTCTTTTTGAGATCTATGATTTCTAATCCAACCATTTATCTTTATTTCCTTATTTACATATTTATCTGCATTTTTTAATACTTCTTCTATTGTCATAATTACCTTCCCTTTATATATTTCCTAAAAGCCAATCAACTATTTCATATTCATCTATTTTAAATTCTTCTTTAGTTGCATTGTCTTTTATATTAATTAATCCTTTTTTCAAATCTTCTTCATTTAATATAATTAAAAATTTTGCTTTAAGATTATCCGCTATTTTAAATTGTGATTTCAAACTTAAATTATTTGAATTAATATCAACAATTATATTATTAAGACGTAATTCTTGTGCTAATTTCAAAGCTTGTAATTTTTCTTCTTCTGAAACACATAAAATATAAGCATCTATTACCTTATTAAGAATATTTTCTTTTAAGCTTTTCTTTAGTTCTAAAATAATTCTTTCAACCCCAAGCGCAAATCCTATAGCTGGCGTATCAGGTCCATTTAAACTACTAACTAATCCGTTGTATCTACCTCCACCACCTAAAGTAATTCCTTCACTTGTTTTATATTCCCAAACATTTTCATCATAATAATCAAGTCCTCTAACAACATTATTATCTATTTCAAAATCAACATCTAAAATAGTTAGCATTTGTTTTACGCTGTTAAATCTCTTAGTACTACTTTCACTTAGATAATCACCTATTTTAGGAGCATTTTTTAAAATATCTGAATCGGCATCAACTTTACAATCAAGTATTCTAAGTGGATTTGTATTTAGTCTTCTTTGACAATCTTCACAAAGTAAATTAATATTAGGTTTTAAATAATCTACTAAAGCTTTAGTATAGTTTAATCGGCTTTCTTTATCACCCAAGCTATTAATAACTACAGTAACATCGTCAATGCCCACATTTTTTAAGTAATAATATCCCATACTGATTACTTCAGCATCAAGTATAACTTCATTAGAATTAAATACTTCAGCACCAATTTGAGTAAATTCTCTATTTCTTCCTGATTGAGGGCGTTCATATCTATACATTGTGCCATTATAATAAAGCTTAATTGCATCATTTCTATTACCATAAAGTTTATTTTCAATAAAGCTTCTTACAACTCCTGCCGTACCTTCTGGTCTTAAAGTAATAGATCTATCACCGCGATCTTTAAAATCATAAGTTTCTTTACTTACTATGTCAGTTTGTTCGCCAACACTTCTATGATATAAATCAGTTGCTTCAAAAATCGGAGTTCTTATAAAATCATAATTATAAAAACTAAAAAATTCACTAGCAAAATTACTTAAATAAGTATAAATTTTAGCATCATCACCAAGTAAATCATACGTTCCTTTTGGTTTTGTTATCATAAAATCACTTTCCTTTTTTCTTATCTATTTTATCATAAAATATTATAAAAAGAAAATAGCTAATTGCTATTTATCTTATATTCTTTGGCATATTTTATAAAATCATCTAATAAATCATATTTTTGATCTTTAAACTTATCATAAAAGAAAATCAAAATATCTAATGCATTATCACTACCATTAACCTCCAATATAGTAATATTTTGCGGTTTTATATTTATATTTTTTAAGGTATGCATATTCCATCTTTCCATAACTATTGTATCCATATCACTATAGTTTCCATACATTTCCTTAAAAAACAGATAATCTAAAGAATTCTTATTTGGAAAAAATCTCGCCTTAACTTCATCCGTATCATTTAAATCATAATCTTCATTAACAGTTAAATTTAAAACCAAGAATACTTTTTTATCCATTTGTTTATACATTTTTTCAAAAAGAATCTTTTTCTTTTTTTCATCGGTTTTATAAGCTTTAGAAAGATATTCGTTTTGCCATTTTAAAAGATTAAATTTTAAAGAATTGCCTTCTAAAGATCTACTAAGACTATAAAAGCCAAACATTCTATTCATTAGCCATTTTAACCATACATCGTTTAATTTTAAAACGTTTGCACAGCCTTCTGCAAAAAAGATTTTAGGATTTTCTTCAATTGATACAGAATGCTTACCAATCTGAGAAATTAAACCATTTTTAGAAATTGATTCTAAATTACATCTTTCAGTAAAGTGAAAAAAAGTACATTTATCTGATATATTTTCAAATTTAGTTTTCTTTAACATCAATTTTTATTCCTAATTCTTTTAACTGGCTTTCTGTTACAACATTCGGTGCTTCACTCATTAGATCACTTGCACTAGCTGTTTTTGGAAATGCAATAACATCTCTAATATTATCTGTTCCAAGTAAAAGCATTGTTAAACGATCAAGTCCAAAAGCAAGTCCACCATGGGGAGGTGTCCCATATTTTAAAGCATCAACAAAGAATCCAAATTTTTCTCTAACTTGCTTAGGTGTAAGTTCCAAAGCTGCAAACATCTTTTCTTGAACTTTTTCATCATGAATTCTTATAGATCCGCCACCAGCTTCATATCCATTTATAACAATATCATAGGCTTTTGAATAGCAATGGGCTTTATCTGTAAGAAGTTTATCTATATCTTCATCTTTCGGAGCTGTAAACGGATGATGCATAGCCATATATCTATTTTCTTCATCACTCCACTCAAAAGATGGAAAATCTGTAACCCATAACATTTTATATTCATTATTATTTACTAAACCTAAATCATGAGCTATTTTAATTCTTAAAGCACCAAGGGCAGTTTTTACAATTTTTTCTTTATCTGTAACAATTAATAATAAGTCATTTTTTTCTAAATTAAGTTCAAAAATTATAGAATTTTTTTCAGCATCACTTAACACTTTAGCAATAGATCCAGTAAGCTCATCTTCATACTTCAAAAACGCAAGTCCACTTGCTTTATAATTTTTAACATAAAGTGTAAGTTTATCTATATCTTTTCTTGAATATTTATCTGCACTATTTTTAACTATAATTGCATTAACAATTCCGCCATTTTTAATTGAATTTGCTATAAATTCAACACTAGTTTCTTTAAATATATTAGTTATATCATTGATTTTCATATCGTATCTTAAATCTGGTTTGTCAGATCCATAATATTTAATAGCATCATCGTATTTCATTCTTTGAAGAGGTAAAGTTATATCTATATTTTTTACTTCTTTAAAAACATGAGCTATTAATTTTTCTGCCATATTCATTACATCATCTTCTTGAACAAAGCTCATTTCTATATCAACTTGTGTGAATTCTGGTTGACGATCAGCCCTTAAGTCTTCATCACGAAAACATTTAGCTATTTGAAAATATCTCATGATACCTCCAACCATCAGCAATTGTTTAAACAACTGAGGAGATTGAGGTAACGCATAAAATTTTCCTTTATTAACTCTAGATGGAACTAAATAATCTCTAGCACCTTCCGGAGTACTCTTACACAATACTGGTGTTTCAACTTCAATAAATCTTTCTTTATCTAAAAAGTTTCTAATAGCCATCGTTATTTTATGTCTTACAAGAAGATTATTAGCTAAAGTACTTCTTCTTAAATCTAGATAACGATATTTAAGTCTTGTATCTTCTAAAGCAGTTGTGGTATCACTTATTTCAAAAGGAATTTCTAAAGACTTATTAAGTAATAATATTTTATCTACAATTACTTCTATTTCGCCAGTAGCTAAATTCTTATTAATGCTCTCTCTTTTAGATACTACTCCTTCTACTTCAATTACATATTCTTTTCCCAAAGTACAAGCTAAATCATAACATGAAGACTCTGGTCTTACTACTAATTGTATTATTCCAGATCTATCTCTTAAGTCAATAAAAATTACTCCGCCAAGATTTCTAACTTTTGAAACCCAACCATCTAGTTTTATTTGTTCTCCAATATTTTTTAAAGTATAATCTGTATTCATTTCTAAACTTCCTTTCAAATAAAAATCCCATGAATCATAAGGACGGACATTTTCCGCGGTACCACCTTAATTCATAGAATCTATGCTCTTTTGTTTTTATCGCAAACCATGCGTTTATTTTTCCGATTTACTATCTTCAAATTTATTCCTTTACTAGTTTTCACCGTTCACTAGCTCTCTTCAAAAATCCTAAATTTTACTAATTAAATCAAATAAATTACACTATGAATATACTATATTTTCTATTATTTTTCAAGTTTCATTTTTAAATATAAGTATTTTTTGGATAAAATAATTTATTACAAATATTAAAGTATCTATACTTATCTTAATAAGTGTTACATCAAAACTCATTTTATCATATACAAAAGTAACTAAAACTCCGGATAAAGTTACATTTAAAACAGCAAGGCTAAAATACTTAATAAAGGAATTATCCTTCTTTTTATTATAGCTAAAAACTATTTTTTTATTTACTAAATAATTATATATACTTGATACCAATCTAGCTAAATAAGAAGCAATAATTATATTGTTACTTACTATATAAATTATTTTAAATAAACAAATATCTAGTAAAAAAGAAGTTATTGCAAAAAATATATATTTAATAAAAGTTTGATACTTTTTAAATAAATCTACCATTTTTAGTCTCCAGCAAAATTGTAACTGGTCCATCATTTAAAATGGAAACTTTCATATCTGCCCCAAAAATGCCAGGAAATGTAGGTACATATTTATTTAACTCTTCATTAAACTTTTCATATAATTTTATTGCTTCATCTGCTTTTAATGCTTTAATATAAGAAGGTCTATTGCCATCATAAGCATTTGCATATAAAGTAAATTGAGAGATTGAAAGTACTTTTCCTTGAACTTCTAATATAGATTTATTCATGATACCATTTTCATCATCAAAAATTCTAAGATTTGCAATTTTTTTCGTCATTTTCAAAATATCTTCCAAAGAATCTGTTTCTGTAAAAGATACAAGTAAAACATATCCAAAATCAATTTCATTTATTATCTTGTCATCAACAACAACTTTTGAATATTTACTTCTTTGTATAACTACCTTCATATCTTCCTCTATATATAATCTACAACATCTAAAACATTAGATAATTTTCTTACTTCTTTTTTAACTCTTTCTAAATCATCTTTATCCTTAATTCTAACATTAATTTCATAAATTGTATTATTATCCACTTCTTTTGTATTACAAGATTTAACTAAACTATCATTTTTACCAATCTGAGTGATTATATTAACTAACATATCTACACCGCTTTTAACTATAACATAAATATTAGTATAGTAATAATTAGTAGCTTCCATATTCCAGCTTACGTTTACAATCCGATCTTTATTCTGCGGTATATTATTACAACTCGCCTTATGAACACTTATACCTTGTCCTTTTGTAATATATCCAACAATATCATCACCTTTAATTGGCATACAACATTTAGCAATATTAACCATAATATCTCCGGTTCCTTCTACCAAAATATCACTTTTGTAATCAATTTTAGGTAAAACTCTCTTTCTTTCAAATAATGCATCTTCAACTTGATGACGATCGTTTTTAGTTAAATTAATTATATACCCAGCAGTAAAACGTAAAGAACCTATACTAAGATATATATCATCTATATCTTTCATTTTTAAATCTTTTAAAATTTTATTAATAGCTTCATTAGTTAAAACTTCATTAAAAGCCATTTTTCTCTTTCTAAGTTCTTGTTCTAATATATTTTTTCCTTTTAAAATATACTCTTCTTTATCTTGCTTACTAAAAAAAGACTTAATTTTATTTTTTGCTTGTGGCGTTTTAACTATATTTAGCCAATCTTTATTTGGAGTCCCATTCGGATTAGTTTTAATATTAACCACATCATCATTTTTAAGTTCATAAGAAAGAGGAACTATCTGATCATTTACAATTGCCCCAACAGTGGTATCTCCAACTCTCGAATGAATACGATAAGCAAAATCTATTGGTGTTGCTCCAGCAGGAAGTTCTACCACATCTCCTTTCGGAGTATATGTATAAATTAAATCGCTAAAAATATCACTATTAATAGCTTTTTCAAAATCATCATCGTTTTCATTATTACTAGATTCAATAACATTTCTAAACATTTCCAATTTTTGTTCCATCATATTTTGAATCTTTTTAGTTCCCTTTTCTTTGTATGACCAATGACTTGCTATACCTTTTTCAGCTATTTCATCCATTTCGTAAGTACGAACTTGGACCTCAAATACATGGCCTTCTACTCCAAAAACAGTTGTATGCAAGGATTGGTACATATTTTCTTTCGGACTTGCAATATAATCTTTAAATCTCTTAGGCATCGGTCTAAAACGTGAATGAATAAGGCCAATTACTTGATAACATTCATTTTCTTCTTCAACAAACACCCGCAAAGCTAAAATATCGTATATCTTATTCCATTCTTTACCATTAGATAGTTTATTATATATACTATATACACTTTTAACTCGTCCCTTAATTTCAAACTTAATACCAGCATCTGTTAAAAGTTCAATAATACTTTCTTTCATTTCAAGTAAGTACTCATTTAATTCTTCAACTGTATCATTTAGTTTTTCCAGTATATCGTTATAAACATCAGGTTTTAAATAATATAAAGATAGATTTTCCAGCTCGCTTTTAATAGAATTTATTCCAAGACGATGAGCTATTGGAACAAGTACTGACATTGTTTCATTAGCTTTATCTTTTTGTTTAGCTGGATTGATTGCCCAGTTTGTTCTCATGTTATGTAATCTATCAGCAAGCTTTATATAAAGAACCCTAACATCTTCTGCAAGGCCAACTAATATTTTTCTTAAGTAAATAACAGATGATTCATTATTATCAGGAAGTTCTAACTTATTTATTTTAGATACACTAAGAACTATTTTAGCTATTTCTTCATCAAAATCATTTACAATATCTTCATAAGTTTTTGTTCCATTATTTATAACTTCATGAATTAATGCTGCAATAATAGTTACATCATCAACATTTAAATCCATCAATATCTTTGTAACTTCTAATGGATGAGTTATAAAAGGATCACCTGTAAGCCTTTTCATATCTTTATGTTCTTCTAAAGCATAATTATAAGCTTTTTCTATATCTTTAAAACGTCCTCGTTTTTCCAAGCGAGGTTTTAATTCAACAAATGTAATTGTATCTGGCAAATTAACCACCTTCCAACATATATTTATTATATAACATTTTAAGGGAGAAATCTATTGTGAAAGAAAAAAACTTATTTATAAAATCAACCTTAATTTTAATTTGCAGTGGCTTTCTAACTAAAATACTAGGTTTTATCATAAAAATAGCTTATACCAGAATTATCGGGGAATATGGTATAAGTTTGTATACTATTGCAACTCCGACCTATTCTCTTCTTCTTACAATAGCAACGCTAGCTATACCAATATCCATATCAAAATTAGTCAGTGAAAATAAGGGCCGAAGTATAAGAATCTTAACGTCAGCCACCGTTTTAATACTAATTATAAACTTTATTTTAATTATTATAATTTTTTTAACTCATGACTTTATAGCAAATACACTGTTAAAAAACTCTTTAGCAAGCCCAATTTTAATTGCTTTTTCACTAACTTTACCATTTGTTTCTATATCAAGTGTTATAAAAGGGTATTTTGCTGGAAAGCAAAACATGGTTCCTCATGCCACAAGTAATATTATAGAACAAATAGTTCGTTTAATAATTATTGTTATTGCTTTACCAAAGCTAATGAAAATAAGTACTATGGCAGCAGTTATTGGTTTAATACTTCTTACGATAATTTCAGAAATAAGCAGTATCATTGTTTTTTTGTTTTTCATTCCTAAAAAGATTAATTTTAACACAAACATAAAACCAAGTATACCCATTACAAAAGATATTTTAGATATTTCCTTGCCAACTGTTTCAAGTCGCATAATTGGTAATATTGGTTACTTTTTTGAGCCAATAATTTTAACTAATTTACTTTTATTAAAGGGATATTCAAGTTCATATATTTTAGAAGAATATGGAGCCTACAATGCTTACTCTTTAGCTCTTCTTACAGCTCCCGGATTCTTTATTGCATCTATCGCAACATCGTTACTACCTGAAATTAGTAAATATTATGGAGAGAAAAACATTAAAATGGTAAAAAGAAGAATACATCAAGCTTTATTATTTGCTTTTTCTATTGGCTTTATTTCATCATTTTTAATTTATACATTTCGAGATAAAATATTATTTGCCTTATACAATACCACAACAGGTAGTGATTATATTAAAATATTAGCTCCATTTTTCGTATTATTCTATCTAGAAGGAGTTTTAACATCTTCTCTTCAAGCCTTAGGAAAAGCCAAAAAATCTATGAATATAACATTATGGGGTGTTATTATTAAGCTTATCGTTTTAACTATATTATCACTTTGCAAAATAGGCATTTACAGTCTGGTTTTCGCCGAAATTATTAATATTTTATTTGTTGTTCTTATAAGCACAAAAACTTTAAAAAGCACAATAAAAGAAAGTCATTATCGACTTTCTTAATTATTTTCTTTTAGAATTTCTAATGCTTTATGCATTTTCATATCATATTTTACAACATCCATTGATCCAAAACTTTTAATAAGTTCAGCTTTATCAATGCCATAAGATTTAGCTATTTCTTCAGCTCTAGTATTTACTTCTTCATCAGTAAAATCTAAGTTTTCTTTTTCAGCTATTTCTTCAAGTAAATAACGATATTTTACTCTTTTTTCAGCTTCTGGTGCCATTTGTTTATGTAAATCTTCTTCTTTTGTACCAGTCATTTTATAAAATTCATCAATATTCATTCCTTGCATTCTTAATTGTTCTGCATATTGATTAATCATTCTATGAACTTCTTCATCCACTATTTCTGGATTAAGTTCAATTTTCATATTTGCTGCAGCCTTTTCTAAAACTTTATCCATAAAAGCATCTTCATTTTGATGTTCTTTTTCATGAGTAAGTTCTTCTTTTACTTTAGCTTTCAATTCTTCTTCAGTTTTAACATCTTCATATCCTAAATCTTCAAAAAATTCTTTATTTATTTCAGGTAAAACCTTTGTTTTAATTTCATTAACAGTAACCTTAAAAGTAACATCTTTTCCTTTTAAATCTTCTACATAGTTTTCAGGAAATTTTAATTCTAATGTTTTTTCTTCTCCAGTTTTAAGGCCCACTAAACCTTCTTCAAATCCAGGTATAAAAGAATGACTTCCTATTTCAAGAGGATAATTTTCTCCTTTTGCTCCTTCAACTTCTTTACCATCAACAATACCAGTAAAGCTAATTACAGCAGTATCGCCAATTGCTACTTCTCCATTTTCTTTAACAACTACATCAGCCATGTGAGATCTCATGTGTTCAATTTCATGATTAACTTCTTCATCACTAACAGTTACTTTTTCTTTTTTTACTTTTAAATTTTTATATTCCCCAAGAGTTATTTCAGGTTTAGTAATAATTGTAAACTTAAATATTACATTTGTATCACTAATTCCTGTAACATCTACGCTAGGTTCAATTACTGGTACTAATTTTTGTTCTTCTAAAGCTTTCTTATAAGCGATACCAATACAAGTATCAACAGCATCCATATATAAAGATTCAATACCAAATTTCTTTATATACATATCCTTTGGTGCCATGCCTTTACGAAAGCCATCAATTTTAACTTCCTTATTTTTCTTTTTAAATGTAGCATCAAGAGCTGATACCCATTCCTTTTCCAATTTAATTTCTACTTCATGTACGTTCTTCATAAATTTTCCTTCCTTGATTACTTATTATAATACATTCTCCATAATTAAGCAATTTTTTCTATTTTTATATTATATCCACCATTAGGACTATCAACTTTTACTGTATCACCAATTTTATGTTTTAATAAAGCTATTCCTAAAGGAGATTCATTAGATATTTTATTTTCAAATGGATCAGCTTCCATAGAACCTACAATTTTATATTCTTCTTCTTCTCCATCGTCATAACTTATTGTAACCATTGAACCAAGATTTACTTCATTTTTATTTTTATTGTCAATAATTTCAGCATGTTCAAGTTTAAATTCTAATTCTTGTATTTTAGCTTCAATTATAGCTTGTTCATTTCTAGCAGCATCATAATCAGCATTTTCAGATAAGTCACCTAAAGCTCTTGCTTCTTTTAAGGCTTTTATAACTTCAGGACGACGAACATTTTTAAGCTCATTTAATTCTGTTTCCGCTTCTAAAAAACCTTCAGCAGTCATAATAAATTTACTTTCCTTCTTCATTTTTATATCTCCTTTTTAATTTCAATTTACAGTTCATAATATTACTATAAAAGTTCATTTTTGTCAAACACTTTTATTCTCATCATTGCGTATTTTTCCAAAGGTACAGAAATTGGAATTTTAACTATACTTTTTGGATGTCTAGCAACATTAATTTCTTCATCAAAATCATTATACATTTTATTAATTTTAAAATTAAATGTTTCCATATTTGGCCCAAAAAACTGAACATCATATCCTACTTCAAAATAATTACGTACTTCTAAAGTTACCATTTTATTTTTTTCATCATAATCTAGTACTAATCCCAAAAAATCTTGATTAGATACCTCATTTCTTCCATTCCAGTATTCTTCATTTACTCCTGGAATTTTATCAAAAAACTGTGGACTAGATTCTCTATTTGCACATCTATTTAAAACATTTAGATAATAGTTTTCGCATTTTAATGTTAAAGTATTATTTAAAGCAGCATCAATCATTCTTCTGTAAGCTAATAAAATTGTGGAAACATAATATATAGATCGCATTCTTCCTTCAATTTTAAAAGAATCAATTCCCATTTCAATTTCTTCTTTAATAAAGGGAATCATATTTAAATCTTTAGGCATTATCGTTAAATCAACATTTTCATCAGTTTTGAAAATCCAACGGCACACTTGCGCACATCCTCCACGATTAGAATCTCGTAAACACATATAATTAGATAACACACATTTACCACTAAAAGAAGTGCACATAGCACCATGAATAAATGTTTCTATTTCAATTCCAGTTTGTTTTAATCTTTTAAGATCATTCTTTGATGCTTCTCTTGCAGGAACAACTCTAGTAACACCTAAATTCTTCCAAAAAGCTATAGCTCTACTATTTAAAGTACTAGCTTGAGTAGATAAACAAATATTCAAACTTAAATTTAATTCCTTAACTCTTTTAATTACTGAAATATCGCTAGCAATAATTCCATCAATTTTAATTTGATCTAAATACTGCAAATAAGTATCTAGGCCTTCAAAATCATCATCGTGAAAGACAATGTTAACAGTAACATATATTTTTTTATTTAAACTATGAGTATACAATGTAGCTTGTTTTAGTTCATCTAAATTAAAATTCTTAGCATTAGCTCTTAAACTAAAATTTTGTCCACCGCAATATACCGCATCAGCACCATATAAAAAAGCAAACTTCATTTTTTCAAAATCACCAGCTGGTGCTAGTAACTCAGGCATCTAAATCACCCACCTTGTAAACTGTTTTCTTATTTAAAAATATTTCATCAGTTTCAATATTTTTAATATTATTATTAAAAACAATATCCATTATTTTGTCATCATCAAGTAAAATTGGATCATACCAAAAATACAAAACATTAGAAAGATCCAATAGCTCTAAAGCATTATAATATGGGTAAGCATAAAATTTTGTTCCAAATTTATTTTCTATTATTTTAAATTTTTTTGAATCAATTGAAGCATTAATTACATTTTTAAAAGGTAAGTCATGATATATTTCATAATTAGAAACTAGCGTTCTTCTAGAATACATTAGTGTTTTTAATCCAAAGACATTAATTACAACTTTCTTCTTAGCATTTAAAGTTATATTTTGAATTTCTTTTTTAGTTAAGTCATTAGAAACAACAACACTATCTACATAATCTAAATAATAATTAATGGAACTAGTACTACAAGCAATATGATCCAAAAGCAATATTTTAACTATTGGCATATCCTTGATAATTTGAATTAAGCCTAGGTCATCAAAAACAATTCCTTTAATATTGCTATTTTTTAATATCTTTTCTAAATTATCTAAATCATCATCATTAAGTATTCTATTTACTAAACAAAAATCATCTACTTCATTAATATCAAAATATTCTTCATATCCAGTACAATATGAAGAAAGAGGATAAAGCAATGTTACCTCTTTTTCTTTTAATTTTAAAGCTAATGATTTATTCGTAACCGTAACAATTTTATTCATTTTTCCACGTACTTACTGAAAGTCCATCACCAATATCATAGAATTTAGTATCAAATTCTGTATTATTTTTTAAAAATTCAATATAACTTTCTATTTTTTCTACCAAACTTTTTAAATTTCCCTTATCAAGTTTACTAGACTCACCAACATAACCATGAAATTTTATATTATCGGTAATAATTGTACCTCCTGGATTCAAAAAATTTTTATATTTTTCAAAAAATTTAGTATATTGTCCTTTCGCTGCATCGATAAAAATTAAATCATATCTTAAATCTTCAGACAAATTTAATTCTAAAGCATCTTGATAAACAACATTTATTTTCTTTTCCATACCACATTTTTTAACATTTTTAAGACATTCCATGTATCTCACTTCATCTCTTTCAATCGTGGTTACAACACAGTCTTGAGTACTTGATGCCATAAGTATCGCAGAATATCCAATTGCACTACCAATTTCCAAAACATTTTTAATATTATTATTTTTAATGTATTTCATAATAAATGCAATTGATTTTTTTTCAATAATTGGAACGTTATTTAATACAGCATACTTTTCCATTTCCATTATTTGTTCTTTCATTTTAATCACCTAACCTATATATTTTTCCTTTAATTTTATAAATTCTTCTTCACTTTTAGCAAAATAAACTTTTCCAGTAACTATATCTGCAACAAAATAGACATAATCTGTATCAGCAGGATCAAGAGCAGCCAAAACACTATCAATTGATGGATTGCAAATTGGCCCAGCAGGCAAACCAGTAAAGGTTACTACTCTAGTATTATATGGATTTTTATCAGCTAAATCAGCTGAAGTAATGGTCTCACTCATATCCTTTTGAACGCCATAATAACTAGTTACATCCATTCCTAAGCTCATGTTTTTAGAAAGTCTTGTATAAATAACTTGAGCTACCATTTTTCTATCTGAACTAGCATTAGCTTCTTTTTCCGTGATAGATGCAATAGTAATTAAATCATGAACTGAATAACTACTTTTTTCTATCACATCTTTATATGGAGTCAATTTTTTGTCAGTTTCATCTAGCATTTTTCTAACAATTACATTTAAACTAGAATCTTTATATATTTGATAAGTATTCGGATATAAATACCCTTCCAAAGGATAATAAAGATCATCATTAAGTAATTCATCAGTTAAAAACCAATAATCCGCAATTAAACCTTTAATAAAAGATTTATCATTTATTTCTTTTATTATATTATCATATTCTAAATCAGTATTTTCACTAATTATTTTTAGATATTGTTTAACTGTCAAACCTTCTTTAAAAGTAACACTAATTGATGGCTTTTTTGTATCTTTAATTTTACCACTATTAAATGCATTTATTATTTCTTGTGTTGACATATCTCGGCTTAACTCATAACTTCCAGCTTGAAAATTTTTCTTATTTGCCAAAATAACATATAAAAGTGTTGCATATTTACTTTTTATTAAACCAGCATCTTTTAAATCTTCAACAATTTGTTTCTTTCCATCACCTGATTTAATGTTAAATGTCATACTTTCATTACTTTTTCCAGCCGGAGATAATAATATCACAAATGTAGCCACCATAACAAGTATAAAAGCACCAACAATACCCAAAATAATTATTAATTTCTTTTTATTCTTTTTCTTTTTTGCCATTTTTTTCAACTCTTTCTTTTTTATTTATTAAACTTTGGACTTGTAATAAAATACTATCTAAAAACTCTACAGTTTCAATATTTTCTATTGGTGTAAGAGTTTGTTTGCCATTTAAAAAATTATAACTAGCAACATAACAAACCGTATCACCACAATTATTTTTTTCATTTTTAGTATATATAAAATATTCTTCTTCCTCCGTCGTAATTTTAAGCAAAGGCTTACAAACTATTTTATCATCATCATTTTCTATTATCAATTTATTCTTCATATTTAATCCTTTTTAAAAAAGATTCTAGTATTAATACCGCAGACAAAACATCTGTCTTTTTCTTCTGATTTATTCTTTTCATACCATTATTTTTCATAATATTTATTGCTTGCATTGTTGTAAGTCTTTCATCTTCTAAAAAAACTTTAAAACCTTTATCTTCAAGCATCTTTTTAAAATTAAGACTTCGTGATGCAGCAAAGCCAAGCGAATTATCCATGTTTTTAGGTAACCCAAGCACTAAATTAGTTACATTATACAAGTTGGCTAATTTTGTTATTTCTAAAACAGCATTATCATAATCTTCATGAGAAAATGAAATTAATTTTAAAGGACTAACAATAGTATTTGTTTTATCAGTTATAGCTACACCTAACGAACTAGTCCCTAAATCTAAGCCAATATATCTCATTATTTTCCCAAATAAGCATTAATGATTGCCATTAATACTTCACTACGATCAAACTCACAAATTTTTTGTCTAGAAGAATTAAATGTTGTAATGTATTTAGAATCTCCCGTTATTAAATAACCAACTAGTTGATTTGTAGCATTATAGCCCTTAAATTCCAATGCCTCTAGAACTTCATTTAATGTCATTAAAATCAATTCTTGTCTTAATTCTTTAACATTAAAAATACTAGTTTTATTCATTATTACCACCTGCTCACGAATAGTTCATGTTAATGATAGCAAAAAACAACGATAATTGCAAGAAAAGAAAAAGATAGAGATCTTTTGATCTCTATCTAAGGAGTGCTATCCACAGCAATATACTGTATCACTAACCTGCCTATATTAAAAGAAAACTTTAATACTTAATATTGTAGGAACTATAAGACTATAATTTATATTATAGAAAGGTTTGTAAAAGAGTTAATGATCAATAAACAAGTAAGTGAATTTAATCAAGCCTCCGAAAATAATATTACTAATCTATTGTGAAAGAAAAGTGTTGGTTTTGTGAAAAGTGCATTTTTTTGTCGCTTTTTATCTTTTTCTCTTCAATTTAGTGCTTTCTTCAGGGCTATTTTCAATTGTTTTTTGATCAAGAAGCATTTTTTTTAGTTCTTCAAGTATTTGATATTCTTTAACTATAGCAAGCTCACATTTAGGTTCTTTTTTCTTTTCTTCTTTTGGTTTCATTTCATTCGAAGAATTGTTCTTACTATTTATTTTTTCTAGTGCATCTAAAGTATCTTTAACAATCTTTATTTGCATCTCATTAGAAAATTTGCTTGCTATCCCTTCGGCTTTTAATATTTCAATTTCATTATCATCATAGAAAAAATCAAAATATATGTAACTTGTTCCCACATCATCTAAAATTTCAACTTTATAAGCATTAGCCAATCTATTTTTGTAAACAAAAGGAACACAAAAAGCATTCAAACCAGTTGGTTTTAATGAATACATTTTCTTTTCTGCATCATTCATTTCTTCAAAAGCATTAAAATAATATAAATCATTTAAAACTTCACTTTTATTATAAGAATAAGCAAACAACCTAAAAAATTCATTTAATATATTAAGTCCTGGAATAAATGCAAGTGGATTTCTATTTAAATTATCTAATTCTTCTTTAGCATCATTATCTAAAGTGTTTTTAAATTTATATCCATTATCTGCAGCATCTTTATAAATCATTAAATTATTTGCCAAATTCATTCCTAAACTTGTTATGTATGATAAAAACCATATTATTATTAATCTCATAAAACTCCCACCAATCAAGGCATATACTAACACTAGATGAATTTAAAGTCAAATATTTTCACATAAAAAAACAATTCCATCTCTAGAATTGATATTTCTTTATTGGTGCAGGCGAAGGGACTTGAACCCCCACGGATTAATCCACTAGATCCTAAGTCTAGCGCGTCTGCCAGTTCCGCCACGCCTGCAAAAAAATGGTGGACCTCGGAGGACTCGAACCTTCGACAACCCGGTTATGAGCCGGGGGCTCTAACCAACTGAGCTAGAGGTCCATGACAATATTAATTCTATCACAAAAACTAGCCAGGTGCAACATTTTTTTAAAATAAAATAAAAAAACTTAAGCACCCCCCGAAGCTTAAGTAATTTCAATTATTTATCTTGTAACATATTTAACAAATCAATTTTAAACATATCTTTTGAAGCATTTGCTTTAGAAATCATTATACCTTTATAAGTTGTAAGTTCAGATCTATGTCCTTCAAGTAAAATTTCTGAAGGAGTAATAGTTTCTAATACAACCACTTCATCTTTTTTATGAACAGTATAAACAAGTTTAACTTCACCATGAATTTGTGCAAACATTTTATCACTTGGAAGTTTTAATTCATAAGTTTCTGTTCCATTTTTCTTATTTACAGAAACAAGTTCACCAACAAACTTACCATTTCTAAGTGCTGGATAATAATCAAAGTTTAATTTTTTAAAAGCAAGCATATTATATTTTTTTAATGCTCTTTCTAATTTCTTAAACTCATTTTCACAGACGTATTCTAAAACATATCCTTTCATTTTTCCATACCCCCTAATTACTCGAACAATATCATTATACCACAAACTACACTTTTTGTCAAATTTGCGTAAATTTATCATATCATTCATAGTATTTCCACATTGGAGCTAAATTATAACAAATATTTAGTAATTTGTCAAATTTCCTACTCTACTAAAAAAAATTTAGGCTTTAATTTGCACAATCGTTTCACCTAAATTCCAATTATTTTTATAATATTTTAAAACAAACTTATTTTTTTTAAGAACATTATGTACTTCTTCAGTTAAAATATTTGTACTTTTGCCATGAATAATAATTATATATTCATTTTTTAGTAATCTATTATCTTCAATAAACTGATTTACCAAAACCTCTACCATTGCCACTACTTCACCATGAAGATCTAATCTTGGCGTATTACTTGTAATCATTGAACATTTCCATTTTGATTGGCAGGGTTTTGAATATTTCCATTTACTTTACCAGCATAATAATCTAAAACTTCAGAAAGATTAGGGATTGCCTTTCTAGCACCTATCTTTGTAACTGAAAGCCCAGCAGCTATATTAGATATAGTAATTGTTTTTTCCATATCAAATCCATTAGCTATTCCATAAGTAAAAGCTCCATGAAAAATATCTCCAGCTCCAGTAGTATCTACAGCTTGAGCTTTTAATCCAGGCATTATTTTTATTTCATTATTATTTTGATATAAACATCCATGTTCTTCCAAAGTTATAACTATATTAGCATTAGGATATTTATTTTGAAGTCTATTATAAATTTCAACCAAGCTTTGAGGATTATTAAAATCAAATTTCATACCTGTTACAGTTTCTGCAAATCCTTTACTACACACAATATATTTAATATACTTACATAATTCCAACAACTCTGGGGTAACACGCCCAGCATCAATAATTGTAATAGCATTTTGATATGTACTAATAGCATTTTGACTAGCACCATAATCATGACCATCAGTAAGAATTATATCAGGAGTAAAGTCATAACTTAATTTCTTTAATGGCGGATGTTCTGTTGCTACATTAAATACAGTTCGGTAACCATTCTTTTTATTAATAAGAATAAAAGAAAATGATGTATCTTTATCATAACTTGTTTCAATATAGTCAGTATTCACATTTATCTCTTGAAATTCTTTTTTAATTTTAGTTCCAAAATCATCAGATCCAATTGAAGTAGCTATAACAGTATCCATTCCCCATTTTCCAAGTAAATAAGCCGCATTAGATGCAGGACCACCTCCAGAAGAATGTTTTTCATTGTATCTATATTTAGTATTTTCAACAGGGTATTCATCAACAGGAACAGTCATATCCCAGCTTGAATGACCTATACATAATATTTTCATTTAATCATTTCCTTTCTAACATTAAATCTCTAGACGATATGGATCTTGTTTTGTCCCAGTTCCACTTGCAAGCTTTACATCATTATTTAAATAAAATACTGGTCGTATTGGTGTACTAACATCGCCTCCTAACTCCTTAATCAATTTAATAAATTCATCATATTTCAAGGTACTATTTACTGGCAAAATAGTTAAAGAGAAAGGTCTTAATTCATCATAATAAAAAGTAATTGTATTTTCGTTTAATCCCATATACATCCAATTTAAATCACTATTATTTGATATAATATAATTTATTAAATTAGAAGTCCACATATTTTGTGATGCAGCAAAACCAAAATCGCTAACATACATTAGACCAATTTTAGCATCATAAGTAATATTTGATGCCGGATTAACAATTTCATTTTTGTATGTGGTTGCAACAGGAACATCATAAATATTGTTAGAAGTATTACCTCCAACCACCCAAGTATGGGTTGCTATTTTACTTGCCCAATCTGTTCCTAAATAACTTACATAATTAGTATTTAAATTAATTGTATTTAATGTACTAGAACTCCAAGAAGTGGTATTTTTTCGTTGATAGCCAAGCACATCATTTAAAGAATTATTTCCCTTACTTTTTCCATAAAAATCTTCATTGCTAGCATCGTCTTCAGAAAAATAATATCCGCCATCCGTTCCAAGCATATCTTTTGTTGCATAATCATATTTTATTAATTTAACTTGATCATCAAAAACTCCTATAATTCGGTACAAATTATTGTTTGGACAAGTATCAGCATTAGATCCAAAACAAACAAAATTATTTACACTATCACTTGTCCCAGCATAGCGATATGAGTTATCTCCAGCCCCATTTGCAAGTGAAGAATCATGATAATAAATAGAATTTTTTCCTTGAGTTCCAGTATATAACTTCTTAATATAACTTGCTAAAACCATTGATCTTTCGTTTCGGGACATTATAACCTTTGTTGTCAAATTATGACCATAATTCGCAGATTGATCAAAAGATAAATTTAAATAAGTTAAAGTAAACGTCCAATTTTGAATCGTAGCACTTGTACTTGAATTAGATGTAATTGCATAACTATCAGCAATAGTAAAAAGTCCTTTTTTAGTAGTCACATCAAAACCAGAAACACCACTAAAAGTTCCATAATTAAGCCCACTTACATTAGTTACTTCATCTCCATTTGGATCTGTAATAGTTAAAATAATTTCTGGAGTGCTTCCATTTGAATAAGTAAAATTATTGGAAAGAATTTGAAAATACAAATAATAATTATACTCAGCAGTATTTCTAGTACTATTAGCAGTCAATGATGCACTTGAAACTGAAGAAGAAACAATATTAGTTCCATTTTCAGGAAGTGTAGTTGATGTTGCATCAATATTTAATGGATCTCCTATAATAAAATCTAAATCATCAACAGTATCACTATCAATAGTTACATTTCCTAAAGCACTTGATATTCTCGGAGCTAGATAAGCATAAGTTATTCTAAAAACTAATATAATCAAAAGACCAATAATTAATATACTTAAAAAATATAAAACTTTATTATTTTTAATTTTATCTATTGCTTTCTTCACAATTAATCACCCTACTATAAAAAGTATATCATAAAAATAAAAAAAGACATAGTATTATTTTTTATCCTACGTCACTTTTTTTGATAATATATATTTTCTTATTTTTATAAAAAGCATAAAAAATATCTTTTACATTTAAATTCTTTTTAGCAAGTTCACTTTCTACCCAATCTTTAGTTTTTCTTATATGTTTAAGGACATTAGTTTGTAAGTTACCATCTAATATCAAAGCCACCGGATAAGGACTTTTCATCTTAAAGAAATTGTATTTAAAAACAGATAATTCTCCATTTGGTTCTAAAAATGCATATTCAACCATATCAATGTCTCTAATTTCTTTTTGCCTTAAACTGACTAATAAATCATCTAAAGAATAACGTTGCTTAACCATTTCTCTATAATTAATTTTGCCATTACATATTATTAATGAAGGTTTACCATCAAATAAAGTTCTAAATCTACGACACTTAATTGAAACAAAAGCAAATACTACTTCTAAAATTACTAAAGCTAAAATAGGAATAATTGTAAGTACTATAGATTGTTTATATTCTTCAATACTTATAGCAACAAGTTCTGCAATTAATATTGATACAATTAAATCTATTACTCCAAGTTGCCCTATTTCCCTCTTTCCCATTATACGATAAGATATAAGAACAAAGAAATAAAAAAATATTGTCCTAAATAATACTGTAAAAAGAACCATTTTATCACCATTTTTATTATGGTTAAAAGAATATCTTTTTAATCACTACATATTATTTATTAGGTGATTTATTTGAAACATTTACTTAAATATGTAGGATATTATGCTATTTTTCTAATTTTATTAATATTTATTTGCAGTCTTTTAAACTTAATCGGTGTAAATTCCACAATAACAAATCTTTTAATATTTATATTTAATCTTTTAACATTTTTCATATTTGGCTTAAAAAGTGGTAAAAAGGTTACTTCTAAAGGTTACATAGCTGGTTTAAAAAATGGTTGTTTATTTCTTTTAATACTTATTATAATTAACCTTTTTACTAATAAAAATATTTTTAGTCTTTCAACATTTATTTATTATTTGATTTTATTGCTATGTAGTATCTTTGGTGGCATGCTTGGAATAAACAAAAAAGATTCTTCAAAATGAATCTTTTTAGCTTTCTATTATAAATTTATAATTATTTGAATCAATTTGAACATAAGAATTTTCATTATAATATTCTTTTGTAACTCCATTTACTTGTTTATCTAAATAATTAAGATTATATAATTCTTTTAAAGTAATTTTATCACTATTGCACTTTTTTTCATTGTAACATTTTTTAGCCTGCTCAATTATATATTTACTTTCTACCAGTAAAACTTTATCATTATGTTTTTTTATTACTTTAAATGTCGTTACACTAATTATTAAAATAAGTAATAAAATTATTGTTCCGATTATAAAATATTTATTTATTTTCGTCATTGCAATTACCATAATAATCTTTCACAAATTCATCTCTAAATTCTTTAATAGTACCATTTTTAATATTTTCTCTAATCTTTTTCATTAAATTATGTAGAAAATAAATATTATGAATAGATAAAAGCCTAGCTCCAAAAGTTTCATTAGCTGTAATTAAATGTCTTATATATGCTTTAGTATAATTTCTACATGCATAACAATCACATTCATCAACCGGAGTAAAATCAGTTTTATATTTACTATTTTTAATGTTTATTTTGCCATATTTAGTATAAGCATGTCCATGTCTTGCTAATCTTGTCGGAGACACACAATCAAATATATCAATACCTCGCATAGAGTTTTCAATTAAATCAATTGGATCACCTACACCCATAAGGTAACGAAGCTTATCTTCAGGCAAATAGGCAGTTGAATATTCTACCATCTTATACATCGTCGGTTTATCCTCTCCAACACTTGTACCACCTACAGAATAACCATCAAAATTCATTTTAACTAGTTCTTCTGCACAATGACGTCGTAAGTCTGGATATTCTCCTCCTTGAACAATGCCAAATAACAATTGATCATTATCTTTTTTTACATTTTTTCCTCTTTTAGCCCATCTTAAAGTTCTTTCTACACTATTTTCTAAATATTCATGAGTACTTGGCCATTTAACGCATTCATCAAAACTCATCATTATATCACTACCAAGTTTAGTTTGAATTTCTATTGATTTTTCAGGAGTAAGAAATAAGCTATCACCATTTAAATGATTTTTAAACTTAACTCCCTCTTCTGAAATATCTTTAGGCTTTGCTAAAGAAAAAACTTGAAAACCACCTGAATCTGTTAAAATAGGTCCATCATAATTCATAAATTTATGAAGCCCACCTGCTGCAGATACAATATCTTCTCCTGGTCTAAGCCATAGATGATAAGTATTAGCCAAAACTATACCAGAACCAACTTCTTTTAATTCTTCCGGAGATAATGTTTTAACCGTAGCATTTGTTCCAACAGGCATAAACATCGGAGTTTCATAATTTTTTCCATTATAAGTAATTTCTCCAAGTCTTGCCATAGTTTTTGAATCTTTACTTTTTAATTTAAATTCTAATTTCATAATATCACTTCCATTTACTAAATTATAACAATATTTTTTAGATTATTAAAGAAAATAATAGACAAAAAATAATTAATATCGTAAACTTTAACTAAGGTGATACGATTGAGTCAAAATCTAAAACTAATATTTATAATATTTTTCTCTATTTCTATTTTAAGCTTTTATAAAAGTTTCCTTATATATAAAAAAACAAAAAATAAAATACCAGGAAAATGCTTATGCACCAATAAATCATTAAACACAACATATCAGAGAAATATTTACACTTACTATTTCACCTATATAGTAAATAAAGAAGAATATTATATAAAAAATACAATTAAATATCATAATATTCTTTTTAATCCCAAAATAAATAGTGAAATCAAAATATATATAACTCCAGATAACCCAAAAGATATTGTTGATCCTCTCGAACTATTTTATTGTAAAACATTTTTCACTATATCAATTATTTGTTTGATTATACCATTTCTTTTATCCATTTAAAAACCAACTTCACTTAAGAAAGTTGGTTTTTTGTAATTCCTTCCACAATTTCTTTAAATTTCAAAGAATTACTTGCTTTAATAAGGATATTATCATCATTTTTCTTAATTTCATTTAAAAATTTTATAACATCATCGTTACTATCAAAATGATAACTGTTACTTTTAGAAAAACCATTTTGAATAGCTCCTTCATTAATATATTTAGCTTCATCTCCCACAGTAACTAATATATCAATTTCTTCTTTACTAATTAATGCACCAATATCTAAATGAATTTTTGAAGAATAATCTCCAAGTTCTTTCATTGTTCCAAGAACAGCAATATTTCTTCCTGATAATGTTCCTAAATATTTTATAGCATAACTCATAGAATCATAATTAGCATTATAAGAATCGTCAATTACCATTATCCCATTTAAATTAATTAAATGCATTCTATTACTACTAAGTTCAAAATCTTTTATACCATTTTTAACCAGTTCATAAGAAACATTAAAAATATTTGCAACTGCAATTGCTACTAAAGAATTATAAATAAAATGTTCTCCTGGAGCTGGAACAAAATAATTATTATCATTGCAAGTAAAGTAACTTCCATTTTCTAGTTCTTTAATATTTAAAGCCATATAATCACTTTTATTTTTAATACCAACGGTAATTACTTTAAAATCATGATTATTATTTAAATACCATTCATGTAATAAATCATTATCATTATTTATTATTAGTATTCCATTAGGCTCTAAGCCCTCTAGAATTTCTAATTTAGCCTTTAAAATATTTTCTCTACTTCCAAGGTTTCCAATATGAGCTGTTCCAACATTTGTTATAATTGCAATATTTGGTCTTGCAATTTTAGTTAAATAACTTATTTCATTCCGATGATTCATTCCCATCTCAAGTACAAGAGCATCATAGCTTTTATCTAGCTTCATCATTGTTAAAGGAAGACCAATATGATTATTTTGATTACCAATAGTTTTTTTTACATTAAGTTTTTGTTTTAAAACACTATAAACCATATCTTTAGTACTGGTTTTACCTGCACTACCAGTGATTGCTACGACTGGATTAGTAAATAAACTACGTTTATATTTTGCTATTTGTCCCAAAGCTTCAATGGTATTTTCTACCAAAACTATACTTTTGTTGTTTTTAATTAAATACTCTCGTAAGCTGTCTGTAACAGTAATATTTTCTAAAATTGCTAAAGTAGCTCCCTTTTCAAAAGCCTCTTCATACAAAAGATTACCATCAAAATTTTCACCTTTAATGCCAATATAACAATCTCCACTAACAACTTTACGAGTATCTATTGTAACATTGTTTATTTCTAAGTTTATAGCATTAAAAAGCTCAAGATATTTAACATTTTCATAAATATCTTTACAATTCATACCTCTCAACTCCTTATTTTAATTATAAATTATTTAAAAATATTTGTATATACTTCATTAAAATTACTAACAGGAATAATTTCCATATTATTTAAAATTAAATCTGGCACATTCTTTAAATCATCAGTATTACTTATAGGCACATACACTACTTTGATATTTTTATTATATGCACCAATAAGCTTTTCTTTGAGTCCTCCAATTTTTAAAACATTTCCATTTAAAGAAAGTTCACCTGTAAAAGCAATATCATCACTAACAACTTTTTTCTCAAAAATACTACAAAGACTTACAGCGATACTCATCCCAGCGCTAGGTCCATCCTTTTTAGTACTTGCATCTAAAAAATGAAAATGTAAATCTAAGTTATGAAAATTATACTTATATTTATTTTTTAGCATTGTTATTACTACTGAAATACTCTCTTTCATAATATTACCTACATTACCTGTAACAGTAATTTTTTCATTGCCTTTGCAATCAACAACTTCTAATTTAGTAACAATTCCTCCCATTTGTGTATAAGCAAGTAAATTTGTTACTCCTAGTTCCTTTTCGAGTATTTCTTGTTCTTTAAACTTAGGATTTCCAAGTAATTTTACAACTCTTTCTTCATTTAAAACTTTAACATTATTTAAAGTTATTTTACGAGCTAAAGCAGATAGAACTCTTTCTAAATCTCTAACACCTGATTCTTCTGTATAATTTCTAATTATAAAATATAATAATTCATCTGTAAATTTAATCTTTGAGTCATATACCATATTTTCCAATAAAACTTTTGGTAAAATATAATCTTTAGCTATATCTTTTTTTTCAAAAATAGTATAACTATTTAATTCTATTACCTCTACTCTATCAATTAAAGTATTTGGTATATCATTAATATTATTAGCAGTTAAAACAAATAAAACATTACTTAAATCAAACGGTTCTTCAATATAATTATCAACAAACAACTTATTTTGAACGGGATCAAGAATTTCTAAAAGTGTAGATGCTGGATCTCCTTTATAATCTTTTACCATTTTATCAACTTCATCAATTAAAATCAAAGGATTATTTGTCCCAGACTTACTTATTCCTTGAATAATTTTTCCCGGACTTGATGCTAAATAAGTTCTTCTAGTTCCAATAAGTTCAGTTGAATCATTTAGACCACCTACACTAATCTTATAAAAACTTCTATTTAAAGCTGAAGCAATTGACATAGCTATACTTGTTTTACCTACACCTGGAGGACCAACCAAACAAATAATTGGGCTAGGTATATTTTTATTTAAATTTTTAATAGCTATATATTCACTTATTCTTTCCTTAACTTCTTTCATTCCATAATGAGTTTTATTTAATAGCTTATAAACTTGATCAAAGTTACTTTCTTCTTTAGAAGACTTATTCCATGGTAAATGTAAAACCCAATCAAGATAATTATGCATTACACTTACTTCTGGAGAAGACTCATTCATAATTTCGTACTTACTTATTTCATGAGCGAAATGTTCCTTAGTTTTTTTATTAATTTTTAATTTACTTAAAATATCTGTATATTCTTTAACTTCAGCATCTTTCCAAGATTCATCTCCAAGTTCTTTTTTCAAAACTTTTAATTTTTCTTTTAAAATAAATTCTCTTTGATCTTTTTGTAAAGATGAATCCATTTTTTCCTCTAATTCATTATCTAGTTCTACACTTTTAATTTCCTCATTCATATCTTTAATAAGATTTTTAGCTCTTTTAATAGGATTTATCTCTTGCATATATTCAAGTTTTTTTAATGTATTAAAGGGCAAAAAAGAAGCAATAGCGTCCGTAATTTTATTTAAATTCTTTCCATTATTTACAAACGTCAATATATCATTAGATACACAAGAAGATATATCAATGTATTTTTTTAAAACTTTAACTAATTTTTTATTGATTGCATTTTCTTCTTCTTCCACTAAAGCTGGTAAATCTATATACATTACTTCACTAAATAGAATGTCCTTATTTTTAACTTGATAATATTTTTCAACAGCAACTCTTTTAATGCCTCTAAGTTTTACTTCTACAATACCATTATTATCAATTTTATTTTTAATTTTAGCGATAACACCTACTTTAGGTAAATCATCAACACTTGGATCCTCTTCTAAAGCATCCATTGGTGCCACAATCAAAACTTCACCTTTATAATTAGCAGTTGCCTCGTTTATAGTTTTACCACTTATGATATTATTTAATTCTAATTTTATTTCTTGATTAGGGAGGATTACTAAGTTTTTAAGTATTATAACTGGAACATTAAAATACATAAAAACACCTCCTGAACATAAAAAATATTATATCTATAATATTAAAGTTTGTAAAGTATAAAAAGTAGTTTTAATTAAAAATCACAATAAAAATATAAGTGCATAACCTATTAATGTATAAGGAGGAATTATGTTTAATTGGTTTATAAATCTAGCTCATCCCCTTCAAGCTCTATTGGCAGCCCTTTTAACGTGGGGTATAACATCTCTAGGAGCAGCAGTTGTTTTTTTATTTAAAAAAGTAAATAAAACAATGTTAGATGCTATGCTTGGACTATCTGCAGGAGTTATGTTAGCAGCAACATTTTGGAGTTTACTTTCACCAGCTATAGAAATGGCAAATAATTTAAATATGATAGCTTGGCTTGTTGTTGCTTTAGGAATACTTTTAGGAGGACTACTATTATTTATTGGAGATAAGATATTTGACAAAATGACTATAAAAAAAACAAATGCTCATAGTATAAAAAGGAGTTTAATGCTTATCTTTTCTATAACACTTCATAATATTCCAGAAGGAATGGCAATTGGTGTTGCTTTTGGAGCTATCGGCTATCATTTGTCTGGAGCAAAAATTTCTGCTGCTATCATACTTGCAATTGGAATTGGTATTCAAAATTTTCCAGAAGGATCAGCAGTATCGCTTCCTCTTAGAAGAGAAGGAATGAGTGCCAAAAAAGCATTTTTATGGGGGGCTTTAAGTGGTGTTGTTGAGCCAATTGCTGCTATTATCGGAGCAATTCTAGTTATAAAAATAAATGCTTTACTACCAATACTACTTGCATTTGCCGGGGGAGCTATGATTTATGTAATTGTTCAAGAATTAATACCAGAAAGTCAAACTAATGAAAAAAAAGACCTTATGGCCTTATTTACAATATTTGGTTTTATTTTAATGATGATATTTGATGTTGCCTTAGGATAGCAAAAGCTATTCTTTTTTTATATTATTTTTCATTGATATATAAATTTCTATATAACGGATTTTCTTTTAATAACTTAGCATGTGTTCCTTTATCAACAACTTTTCCATTATCAATTAAATAAATAATATCTGCATCTATTATTGTAGACAATCTATGTGCAACTATAACAATAGTATGATTTTCAACTAACTTATCAATTATTTTTTTAATCTTAGCTTGATTTTCATTATCTAAAGCACTCGTTGCTTCATCAAATAAAATTATCTTACTATTTTTAAGTAAAGCTCTAGCAATAGCAAGTCTTTGTTTTTGTCCCCCAGATAAATTAATACCACCTTCTCCAATCATAGTGTCATATTTTTTAGGAAGATTCATAATATAATCATCTATTTCTGCAAGTTTACAAACATTTCTTATTTTTTCTAAACTCGCATCTCTATCAACCATTTGTAAATTTTCTATTAATGTCTTATTAAATATAAAAGGTTCTTGCCGAATAATAGCTATATTTTTTCTTAACGCATTCTCAGTAAAATTTTGAATTGGTATATTATCTATTAAAATAGCACCATCATCAATATCAAAATATCTAAGAAGTAAATTAAAAATTGTCGATTTACCTTGCCCACTTTTACCAACAATAGCAACTTTTTTATTTGTAGGTATTTTTATATTAAAATCTTTAAAAATTTCTTTATGTTCATTAGGATACTTAAATGTAACATTTCTAAATTCTATATTACCTTCTATATTAGATTTAGAAACATCTCCAAATGTTTCATCTTTATATAATTTATTATCTAAAATCTCACTTATTCTTTCCATAGAAACTTTTATTTTTTGATAATTAGTTGAAAGACTCGACATAAGTTCTATGGTATTCATAAATTTATAAATATAATAAGTCATTGCCATAAAAAATGCAAAAGATACTTTCTCATTCATAATAAGTAAAATACAAGTTATAAATACTACAAGTTCTAAAGAAATATTTATTACATTTACTAAAGCATAATAATTTTTTTCAACAAGCATTTGTTTATTTATTTTAGCATAAACATTTTTAACTAGCTTTTCAAAATGATCATTCATACTTTTTCTAATCCCCAAAGCTCTAATTTCTCTTATTCCTCTTACACTTTCAGATATATTTGCTACAGCAATATCTTTTTCTTTATTTATTTCTTTTTGGTTTTCTTTAACAATAGGTAAAAATTTGTGAGAAACAAAATAAAATACTACTAAATATATTATTATTTCTATAGCTACAACAAATGAATTAAAACATATATAGATAAATACAACAAGAGAAGTAAATAAAGATACAATGATATTTAAAATTCCCCTAAAAGATCCAGTAATTGTGGAAGAATCATTTATTATTCGATTTATAAATTCACCACTTGATTTTTCTTCAAAAGCTTTAGATGGTAACATACCAACCTTTTCATAAATTGAAATGCCTATTTTCTCCATCATATTATTAGCACATTTTTCCATATATATTTCACTATATTTAGCAAATATAAGACTGTCTAAGATATTTAAAAGAGCTAATGCAAGTAGTAATATAATAGCCAAATTAAATTCATTTAATCTAGTTTTATCAATGGCAGTTCCTATTAAAAAACCATATAACATACCAAACAATGAAGTTAGTAAAAGAAGGAAAAAAGCTTTAACAGCCATTTTTTTCTCATCACTAAAATAATTCTTAAAAAACAATATTACATCTTTTAACTTCATATTACTCACTCTTTTTTATTTTTTGCTTTAATTCAAATAGTATATTAAGTGCTTCCATTGGTGTAGTATTTAAAACATCTATTTTATCTATTGTTTCTTTTATTATATCATCTTTTTTAACAACTGGATCAAAATCCATAGCTAATTGAATTTTTTCTTCTGGATTTTTCTTTTTAGCATTAGTTTCATATTCTGCTAATATTTCTTCAGCTCTATCAAGTAACAAATCTGGCATCTTAGCAAGTCTAGCAACATGAATACCATAACTTTTATCAACTGCTCCATTTTTGATTTTATGTAAAAATGTTATTTGATTCCCATTTTCTATTGCTGAAACATGAACATTTTTAATATTTTTAAACTTTTTATCAAGTTTAGTTAGTTCATGATAATGAGTAGAAAATAAAGTAAATGAGCCAATATTTTCACTAATGTATTCCAAGATTGCTTGAGCTAAACTCATTCCATCATAAGTTGCAGTACCTCTTCCAAGCTCATCAAACAAAATTAAACTATTATTAGTAGCATTATGAATTGCATTACAAGCTTCCTTCATTTCTACCATGAATGTTGACTCACCACTTACTAGATCATCACTAGCTCCAATTCTCGTAAAAATTTTATCTACAATAGGTAAAACTGCACTTTTAGCTGGCACAAATGATCCCATTTGAGCCATAATTATAATAATAGCAAGCTGTCTCATATAAGTAGATTTACCACTCATATTAGGCCCCGTTATCAAAAGAGTATTTATTCCATTATCCATCAAGCAATCATTTGGAACATACTCTTCTTTACTAACTACTTCCACAACTGGATGTCTTCCATCTTTAATATTAATAGTATGCTCACAAGTTAAAACAGGTCTTACTAAATTATATTCTTCACTACATACTGCTAAAGAAGTTATAGCATCAATATCACTTAAAATATTAGCTGTTTCATTTAACTTAGGTACTTCAGCTTTAATTATTTTCCTAATTTCACAAAATAAATCATATTCTAAATTTATTATGTTTTCTTCAGCATTCAAAATCATACTTTCTTTTTCTTTTAAATCCGGAGAAATATATCTTTCACAATTAGTTAAAGTTTGCTTTCTAAACCAATTAAATTCATCTTTAACTAGATTTTTACTTCCATTAGGAACTTCAATATAATAACCAAATACTTTGTTAAATCCAACTTTTAAACTTTTTATACCAGTTTCTTCTTTTATTTTAGCCTCAAAAGAAGCTACAAAGTTTTTTCCACCACTTCTAATTTCTTTTAATTCATCTAGTTTAGCACTATACCCTTCTTTTATCATATATCCATCTTTAATGCTTAATGGAGGATCATCAACAATAGCTTTATCTAATAAATTATAAATTTCATCATGAGTATTAATTTCATAATCAAATCCGAGTTTTCCAACTATTTCTTTAATTTTAGGTAAAACTGCTAAACTATTTTTTAATTGTAATAAATCTCTTGCGTTTAAAGAACCGTTTATGACTTTTCCTGCTAATCTTTCAATATCATACACTTCATAAAGTGCTAGTCTTAATTCATCTTTTAAAATAAACTCATTATTTAATTTTTCAATTCTATTATATCTATCATTTATTTTTTTTACATCTTTAAGTGGATTTAAAAGCCAATTTTTAAGTTTTCTACTTCCCATCGCTGTTTTACATTTATCTAAAAGCCATATTAAAGAATAGGTTCTTTCTTTTAATCTTAATGTTTCTACTAATTCAAGATTTCTTATACTATGTACGTCCATTTCCAAATAATCATTTTTATGTAAATAATTAATATTCATTATATGACTTAAATCTTTTAACTGACGAACATCCAAGTAATAAAATAAATGTGCAACCCCACTTTTAACTCTAGCATCAGATATTGTATCTAATAACTTTGTATATTTATCCCATAAAAATTCTGAATTTATAGTTACCTCAATACCATAAGTATTTTTAAGTAAACTAATTAAATTAGTTTTTAGATTATCTACTAAAACGATTTCTTTTAAATTTAATTCTAAAATTTGATTAACTAACTTTTCTTCATCATTAGGAATACTTAAAGTAGCTAAATAACCAGTCGATATATCTAAAATAGTGAAAAGTATACTATCAGTAAAAAAAAGTATTCCAGCAATATAAGAAGAATCTCTTTCACTTAATAAATCATTATCTGCTATAGTCCCTTTACTAATTACATCAATTATTCCTCTTTTAACCATTCCTTTAGTTGTTTTAGGATCCTCAAGTTGTTCACAAATAGCTACTCTATAGCCCTTATTTACTAGCTTTTCTATATATGACTTAACATTATTGTGAGGCACACCACACATTGGTACTCTTTCTTCTAAACCAGCCACTCTTCCTGTTAAAGTAAGTTCAAGTTCTCTTGAAGCAATTAATGCATCATCAAAAAACATTTCATAAAAGTCCCCTAAACGATAAAAAACTAGCTCATCTGGATACTTATCTTTTATTTCCATATACTGAGCCATCATTGGACTTAATTTATTTCTATCTACTTCACTACGTAACATAAACAAAACCTCAAAAAACATTATACCACAAAGACAAATAAAAAAGAATGCTAATTCTTTAATTAGATCATTCTTAATTTCTTTTTAAAATCAGCATATAAAATTTCTATATTAAATATAATCTCAGTATCAGGAATATTAAATATTTCTATTTTCTTTTCCCATACTGAATCATCCAAAGTAATATCTTGAACTTCTTCATTTAAAATATATCCTTCATTTGCCTCTAATTCTACAATTTTATAATGTCCAAATGGTAAGTTATCAATTTTTAAATATCCCTCTTCATTTGTATATCCAGAATATATTAAAGTATCATCTTTATAAAGTCCAAACTTAGTATTAGCAAGTGGTTTATTTGTATTAAAATCTTTTTTTAATATTATTATTTGTCCCTTTTTTAAATGATTTTTAATTTTTAATTCTTTAGATATTATTTTATTATTATCATCTTTACTAAGCTCTACTTCATAAGCTTCATCATTAATAACATAATTACTATTACTATTTTCTTCTTTTATAATATACTTCCCAGCTGGTAAATTATCAAATATAACTTCTCCATTTTGATCAGTATATTTTGATTCTATTAAAGCATTATTTTGATCATATAAATTAAATTTAATATTAGCAATAAGATCATAGTAGTAATAAAACTCTTCCTTGTCGATCTTAACTTTTTCACCATATTTTATAATTTTAATACTACCAACAGGTAATGTCGCTTTTATTAAATAATTTGCTTGAACTGGAAATGATGCTCTGCCAATTAATATATTTTGACTATCTTCACTAATATAAACTAATGGTTTACTTTCTTGTTCTTTTTTAGAAAGAGAAATAATCATTTCTTCAGAAAGAACTTTAAAACTAATATTATTATTTTCTATAATAGCATTCTTGGAAGTAACTTCAAAATTATTTAAAACTCCTTTTTTATCTAAAAGAGTAACATCATCTCCAACATAAAGACTAGGAATTTGAAATTCTGGAATAGCATCATGATTTCTGACTAAATTTTCTATTTCTAATATTTCCCTAGCAAATAAATTTTCATCTATATTTCCTTTAAAAGAAGTTGTAAAATAAAATTTTCCTTCATTATCTATTGATCGCCATATTAACATTTGCGTTATATAGTACCATTTATAATCAGTATGATCATATAAATTGTCTTTATATAAATAGCCATAATAAGCTAGTAAATTAATTCTTTTCCACATCTCTTCACTCATATTTAAAACTTTTAAATAATCTTCTTCATAAATATCATACTGCGTATTTAACTTTACTTTCACAAAAGGCTCAAGACAATAAACAAATTCATTTTCACTATTTACAATAAACTGAGCCTTTTTATCTTCAACATTACCATTTTTATCTATTTTTTTAACATAAACACCATCAATAACTAATCCTCCTTTAAATGTCCCTTGATAAGATAAAGCTCTACAATTATTAATAAAAAATAAAACAAGTGCCATACTAAAAATTAATTTTTTCATTTAATTTTCCCCCAATCCATACTTCAATAATATTTGTAATTTTCATAAGCATTTCTATTACATCTTCAAATGAAATTGTAACAAAACTGTTTTTGTTTTCATATAAAGTCCATCTTTCCTTCCACGATTTACTATTTTCATATTTATTTATTTTTTTCCGTATTTTATTAGTATCTATTTTTATTTCTTCACAAGTGCAAATATTTTGAAAAAGTCTCACAAATAAAAACCAATCTATTTCATTATCATTAATTATTTTTAAAAGCTTCCACATAACATTAAGAGAAACATTTTTTCGATAAATTATATTCGTAAAAAGCTGAGCTATATTTTCCTCATTTGTAAATACTCTTATCTTAAGGCTTTTATTTAGCACTTCACTTTCATAATCACTTATTTTACCTAAAGGAAATAAAAATGAACCTTGTTCTAAAAAAATATCCTTAGTTACCAATACACCATTTATATTTACTATTATTTGTACTAAATAATTTCTATTTAAAATAATAGTTTCTATTTTATTTATAGAAAAATGCAAATGGCTATAGTTTTTAAACATTTCCTTTAATAATCTATTAATATTAAAAGAATTAAGTTTAATATTTTTTACGTTTATAAAAAGATCATCTAGACTTTTAAAAACAAAATTTTTATGATATTTAGAAAGACAAAAACATTCTATTAAAGAGTCTTTAACAAATCTTTCATAAAAAGTATTTTTTGTTTTCATTATTCTCCTTTCTATCAAACTAGCCCCATTTTATTCCTTTCCTCCTTTCTAGAAACGTATTAAACCATATCCCAAATAAAAATAATGTTGCATTTTGTCTACAACATTATTTTTTTTGAACTTAAAGTCCTTTTTTATAAAAATAAATTTTCATTGCATCATCAGAATATTTTGGTTTTGATACATCAATATCCAAAGTTTTGCCCAAATAATATATTATATATTGTGATGCAATTAACAAATCAAATTCTGCTAAAATTCCTTCAAATTGACTTTCAACTAATAAAATATTAGTTCTAAGATAATTTAAAAGTTCTTTTTCATAATTGTCGGTTATTTTTTGTTTAAAATATATTGAATATATATTATTCAAATTTTCATAATTAATAAATCTGCCATGAGAAAAATTTTTCTTTTCATGAACAATACAATTTATTATACCTGATTCAATAATCTTACTTTCTAAATCACAGCAAGCTGACCAAGTATAATCTCCACCAAAAATATTGATCATTCCAAATTTACAAATATCTTTAGCAAAATTATTATTATCAAAAAAATTTTTAAAATAACTATTCCAATATTTTACACTATTTTCAACAAATAGATTTAAATCTAAGTTTATATTTTTTTCATCTAAATAATATTTAAGAAATATTGATGCTGGTGCCACAGAACCTTCAAAAGACAAAAATCCTCTTTCTTTTCCTTTATTGGTACTAGATCTATAACTAATTATATTACTTTTTAAACAAGCAGTTTTTGTTACAACACTACAAGTATCGCCCTTGGTAATAAAATAGATTTTATTTTTATCAAAATCTCTAATACAATTTATAATATCTGCAGTAGTTCCAGAATAAGTAAATAAAAAAACTTTGTCTATTTTAGCATTATTTCTATATAACACATCCCTTGGAAGTAAAGAATAAGTATTGCAGCCAAATAACTGATTTACAATTTTTGAAGCAAATAAAGCGCCGGCATAAGAACCTCCAGTACCAACAAAAAGACAGTTATCTGACTCACTAAGATTAATATTTTTTATTTTGAAAGCTGATGATGAATTAATAGCATTTTTTATTCTCTTCTCTAAATTGTTTATATTTATATTACATCTTTTTATTTGTTTTCTGTCAGTTATAGTAAAATTATCACAAGTACATTCTCCTAAAATTTCATTTATTTTATATAACGATTTTAAATGTCCTCTTGCTCCCATCTTGCTTACAACTTTTTCTGTTAATTTATTAGAATTTTCATACCATTTTCTAAAATCGTTTTCATCATATACAAAGTTGCTTTTGACAATTTCTCTTATTAAGCAAGACACAAAAGCATCTCCAGCTCCAGTAGGATCAACAACATTTCCTTTTCTTTTTAGTGAAAATTTTTGCTCATTATTATCAAAAATAAAAATAGCACCCTTATCACCTAAAGTAATAGTAAGTAATTTCGGTTTTAAAATTCTATACAGTTCAAGTTCATTATTTACATTTAATTTTTTAATCAAAAAATGGAAAACTCTTTCATTCAAGTTTAAAATTTCAAATTTGTTTTGAATTTTTCTGATTATTTCTTCAGAATGCATATTTTCAAATTCAAAATATTGACCCAAATCCAAAACTTTTTTATTTTCACAATTATCTATAATAACTTGATTTTTATCATTTAAATTGTCAAATACAAGAACATCGTCTTTTAAAATATTATTTAAAACATACTCAGGATCAATTGCACTTGTTTCATACCATTTTTTATTATTACATTTTGGACATCTTTTTTTTGAACTAAAAGACAAAGAACCATTTTCTTCAAAATAAGAAACGTGAAAACAGCGTGTATTTAATTTATCCATAACTTTAACATCATTTGTATCAACATTTAAATCTTTCAAACTCTTTATGGCAATTTTTCCAGTCATATCATTTCCACAAACCCCAAATATAGCAGTATTAAAATTCATTTTTGATAAATTAGCAATTATATTATGGGAAGTCATACCACCATTTACTCCTAATAATTTATTATTTTTATAATAAAAATCAGTAACTAAATCTCCTATACTTACAATTCTCATTTTACCAATCTCCTTCCAAAATTTCCAACTTCGCTTAATTCCATATAATCATGATTTTTTAGCAAACATTCAATAATTTTTTTTCTATTTAAATCAAATACACCTAAAGAATCCTCGTAAGAATTATTTTTGTTATGATCTCGCCAACTATAAGGACTATTAAAACACAAACCATTTATATAATCAAAAAAAAGTTTAAAATCAACTGCACTATGTCCTTTCATAAACATTTGATCTATTCTATTAACACTTGGATACCTAACTATACAAATATTATTAACCGATATACCACAATCATATAAAGAATTAATTGCTAATTGTAAAGTTTTACCAGTTAAAACATTGTCATCAAACAAATCGATATTTGAAGTATTTAGCTTATCTAATCCTTCAATACCACCAAAATCATAAATATTAAAATTTCTTAAATCCAACAATTGTTTATTAGCATAACCAGATACGCATTTATTAAACTTCAATATTAACACATTATCAATATAATTATCATTTATTACTTTACTTATTAAAGGTAATTCTATTCCACCATAACTTAAACCACAAACAGAATTATTTAAATTATTATTTTTTTCGTTATATAAACAAACAGTTATATAGTTTTCAGCAAAATTATCTATTTCTCTATACGTTCTAAACTCTTTAGAATAGTTTCCCTTGTCTGGTGAATCCTTAAATACTTCAAAGTCTTTTTTTAAAACAAAACAAGTATTTTTTACAGCATTAAAGATTTCTTCTTTATTAAAGATAAAGTTTACATTAAAACACAAATTAGCCATTAAATTTTCAATAATTAAAAGTACATTATAAATTTCACAAAAAGCATTATTATTTTCTATTGATAAATTAAGAAGAATATTCTCATCATTATATTTAGAAACCAACATGTGATTAATCAATATCAGTAAAACATTTCTACAATTGTCTAAAATCCCCAAAATAAATTTTTTATTAATTTGTTCATTTAAATTATCTGATAAATTAATAGCATTTAAAGATTCGCTAAAAAAATTTAAATAATTAATATACCAAGTCAAAACATTTTGTTTAGTCGTAAGATCATTGTCATTAATGCTTTGCCTATTTGCTAAAAAATAATAATAAGTCTTTGAACCTCTTAATAAATAATTATTATCATCTCTAATAGAATAACACAAATTATCATTTTCATTTGTTGCCCACAAATTCTTAAAAAAACTATTTTTCAAAAGAATCCATTCATACATTGGAATTTTAATACTTCCACTAAACTCATCAAATAATCCATTAATCCCATTTATTACGTTAAAATTAGCATTTATAATATTATTAAAAATATGCAAGTATTTATTTCTTTCTAAAATTATTTCTTTTTCAATTTGAGCATATTTATAAGTATATTCATCTTTACTAGCTTTTTCCAAACAAACGGTTGTTAAAAGTTTTACTTTTTTCATAAGATAAAGAGTCGCATCTACACCAGTCAATATATTTCCTTCATTATCAAAAATTGGAAAACAAGAATCAGATTTTCCACTAGTTTTATCCACACTATATCCCTGTTTGCAATCTAACATAGCAAAATCATTTCCACAAACATCTCCACAATCACCAACTCGAATCATAGAATCTTTTGGCACGCCAATCATTTTTTCAACTTTAGCAATTGCTTTATCTTTTGTAGCAGTCCCTATTTGAATTACACTTTTTCCTTTAAAAAGTCCCCTAGTAATTTTTAAACTTTCAAAATTATTTTCTTTAATATAATTTTTAACTGTTTCAAAAACATGTACAATTTCATTTGAAGCTTCAGATTTAAAAACTATTCTTATATTTAAAATTATATCAGTTTTTAAATCTTTAGAATATGTTATATCACATATTTTATTTAGCTTATATTTATCTATTAAATCAATTATTTTTAAATTAATATCGTTAAGTTGCTTTAATTCATTATAATCAGAAATATAGGTATTTTCTGTAAGAATATCCATATCTATATTTTTATCACTGTAAAACATTCTTGCCCCATCATTTGTCAAAACATAAAATCGTTTAAAATCATTTTTGGATAAGAAAAAATCGTTTTTTAATGTCAAATATATATCTTTTTTTAAATCGATTAAACCAGTTTCACCTCTACCTGTTATAAGAACTACAGGTATTTTTCTTGATAACAAATTCGCAATCATTTGAATGGCTCTATAATCAATTTTATGAGAACCTTGAATAGTTAAGGTGCCATCAATATCAAAACATACAGCATTATATTTTTGTTTTAATGATTTCTTATAATTTTCGAAAATATTTGTTTGTTCCATACTTTTTATTAATATCATAAGATTATACAATTTTTACCATAATAATCTCATTTTTCTCCTTTAGAAGAATTATATCATAAGATTAGGAAATATTTTGTCTCTATTATATTATACTAAGTATTCTATTAATTTCAAAATGTCTAATATCTTTTCTAAGTTCACAATATGCAGTAACATAATAAGAATTTTTATATTTAAATATTTGCAAAGGATAAATAACTCTTCGTGTTGTCTTTTTATCAATATCTCTATAAACAATTTCAATTTTTTGTGATTTTTTTATTTTTTCATCTATAATACTTTCTTTTTTATCAACAAAGGTATTCATATCCATAATAGATAAAAAACTATTTCTATCTTCATTTATTGAATTAATTTGTTTAATTTTATTAATTAATTCAAAATATTTTTCTAGATAAATAAAATTATTATCTTGTAAAAACTCAAAAATATAATTTAGTAACTTAATATCATATTTATTTAAAGTTAAATACCTATTGCCTTCATGCAACACAAAATATCCACCATTTGGTCCTTTAAAAGTCTCAACATTTATCCCAGATTTGCATATTTCATCCTTATAGTACCTTATCATTCTTTCAGTTACTCCAATTTTTTGTGATAATTTTTTTACTGAATAAACATTTCCAGTATTCAATAAATCAATCATATAAATCAAATTAGCCAATTTTCCCATACAAACCTCTATAATTCCTTTTTAAAATAATTAATAAAAATTAATTTTACCCTTTTACTCGGACATTTACACCATCAATATTTTTATAAACTCGTTTTTCATTCTTAGAAATCTTATTAAGAATTTCTTTTTCTAAATCAAATCCTAATATTTCTGATAACCCCATTAAATATATAGCAACATCAGCTAACTCTTCGCCTAAATCATCTTTCTTTTTTCTCCAAGCTTCATAAGCTTCAGCCACCTCACCATATAATAAACAAAATTCTTTGTTAACATCCGTTACATTAAAGCCCTTATTCACTTTATTTTGAAAAATTTCTTGTTGAACTTTTTTCATTTCCATTATCCATTACTCCTTTTACAAGGATTATATCATTTATAGAGCAAAAATAAAACTCTTAGTTCATTTTTTTAAAACACTATCAATACTCAAAAAAGACCAAAATTTTAAAAATCTTGGTCTAAAGTATATTAATATAAACTAATTATTATTCTTTTCATGTATAGTGGCTTGAGCTGCAGCCAATCTAGCAATCGGAACACGATAAGGTGAACATGAAACATAATCAAAATGAAGCTTATGACAAAATTCAATACTAGCAGGATCTCCGCCATGTTCACCACAAATTCCCAAACTAAGTTTAGGATTAACACTTCTTCCTTTACTTGCTGCTATTTCCATAAGTTTACCAACACCATCAAAATCTATTCTTGCAAATGGGTCAAAATCCAAAATGTCTTTATCATAATAAGATTTTAAGAATTTACCAGCATCATCACGACTAAAACCAAATGTCATTTGTGTTAAATCATTAGTTCCAAAACTAAAGAAATCAGCATGTTTAGCAATTTCATCAGCAATTAAAGTTGCTCTTGGTACTTCAATCATTGTACCTACTTCATATTTAAGTTCACAATCAGATGAAGAGATAATCCTATTAGCTTCTTCTACCACAATATTTTTAACATATTCTAATTCTTTAGATGTTCCAACTAAAGGAATCATTATTTCAGGCACAACTTTAATACCTTTTTTAGTTACATTGATAGCGGCTTCAATAACAGCCTTTGTTTGCATTCTAGCAATTTCTGGATAAGTTATTGCTAAACGACAACCACGGTGTCCCATCATCGGATTAAATTCCTTTAAAGAGGCAATAACTTCTTCAAGTTCATAAACACTCTTATTTAAATCTTCAGCTAGTTGTTCTATTTCTTCCTTTGTTTTAGGTAAAAATTCATGTAAAGGTGGATCTAAATATCTTATAACCACACTATATGGAGCCATTACTTCAAAAAGTCCTTCAAAATCTTTTCTTTGATAAGGCAAAATTTCTTCTAAAGCTTTTTCTCTTTCTATAGTATCAGTTGCACAAATCATTTTTCTAAAACTAAAAATACGTGATTTTTCAAAAAACATATGTTCTGTACGACACAAACCAATTCCTTCTGCCCCAAATTTTCGAGCTTGCATGGCATCTTTTACTGTATCAGCATTAGTTCTAATTTTAAGAACACGAGTATCATCAACCCAAGTCATAAATTCTTCAAAAGCTCCACTTATTGAGGCTTCTTGCATTTCAAGAGCTCCAGCATAAATATTGCCTGTAGAACCATCTATAGATATATAATCTCCTTCACTAAAAATTTTGCCATCTTCCGTTTTAATAGTTTTGTTTTCTTCATCAATAATTAAATTTGATGCACCACTTACACAACAAATACCCATCCCTCTAGCAACAACAGCAGCATGAGATGTCATACCTCCTCTTATAGTTAAAACACCGTTACTAGAGTCCATACCTTCAATATCTTCAGGTGAAGTTTCTAAACGAACTAGTATTGAATCTATTCCTTTTTTCTTATTTTCAATTACATCGTGAGCATTAAAGAATATTCTTCCCACACCAGCTCCAGGTGAAGCAGCCAAACCTTTGCCAATTATTTGACTTGTCTTTAAAGACTCTTCTGTAAATGTAGGATGTAATAATGTATCTAATTGTTTTGGTTCAACCATTAAAATAGCTTCTTCTTTACTTATTTTTCCTTCATGAACTAAATCAACAGCAATTTTAACCGCAGCCAAGGCAGTTCTCTTTCCGTTTCTAGTTTGTAAAATAAACAGTTTTCCGTTTTCAATAGTAAATTCCATATCTTGCATATCACTATAATGATCTTCCAATTGTGTAGCTATTTTTGAAAACTCTTCATATATTTCTGGCATTTCTTCTTTAAGTGTTTCAATTGAAGAAGGAGTACGAACACCAGCTACAACATCTTCACCTTGGGCATTGATTAAATATTCTCCAAATAATTTCTTTTCTCCAGTTGCAGGATTTCTAGTAAATGCTACACCCGTACCAGAATTTTTACCACTATTTCCATAAACCATTTCTTGAACATTTACAGCAGTTCCCCAACTTGATGGAATCTCATTTATTTTTCTATAATAAATAGCTCTTTCGTTATTCCAGCTTCTAAATACTGCCTTTACTGCTTCAATTAATTGAACAAAAGGATCTTGAGGAAAATCTTCTCCTGCAAATTCTTTATAAGCTTGCTTAAATTTATTTGTTAAATTAAACATATCATTTTCATCTAAATCAATATCGTTTTTAACACCTTTTTGAGCTTTTACTTCATCTATAATAGTTTCAAATTTACTTTTCGAATATCCTTTTACAACATCAGCAAACATTTGAATAAATCTTCTGTAAGAATCATAGACAAATCTTTTATTATTTATTTTTAAAGCAAATGATTGTGCTATTTGATCATTTAATCCTAAATTCAATATAGTATCCATCATTCCTGGCATACTGGCTCTAGCTCCACTTCTTACACTAAGCAAAAGTGGATTTTCTAAGTCACCAAATTTTTTGCCACTTGCTTCTTCAAGTTTACTTAAACTTTCCTTTATTTGTTTAATAACTTCTTCAGCTAATACTTTGCTATCATCATAATATTTATTACAAGCTTCAGTAGTAACAGTGAAACCTTTTGGAACTGGTAAGCCTATTTTAGTCATTTCTGCTAAATTAGCTCCTTTACCTCCAAGAAGGTTTTTCATATCTTTATTACCTTCACTAAACAAATATACATATTTTTCCATATCTACCCTCCATTATAATTTTAGCATGTAAAAAGCAATTAATACAAGAAAAAGTATACTTTTTTGTATACTTTTAACATTTAACATTTATGCAACTAATTGGATATAGATTTTCAATTGCACCTTCTCCCTTAGTTTAACAGTTGATTTTAAATAGAACACTAATAAAAAAACTAGACAAAATAGCTCTAGAAGAAAATAGGTTTTAAACAATTTAATTAATTAAATATCTAGAACAGAAAAATGATAAAAAAAGAGCAAAAATTAAATTTGCTCTTTTTAAATATCTTTTTTTATAAACATAGCATCTCCAAAGGAAAAAAATCTAAAATTATGTTTTTTGGCATATTCATAAGCATTTAAAATATATTCTTTCTTAGATAAAGCTGAAACTAACATAAGTAAAGTGCTCTTAGGCAAATGAAAATTAGTTATTAATCCATCAATTGCTTTAAATTCAAAACCAGGATAAATAAATATATCTGTTTCACCTGAACAGGCAATAAATTTTCCATACTTTTTTATAACGGTTTCAAGTACTCTAGTTGAAGTAGTCCCAACAGCATAAATATTTTTATTATTTTCTTTAGCTTTATTTAGAGTATCCGCAACTTCTTTAGTCATGATGTAATATTCACTATGCATTTTATGCTTAGTAATATCTCCCTCTTCTACAGGACGAAAAGTACCAAGGCCAACATGCAAAGTAACATATAAAATATTTACGCCTTTAGCTTTCAAACTATCTAATAATTCTGTAGTAAAATGAAGCCCAGCTGTCGGAGCCGCTGCAGAGCCAAGGTTTTTAGCATAAACAGTCTGATAACGAGATTGATCATTTAGTTTCTCATGAATATAAGGAGGTAAAGGCATAGTTCCAAGTTTTTCTAATATTTCCATTAAAATACCATCATATAATAATTTAACATGAACTATTCCTTCATCTTTTTTTTCTATCACTTTAGCTTTTAATAAAGAATCTCCAAAAACTATAATAGTTCCTTCATGTAATCTTTTTCCAGGCTTAGCTAAACATTCCCAAATATCTCCTTCAATATTTTTTAAAAGCAGTAATTCAATTACAGCCTTTGTATCTTCTTTTTCACCAATAAGTCGAGCTGGAATCACTTTAGTATCATTTAAAACCAAATAATCTCCAGGTTGTAAATAATCTCCAATATTTTTAAAAACATCTTCTTTAATATTACCATTTTCTTTATTAAGTAATAATAATTTAGAATCGCTACGATTCTTTAAAGGTGTCTGAGCAATAAATTCTTTTGGTAAATCATAGTTGTATTCTTCTATATTCATTTTATTAAATCCTCTATTGTCTTTACGACTTCATCATTAATATTCTCTATTGTTCTAATTACATCATCTTTAACACAATTAATTTTTATATAACCATATTTTTCAGTTAATTCTAAATACGCATTCTCTGCTTGTTGTAAATGAGCTTTATTAGATTCATGTTGATCTGGGGTTTCTGCTCGATTTTTCTTAAGAATTGCAGCATATTCAAAAGGCATATATAAAAAGATAACAGCATCAGGCCTTGGAAGTTCCATAATTCCAAATTCCAATAAATCTAATTTTTGATACATTTTTTCTCTTTCTTCTTTACTAGCTATTTTACCACCTTGATGAGCCATATTAGATTCAACATATCTGTCTAAAATTACGATATCTCCATTTTCTAAATGTTTATTTATAATACCAATATTGTATCTTCGATCTGCAGCATAATAAGCACTAGCAGTTAAAGGATCAACATTTGCAGCTCCTTCTTCAAACCATCCGTCACAAATATAAGATTTCCCCAAATAAGGTCCCCCAACAATTTTTCCTGTCGGAGTATCATACATCGGAAAAGAATAATTATAAATATTTATTCCTTTATCTTTAAATATTTGAACAGCTTTTTTAACTTGTGTTTCTTTTCCTGAACAATCAGTTCCTTCAATAACAATTAATTTTCCTCTTTTCATACAATCACCTTTCATATACAACAAATTTATACTTTAAATTACCATTTTGTTTATTAGTTAAAGATACTGTTTTATAATCATTTTTATTAAAAGCTGGAAAATAAGCATCAGCCTCAGATTCAGCATCAATTTCAGTCAAATAAAGTTTATCTGCTAGTGGTAAAAATAGTTTATAAATAGAAGCTCCTCCTATAATCATTACTTCTTCATCAAGTGTCTTTAAATATGATAGTAATTTTTCAAAATCATTAAAAACCACTCCATTAGGAATACTTTCTAAACTATCTGACAACAGTATATATTCTCTTCCTTCAAGTTTCTTAGGCAGAGAAAAATAAGTATTTGTCCCCATTATAACTTTTTTACCCATAGTAATATTTTTAAAATTAATTAAATCATCTTTAATATGCCAAATTAATTTATTATCTTTACCAAGTTCATTATTTTTGCCTATAGCAGCAATTATACTTATCATTTAATCACCTACTGTGTAATTGGGAACTTAATAGGCCCCAAATGTTTATAATCCACAATTTTAATATCTTTTAAATCCTGAGAATTGTCAAAATCTTTAAAATTTTTAATTTCAGGATTTATCCAAAGCTTCGGAGCTTCATAGTCTCCATCTTTTTTAAATCTAGCAATTTGCTCCTTAATTCCATCAACTTGATTTACATATATATGGGCATCTTTGATACTATAGTCTATCGTTCCAGGCTTATATCCTGTTACATGAGCAACTAAAGAAAGTAAAACTGCATATTGTGTAACATTAAAGGGAAGTCCTAAAGGAACGTCACAACTTCTTTGATGAACCCACATATTTAAATAACCATCCGATACATCCCACTCAGTTGACCATACACAACTAGGTAAAACTGCTGTATCTAAATATTTATCTTGCCAAAGTGATATAACAAGTCTTCTGTCCATAGGATTATTTTTCAAAGTATTTAAAAGCTTATTCATTAAATCATATTTTTTCACAATGTAACCATAAGCTGTTCCTATAGTATGAGCATACTTTTTTCCAAAATCTTTTTCTATATTTTTTTTAACAACTTTCCCATTTTCCAAAACATTTTGCGTTGCTCTCCATATTCCATCTTCAGCAATTTCCCACTCATCCCAAATATGAACATTTCTCTCTTGAAGCCACCTTACATCATTTGATTGAGCTTGATATATCCAAAGCATTTCTAAAATTGCTTGCCTAAAGTATAGTTGTTTAGTCGTAAGACAAGGAAACTCCTTTGATAAATCAAATTGCAAATGATAACTTGGTATTTTAATCGTATTTACCCCAGTTCTATTTATTACTTCTTTTCCAGTATCTAAAATAGTTTCACATAATTTTATATAATCTTTATCCCACTTAGACATATAAACCTCAATACCAAAGTGGATACTTACTAGTTAGTTCTAATACTTGCTTACTCAAATTATCTAATAATTCTTTATTATCTGGATTTTTTAAGGCTTTGGCTATTATTTCTCCAACTTGTCTAAATTCATCTTCTTTAAACCCTCTTGTTGTCATAGCTGGACTTCCAAGTCTTATTCCGCTAGTTACCATCGGACTTTCCTTATCACCAGGAATAGTATTTTTATTAGTTGTTATATGAATTGAATCAAGTAAATTTTGAGCTTCCTTTCCTGTTAAGTTTGAACCACTTTTTACATCAACTAAAATTAAATGGTTATCAGTTCCTCCAGATACAATTCTAAATCCTGCATTTGATAATGTTTCTGCCAAAGTTTTTATATTTTTTAAAACTTGCATTTGATAAGTTTTAAATTCTGGTTGTAATGCTTCATAAAAGCATTCTGCTTTTGCTGCAATAACATGCATAAGTGGGCCACCTTGTATACCAGGGAAAATAGTTTTATCTATTTTTTTAGCTATTTCAGGATCATTTGTAAGAATTAATCCACCTCTTGGACCACGTAAAGTTTTATGAGTTGTTGTAGTTACTACATGAGCATAAGGTACTGGAGAAGGATGTAGTCCAGTTGCTACTAATCCAGCAATGTGAGCCATGTCTACCATAAGATAGGCTCCTACTTTATCACATATTTCTCTAAAACGTTTAAAATCTATTATTCTTGAATAAGCTGAAGCTCCAGCAATAACCATCTTAGGTTTTTCATTTAATATTTTCTTTTCTAATTCGTCGTAATCAATTTTTTCAGTATCAACATTTACATCATAATCAACTATTTCATAATCTTGTCCACTAAAAGACATTTTATGTCCATGAGTTAAGTGACCACCATTGGAAAGATTCATTCCCATAACTTTATCACCATGTTCAAGAAGGGCTCTATAAACAGCCATGTTAGCGCTAGAACCTGAATGTGGTTGAACATTAGCATATAAAGAGCCAAACAATTCTTTTGCATAATTTATAGCTTGAGTTTCAAAAACATCTATGTTTTCACATCCTCCATAGTATCTTTTTCCAGGATAACCTTCAGCATATTTATTAGTTAGTATACTTCCTTGTAATTCTAATATATCATTTGATACATAATTTTCACTTGCAATAAGTTCAATATTATTTTCTTGTCTTTCTCTTTCCATTCTAAGTGCATTTTTTAATATTTTATCCATTTCTAATTCTCCTTCATTTCTACTAAATTATCTATTATCATTACAACAGTCATTGGCCCAACTCCTCCAGGATTTGGAGTAATATAACTAGCCACACTACTTGCAGAATCAAAATCTACATCTCCGATTATTTTATTATCAATTCTCGTAACTCCCACATCAATTATAACTGCATCTTGTTTAAGCATTGATCCGTTTACTAATTTTGGAACCCCAGTAGCAGCCACAACAATGTCTGCATTTTGAGTAAACATTTTTAAATTTCGAGTATGAGAATTACATAATGTAACCGTAGCATTTAAATTGCTTAAAGCTAAAGCTAAAGGCTTGCCAACTATATTCCCTCTTCCAATTATAACAACATTTGCTCCATCCAAATTAATCTTATAAAACTCAAGTAACCGAATAATCCCTTTAACAGTACAAGGTAAAATACTCTTTTTATTCAAATATAAATTATAAACATTATCTTTCGTAAAACCATCAACATCTTTACTTGCTTTAATTAAAGAACTACATTTATCAAAATCAATTTGTTTAGGCACAGGACTTTGCAGTATTATCCCAGTTACATTTTCATCTTCATTAAGTTTATTTATTAGATTTATTAAATCTTCTTCCTTAGTATCTTCTTTTAATAAATACTTTTCAACCTTAATACCAACCAAGGTACAATATTTTTCTTTATTTTTTATATATATTTTACTAGCTTCATTTTCTCCAACTAAAATAATAGCCAATTTAATATCAAGATTTTCTTCAGAAATTTTTGATTTAATTTCTTCTAAAATATTATCTCGTAATTTTTTTCCATCTAAAATCATAAAAAACCTCCACTTTCAAACAAAGAACGATTATGATCAATTCCTAAATGAGCATAAGCTTTCTCAGTTGCTACTCTACCACTTCTAGTTCTTTTAATAAAGCCTTCTTGCAACAAAAATGGTTCTACAACATCTTCAATCGTCGATATTTCTTCTCCTATCGCCGTACTTATAGTTTCAACTCCAACAGGTCCACCATTAAATTTATTAATTAAAGCTTCTAAATACTCAATATCAATCGTATCAAGACCATATTTATCTACATTTAAACGATCTAAAGATGAAAGAGTAATGTCTAAATCAATTACTCCACTTCCTTCTACCAAAGCAAAATCTCGGACTCTTTTAAAAAGTCTATTAGCTATTCGAGGTGTTTTACGACTTCTTTTTGCTAATTCCATAGCAGCATCATCCAAAATATTCATATTCATTACACTACTGGTTCTTTTTACAATATTAGCAAGTTCTTGATCACTATAATATTCTAACTTATTAATTATTCCAAATCTATCTCTAAGAGGACTAGATAAGTCTCCTGCTCTTGTTGTCGCACCAACTAAAGTAAAAGGGGGTAAATCTATTTTTACACTTCTGCTCTTACCTTCACTTCCAATTACTACATTGATTGTAAAATCTTCCATTGCTGAATAAAGTATTTCTTCTACAAAAGCTGGTATTCTATGTATTTCATCAATAAATAAAACATCACCAGGTTCCAAATTTGATAATATAGCAGCTAAATCTCCACTTTTTTCAATAGATGGACCAGTTGCACTTTTTAAATTACTACCAAGTTCATTAGCAATTATATGAGCAAGTGTTGTTTTTCCAAGTCCCGGAGGACCATATAAAAGAATATGATCTAAAGGCTCATTACGCATTTTTGCAGCCTCAATAAATACTCTCAAATTAGCTTTAATTTTTTCTTGACCAACATACTCATCTAAATATTCAGGTCTAATATTTTTATCAAAAATATCTTCAGCATTTAAATTTGCATCAATAATTCTCTCATCCATTAAAATCCCCCATTTCATCAATATAATCTTTTATTTCTAACCAATTATGTACTACTTTATGATTGCTTTTTATGTCGTTTGGCCATATTCTTAATGTTTTTATACCTACATCTTTTATCTCATCTAAAACACATTCTTTGTCATCTATAAATAAATCAACTTTCTCTTTCATTGCCATTTTATATTTACTTTTTTGATAAAAAATGATTTTTTCAAAAGGAATCTTATTTTTTTCAAAATACACACACGTTGTATTAATTGATTCAAGTCTTGTTTTTGAACCTCTTGCAGTTATAAAAACTATTTTTATTTTTTTACTATGCCAATAATTTAAAACTTCTAAAACATTTTCTTTTAAAAAAACACTTTCTTCAATATGAACTAAATATTTTTCTAAAAATTTTTTTAAATCTTCACAAGGTAGTTCATGATAATCTTTAATATAATCATACTTTTTATCAAGATGCAGTAATACATTAGCATATTTGCTTGTATATGTAATTGTATCATCTATATCAATACCAATTGTCAATATACCACCACCATACTTCATAAATTCATTATACAACAAATTTATAAAAACCCAAAGAAAAAAACATCATTTCTTTCTAAATCAAGTTTAGCAAACAAATGTATGTATGTCAACTATATTTTTTTATATTTTTTGATTGTAGAAATATAAATTATAGTGTATAATAAAATAAGAATAAAGGAATTATGTGATACAAATGTTTAGAGATTTTGACTACGAAAATAAACCAGTTGTTGATATAGTAAATGAAATGATCATAGATGCCATTAACAAAAAAGCATCAGATATTCATTTTGATCCAACTGAAGATTGCCTAAATGTTCGAATTAGAATTGATGGTGAACTTTTAGAATACGCTAAAGTTCCTAATTTCGTCAAAAAAAACCTTTTAACAAGAATAAAAATAATTTCTGGCATGAATATTACTGAAACAAGGCTTCCGCAAGATGGAGCTATTAAAAACTTATCTGATCAAATAGATTTAGATCTTCGTGTATCTTCTCTACCAATTGTTGACGGAGAAAAAATTGTTATTCGTATTTTAAACTATACTATGTCATCCGGAGGCCTAGAAAATTTAGGCTTATCTTCTAAAAATTTAGAGAAAATAAACAAACTTATAAAAGAACCAAATGGAATTATATTAGTTGCCGGAGCTACTGGATCAGGTAAATCAACCACGGTTTATAGCATGCTTCAAATATTAAATACTGTATCTCGTAACATTATTACTGTTGAAGATCCAGTTGAAATGAAAATTGCAGGAATCAATCAAGTTCAAGTTATGAGTGACATTGGCCTTACATTTGGTAACACTTTAAGAAGTATTCTTCGTCAAGACCCAGACGTTATAATGATCGGAGAAATTCGTGATGATGAAACTGCTCGTATTGCAGTTCGTGCATCAATCACCGGACACTTAGTATTATCTACAATTCACACTAATAATTCATTAAATACTATTGAAAGACTACTTGATATGGAAGTAGAAAGATATTTACTCGGAAGTGCTTTAACTGGTATTATTTCTCAAAGATTAGTTAAAAGATTATGTCCTAAGTGTCGTACTAGCAGAGAAACTACCCCATATGAAAAAAATTTATTTAAAAGTGTCTTACATCAAGACATTAAAGAAGTTTATACTCCTCATGGATGCAGTGAATGTATAAATGGTTATCGGGGACGTATAGCATTACATGAAGTTCTAGAAATAAATCAAGAAATAAGAGATGCAATTACAAATAATATTCGTAAAAGTGAACTAAGAAATTTAGTTTACAACAAATCTGATGTAACATCTCTTCTTAAAGACGGTTTAGAAAAAGTCGTTGCAGGACTTACAAGTGTTGATGAAATTTTAAGAGTTATTGATGTCGAAGATGACCTTGGTGATACGGATGAAAACATCAAAAATGCATTCATAGGTAAAAATCCAGTTGAATTTATTGATGATACCAATAATATTGAAACATTATAAAAAGCCTTTTTTAAAGGCTTTTTAGTTTCTTTTAAGAATTATATGTTGAAAACTAGGATTGTGTAAAACACCTTTACAAGTATCAGGAACAACATTCATAAGAATAAATGCTTCTTCCTTAATCCATTCCATATTTATATTATCATTTTCCAAATTTCTAAAATCTCCATTATAATAATCATCATTTATATCTAACAAATATAAAAACAAATATTCATGATTTACTATATCATCTTTAGTATAGAAGTTTTCAATTATTCTAACTAATTTTAATTCACTTTCAGATACATCATAATTAAGTTCTTCTTTAAGTTCCCTAACCAAAGCTTCTTTACTAGATTCATTTATTTTTATTTTTCCTCCTGGAAAACTAAAGTAATCATTATCACTTTTTTTACTAAATAAAACTTCATCTTTATGTCTTACAACTGCAGCAGTGCGTACCGAAAATCTAACACCATCCATAATCATATCTAAATCCATTATATATGAAACCTTCTTTCTAATTCATTAGCAACTTGCCTTTTATTAAATACTAGCAAGAAGACTAATATTACTATACTTAGTATAACAGAAATATAACTAGGCCACAATACATTTACTTTATTAAATAAGATAAGTACTCCAGGTATTAAACCAATGAGAGAATTAATTGTTGCATAAAATATAAAATCTTTAGCTAATTTTTTTCTAAAAAGTCTCATTATTAAAATACTAATCATATAAATACTGCATAAAAAAGGCAAACAATAATTTATACTCCACATTCTAAATCCCGTCATATAATCCCATGCAATAGAAATAAAAATAATTACCATCATTTCGCCAAATAGCATTCTCATAAAATGTTTTCTTCCTCTTAAGGCTGTCATTAAAGTAATCCAAAATGAAGCAATACCTGCACTGACAAACCAAGCCCAAGAGATTTTCTTACTTATTGCAAAATTTATGAAAAAACATACAAATACAGCAATTAAAGAACAAAAAAGAAGTAATTTAATCAAAAGATGATGATGTTTATATGTATTTTCTATCAAAGGATAAACATTATTGCCTCCGGTGTTTATAACTGGACAAGAACAAAGAGGACATGTATTTGTATCAGTTATAATTTCTACATTACATTTATTACATCTAGTCATTACTATCTCCCATTCTATTAGTATTTATTTTAACATTTATTCCGTTACTACTTAAATATCTAAAGAAATTTTTTTCAATTTCACTATTAATAAATTGACTGCTAAAATTAAGCACCATTTTATTTAAATAAGAACACATACAAAGTTGAATTGTAGAAGTACTTATAAAAACATCAAAATAATCAATATAGGTCTCATAAATACTAGGCATTTCAATAATACCAATATTTGATAAGGTCATTGTGTGATACTTATCAGTTATTTTACAAATCACTTTTAATACTAAGTTTTTTAAGAATATGGGAACTAATCTCAATATAAAAATATCTTCTAATGTTGCCATGTTATTCATTTTATTTTGAACATTCTCTTTACTTAAATTTTTAGCAAACTTTTCTTTAACATTTAAAATTATAGTTTCAATATCTTCATCATTATAATCATAACTAATATTTACAACACTAAAAAAGTTTCTAACTGTATAAGACGGATAATAATTTCTTAAATTAACAGGTATTGTTATTACAATCGGTTTATTACTTTTATTTTCACTTCTTGTACTTGCAATGCTTTTAATTAAAATACTTGTTAAATATTCAGTTATCGTAGCATTATATTTTTTAGCTTTTTCTTTTATATCTTGAACAGATACAATTCCTTCGATCACTTTAAGTTCATTTTCAACATATTTATCATCTTTTATTTGATAAGCTTTCTTACTTTTTAAGGCTTTTTTAAATTTTCTATTCTTATATTTAGTAAAAGCATCTTCTTTTACATCTTTAACACTACCAAAATTTATAACTTCTTGGCTTATAAGTTTATATTTTTGATTTAAATAATTAGCAACTAAACTCTTTAAAAAAATTAAAGTGCCAGTCCCATCAGTCAAAGCATGATTTACTTCCAAATTAATTCTTTTTTTATAATAAGTTACTTCAAATAATAAACCACTTGCAAATTTACTACATGGTCTTAAATTTTCTTCATGTACTTTAGCTTCTATTTTACTTTCTTCTAAATAGTACCAAAAAAAACCTCTTTTTAAAGTTGATTTAAATATAGGATATTCTTCTAATGTTTTAAGCAAGGCTTTTGAAAGAATATCTGGATCAACATTTTCTTTTAAACTGCAACTAAATCTAAATATCTTTGCATCATACTTATTGCGTGATGGAGGAAATATTTTAGCAGCATTATCTAAACGATACCATTTACTCATTTCTTTCACACTCCTTAATAAAATTTAAAGTAGCTAAAGTATATTTATGATCTAAAGGATTAGTTAAAAAACCATGTGTAGCACCATCTAAATCTAAATGTTTTGTCTTTACAAAGTATCTTTGAAGTTTATCTTTTAAAGCCACCCCTTCATCGTGCAAAGGATCAAGACTACCAGTTACAATTAAAACTTCTGGAAGGCCAAAAAGCCAATAATTTCTTAAAAGATTTACTCTTTTATCTTTATAGTCTTTGTCACTACGTAAATACATTTTTAAATAATCTCGAAGACTTTCCTTAGCAAGCATACTTTTTCCACTATTAGTAATAACTGATTTATATTTTGTTTTAATAGTATAATCAGTTTGAGTTGCGGGATATACCATAATAATTTTATTAAATTTTAAATCTTTCGCACTCGTTGCAACTGCAAAAGCTAGATTAGCTCCTGCAGAATCTCCCATAATGTCCATATTATTATATGACTTAAATAATTCTCTAGCCACTTTTTGAATTTCATAAATTGCTACTGGAAATTTATTTTCTGGGGCTAAACTATAGTCTATTGAGACAACTTTTCGATCAAGTTCTTTAGCTAAATGAAAACAAATATTAGAATGAGTATTAAGGGAACCTGCTACCCAGCCTCCACCATGTATATATATAAGTAATTTTTGAGCCATTTTATTAAATATTCTTACTTTTACACCCAATATATTTTGATCTTCATAGTATTTTTTATTTATTGTATTAGGACTAGTCATTTCTTGAATTTTCCGATACATTTTAATATTATCTTGCAACGATAATTTCATAATTACCACCTTTAATAATATACCACAAAATCAAAAAAAATAGCAACACTGCTATTTTTCACCCTCTTCTAACATCGTTGTAATAAAAATTCCATATCCAGTTGTTGGATTATCAACAATAACATGGGTAACAGCACCAATTATTTTTCCATTTTGAATAATTGGTGATCCACTCATCCCTTGAACAACGCCTCCAGTTTTAGATAATAACAAATTATCATCTATAGTAAATGAAATATTTTTAATTTTAGCTGTTTCATCTACCCTTGTTATATTGATTGAAAAATTTTCGATAACATCACCATCAATAACAGTTTGAATATAAGCTTTTCCAACTTTAACTTCATTCTTTTGGGCCACTTCAACTAATTCTTTATCTGGAAGTTTAGCATCATAAACACCATAAATACCCGCATTTGTATTTTTTAAAATTTTACCATATTTAGTATTGTAATAAAATTTTGCATTTTTACTTCCAGCATAACCGCTTGTACTTTTTTCTATACCTGTAATATAGTTTTTAAAAATACTTCCAGTTTTTATTTCAACAATTCTATTCGTACTGCTTTCAATTATTTCATGACCAAGTGCCCCAAATATTTTTGTTTCAGGATCTATATAAGATAATGTTCCAATCCCAGTTATACTATCTTTTACATATAATCCAGTTTTATAAATGTCTCCATCTTTAATAAGATTTAAAGTACTATTTTTTATTTTACCATTACTTTTATAAGTTACATTTACATAACCATTCTCCACATTTTCTTCTATTTTTTTAGTAAGCTCATCAACACTTGTAACAGTAGAATCATTAATCTTTATTATGTAATCTCCAGCTTTTATACTCGGAGTTCCTTTATTAAATTTACCATTTATTTGATAAAAACCAATTACCATAACACCTTCACTTTTTATCTCAATTCCAAGAGTATCTCCACCTGGAATAACAAAAGACGAATATGCCATAACACTAAAAGGTAAAAGTAAATAACTAATTATTAATATTTTTATTATTTTCATTATGAATCACCTATCTATATATAGTATAGCATTTCTTAAATAAAATAAAAAGCCAATTATTGGCTTTAATGAAATACTCCTAAAATAAGGCCTAAAACTAGCAAAATAACTAAAATAATAGCATAAACCCATATTGGAGTAGCATCATCATAGTATCTTTTACCATCTTCATAAATTTTATCATCTTTTAAATAATCTCTATCACCTTTAGTGTAATTTGCACAAACATATTTGGCAGGATTTACAAACATTTTGTTTTTCTTACAATAATAAAGACATCCATCATAAGCTCCAGGCTTTTTCTTTGAAGTATCTAAATTTTTACAATTATAACAATTATTCCATGACATACCGCTCACCATTTTTAGTACCATCTTAGTACTATAGTTAAAGTATATCATTTATTGTTTTACAATTCAATACTATTTTAGTACCATTCTATGTCTATACTAATTTAGTAACGAAATAGTACAATATTACTAGTTAAGGAAGGTATAAATATGAAAAGCATAGTATCAAGTAATATAAGAGTTGAAGAAGAGTCATGGGATAAACTACGTGTAATAGCAAGTACTAATAAAAGAAGTATAAATAAAGAAATTGAATACTTAATTGATAAAAGAATATTAGAATATGAAAATGAATTTGGTTCTATAAAAATAGATAAAGAAAACCCTAAAAAAAATAAAAATTAATTTTAGGGTTTTTATCTACCATTTTTTTCTATTTTAAATATATCCGGAGTCTCTTCCATAGGAATATTATATTTCATTTTAAATAAACTTACTAAGGTATCCATCTCTATTTTAGATCTTTGTCTTAAAAATTCTGCTAATCCTTCATAATCAAGATTATTTATATAATTATAATAATCCTTTGTATCTTCTTCCGTAATAATAACCGGAGCACAATAAGATTTTAATAAATTACTAGCCAAAATAATTTTACTGGTTCTCTTATTTCCATCTTCAAATGGATGCATTCTCATAAAATTAATATGAAACATTGCTTCCTTTAAAAATGGATCCAAATCAGTCCAAACATTATAATAATTATCTAAAAGAGCATACAAATAAGTATAAATCTGATATGGCTTTACAGGTATAAAACTAGCATTATCACCAGCATATACATCTATCTTTCTAAATCCTTCCAAGCCATATTCTTTATTTACAATATTACCAACTTGCATAATCTCTGAGATTCCCATTTGTCCTTTTTCACATTCAAAAGCTACATTAAAAGCCTCAAGCATGCTTTGAACAAAAGTTTTTCTTTCCGATAATGTTTTAATTCCTTCTATTTCAGTACTACTATAAATAAAGCGTTCCATATAAAATTTTTTATAAAATTCAAAAAATTCCTTACAATCTTCATTTAATAACATAAATATTTTTTTAAACATTTTAATTTTCCCCCTTAAAAGTAAAAATATTTTATCATAAGAAAATATAACTGTAAAGAAAAAAGACTATAAATTACTATTAATAGTCTTTTCTAATATTCTTTTTACATCTCTTTCATTAAATGGTTTAAGTAATATATCTACGATTGGGTATTTAAAAGCCTTATCAATTGATTCTTTATCATCTACCCCCGTTATAATAGAAATAGGGATTTTTTTAAATAAATCATTTTTCTTAAAAAACTCCAAAACTTCAAAACCATTTACATTTGGCATATTAAGATCAAGCAATACAGCTTTTAATTTAGCGGATTTTTCTTCATCTTCTAAAACATCTATTGCTTCTTTTCCATCTGTTGCTATAATAACTTCAAAATTATCATCTAGTATTTTCAAAATGAAATTTCTTATTAAATTTGAATCATCTACTACTAAAATCGATTTATCTTTAACAACTTTTGGTTTTTTATAATCATCTTCACTAATATTACCAACACCCATATATTTTTTTACTAAATTAATGACTCTATTTGTTTCCTTCATTAATTCATCAAAATGTTCTGTAACATAATATAAATCATTTTCTTTACTTTTTAATTCATGATCATAAGCTAAATCAGCTAACTTTTCAAAGCCAAAATATCTGGCATCACTTTTAAGAGAATGGACAAGTATTGCATAATTAGCCATATCACCTATCATTTTATAATTTTTTATTTTTTCAACTTTTTCAGGAACATCTTGCAAAAAAACATCCAGTGTTTGATCATAAGTTTCCATATCTCCAAATAACTCTAGTGCTTTTTTAACGTTTGCTCCATTTTCAATTAAAATATTTACGTCTTTCATGTTCAATCTCTCCTTATCCATTATTTAAATATTTATTGACTACTCTATTTAATTCATCTCTATTAATTGGTTTTGCTAAATAATCATTAAAACCATCAGCTAAGTATTTTTCACGCATTCCTGTTAGTGCATTGGCAGTTAAAGCCACAACCGGGGTTTTAAAATTAGGTATTTCCTCTTTAATTTTAGCTAAAGTTTCTACTCCGCTCATCTTTGGCATCATATCATCAAGTAAAATTAAATCATATTGATTACCATCTTTTAATTTGTCAATACATAAAAAACCACTTAAAACAGATTCTATTTCCAAACCATAACCTTCTAATAATCTCTCTGCTACTTTTAAATTTATTTTATTATCATCAACAAGTAACACTTTTTTATTTAAATTATTCATCTCAATATTTTTAGTTGTTGGACTTTCTATTTTTATTGTTGGATTCAAAACAATTTTTTGATCAATTGAAACCGTAAATTTAGAACCTTTTCCATAAACACTTTGAACAACTATCTTACCATTCATTAGATCAACCAATTTCTTAGTTATTGCTAAACCTAATCCCGTTCCTTCAATAGTTACATTATCTTTTAAATCTAATCTTTCAAATTTATTAAATAGTTTATTTATATTTTCTTGCTTTATTCCAATACCCGTATCTTCAACAGATACTATTAAACGGCATACCCCATTACTAATCACAGAACTAACCGTAAACCAAATTTTTCCTTCTTTTGTATACTTTATAGCATTTGTTAAAATATTAACACATATTTGTTTAAGTCTACTAGAATCTCCATATAAAACCGGAGGTATTGACTCATCAACATTTACTATAAACTCAATTGGCTTTTCTCCAAGTCTTCCTCGTGATAAAGCTACAAGTTCATCAATTACTTTTTTAAATTCATACTCTGTACTAATAATTTCTAATTTTCCTGCTTCAATCTTAGAAATATCCAAAATACCATTTACAATTTCTAGTAAATTATCACTTGCCATAATGATATCATTTACTTCATCTTTTGCATCAAGTGGCAACTTATCATTTTCTAATAATAAATTACTAAACCCCACAATAGCATTTAAAGGAGTTCTTATTTCATGAGACATATTTGATAAAAACTCTGTTTTTGCAGCATTAGCTTTTTCAGCTTGATCTTTAGCCACATTTAAAGCCTCAATCATTTTTATATCCGGATTTTCAATTGTAAAATACATAATTGTTGCCACAATACTTAAAGTAAAATTGGTAAGTATTAATCTTGGAAACATTATTTGAAGCATCCCACTTACAAGCATAAGTATTATAAGGGATATTAAAGGAATTGCCTTTTTATTCATTACTATTTTCATATTAAAAACTAGTAAGAAAAATATTATTATTATTATAAATATTGAAAAGGCCGAAACAATGCTTTGGCCAAAACCATAAGTATTAACAACAACACCCGCACTATTATAGTTAAAATGCAAGGGTGATGAAAATATTATCACCGCAAGTATTAGTAAAGCAAAATATCTAATCATTTCCATCCACTTAGGAAAATGATAATTAAGTCCTTTTATAAGAATTATGGTATACTTCAAAAAATTAGTAAAAAGTACAAGCAACAAAGTCATAAAAATATTTTTTAAAAAAGCTTTTAACCAAAGGACATTATTTACTATTGGAAAAGCACTTACTAATTCAAATACAAGACACAATAATACTAATATAAGTATTCTTGAAAATATTCTTATTTCTGTTGAATGAATTTTTTTCTTTCGAAAATAAACTATTGCTATGATTGAAATATAAACAAAACTAGCACAACTTAAATAAACTATCGCATTCACAATTACAACCTCTTAATTCTTTATTCTTATTTTTTTCAAAGCTTTACCCTTGTTTTTCGTAAATTCTTCCTCATTTTCTTTTTCTAATTCACGATAAGCTGTTTTTCCAAACGGCGTCAAAGGCAATCTTTCACTTCTAAACTCATAAGTACCCGGAGTATAATAAAAATACATACTCTTTGTTTTTTCTTCTACCGTCTTTATGATTTTATCAATAACTTCATCTAAGTTTTTAAAACAATCTTCTCTTAGTACAATATGACAAGAAGCTTCGGCAACATTACTTGGATGAGGACTCTTTACAACGCAACATTCTAAAACTTCTGGCATACTATTAATAATATCTTCCAAAATATTAACAAATATTTTTCCATTTTGAGTTCTAATTATTCTTTGTTCTCTCGTCCAAAAACAAAGTCTACCTTCTTCATCAATATAAGCCTCATCACCAGTATCAATATATTTTTTACCATTTCTATAAACTATAGTATTTTTATTAACCTCTGGCTTTTCGCCAATATAACCTAACATTGAAGCATTAGTACTAAGCAAGAATCTACCTATATGATAATTTCCATTTGCATCTTTACCATAAGGAAGTTCTTCACCAGTTTCTTTATCTATTATAATGTAATCAGAACCAGCCAAAGGAAAACCACAAGTACCATACTTTTTAGTAACACCTGGCATATCATAATTAAATATTACGCCCCCAAATTCTTCATTTTGGCCATAGCCATGACGACTTTTTCCATTTACTATTTTATCAACTAAATAATCATCTTCAGCACTAATTGCTTCTCCACCATGTTGAATTGATTTAACGAAGCTAAAATCTTCTTTAGCCCACCTAGGATCTTCAATTAAAGTTTTTACAAATGAAGGTACTGTAAAATAATGATTAGCTTTTGTCTTTAACATAATATTTGGAAATTCTTTGCGATCATAAGTAGCTATTAAATGAGTATACATTTGATAATATCTAGCAACATGCATCCCTTCTAAAGAATAAGCTACCATCGGAGGCACTATTTGACAAAAAGAATCTTCGTAATTAAAATCAACACCAGGCATTAAAGTAGTTTGATATATTGGAGAATTACAAGCCAAATCAGTCATCGCCACCCTTTTGGCAGGCCCTGTTGTACCACCTGTATGAACAATAAACTTTACTTTACCTTCTTGATATCCTTCTCTTTGTCTATCATTAATTTCACCATATTTTTTAACAAAATCATTATATAGTATAAATCTTTCATCTCTATTTTCATCTTTATAAAAACTAGCTTTAGCCATAATTTTTTCTTTTTTTACATAACTGTCTAAATTAAGCAAAAATTTTTGATATTTTTTTAAAGTATGTTTTCTTTCAGAAGCAGGCATTGCCTCAAGCTCTCTTTCACTCGGTAAATACCCATCTAACTCTTTAATGATATGTTTATAGTAAGGATTATTAGCTATAGCATTTAATCCAAATACTTGTATTTGATAAGCTAAATTTTTGGACAAAGGAAAAGAATCTAATACAGAAGTTACAATTACTTGTTTTACATCCGTTCCCTTAATAGCCTCTTTAGCAACAGGATATAGTACATCGATAATGGCTATTGTTTTAGTTTTATTTTTTATTAAAAAATCATGTAAAAGTTCTTTAGAAACTACACCCGGATTAAACCATTCTGTTGCAATACCCATATCATTCAAACCATATTCCATCATAAAAGTCTCTGGTGTATTAAGTAAAAACATTGGTACTACCTCATCTTTAGATACTCCACTATTTAAAAAAGCATTACCAATAATATTAGCACCATTAAAAAATTCGCCATGGCTAATTACTTTGCCATAAAAATTAAAAGCAGGCAAAGATTCATAATTAGCACTATGACGAACTGCTGAGTCACGAATAAAATCCATCGCAGTTTTCCTTGATGAATCAATATCATAATTAAATTTCGGCATATTTTTTAAATAAGGCTTATCTACAGAAGTTAAATGTATATTATTATTATTATTATTTTCCATAACTGCACCTCTTTTTCTACCCTTAATATAATATATTAATTCAAATTAATCAACATTTTTTTGATTTTTTGTATCAAATTTGATACAATGACTATGGTGAAATAATATGGACTATGATAAAAACTACATAGAAGTGGCTTATAATCCGGAAGAATTAAATGAAAGATTCATTAAAGATTTTATACGCATTCGCAAAGAAAACAATTTAACTCAAGATTTATTTTCTAAATACTCAGGTGTTTCCAGAGAAAAAATAGCTCGCATTGAATCACGAGCTTATTCACCATCTATAATAAGTATTTTAAAAATATTAGGTCCAATTGGTTACACAATAAAAATTGAAAAAGTAAAAAAGAAATAATTATAAATTGTATTTATAAACTTTAGTATTTTCAGGACTAAAAGTCAAAAAATTAGTATTTTGATCATATCCAATTAAACAAAAATGTAAAGCTTTCATAAATGCACCATGAGATACAATTAAAATATTTTTATCTGGATATTTATTTTTTAAAAGATTTAAAAAAGCTTGAGCTCTTTTTAAACATTCTTTAACACTTTCAATATTGCCTTCCTTATCATCTAATTCATAATTCCATTGTCTAGCTATTATATCAAAGTCAACTTTTGTGCCTTCAAAAATACCACAATTTCTTTCAATTAATTCTTTGGTAATAATTATATTACATGAGTTATTAGTTATTATTTTAGCTGTTTCTACAGCTCTTTTAAGCGGGGAAGAAAAACATAAATCATATTTAATATCTTTTATATCTAAAGCTAACTTCAAAGCTGCAGATATTCCCTCTTCATTTAAAGGAATATCTGTATGTCCCTGAATAAGCATTTTACTATTCCAATCTGTTTTTCCATGTCTTACAATATATAAAGTCATAAAGTTACTTCTCTAGCCTTTTAATAATTAAATCAGCTATAAGGGATAAATCAGCTTTTTTTAACGAATTTATATCATAAAATTCAGCTCCCAGTGAATCATCATTAACATTATCAGTTTGAATATCTTGCTGAATATCTCCTTCATAATTATTTATCTTATAAAATATTCCTAAATGAAAAATTTTTAAATCAGTATCATTATATTTCCAGTCAAAAGTAACAGAATCAGCATCAAATAATTCAAAATCTGTAATATTTATATTAGTTTCTTCTTTTAATTCTCTTTTTAAAGTATCACAAGGTTTTTCACCAAATTCAATTGTACCACCAGGTAAATCTAATTTTCCATCATAAGGTCCAGTTTTCTTTTTAATAAGCAAAATTTTATTTTCTTTAATTAAAATTCCATAAACCCCAATATGTTTAAATTCTTTCATGCTATATTCCTTTCATTTAACAAAATAGAGAAAAAATATTTTTTCTCTATTCCAAAACAGCTTTAATTCTTCTTACACCAGCACTAGATGCTTCTTCTTTAACAATTTTAAAATGCCCAAGTTCACTTGTATTTTTAACATGTGGACCTCCACATAATTCTTTTGAAACTATTCCATATTTATCATTTCCAATTGAATATACCGTTACTATATCAGGATATTTTTCAATAAACATACATTCTGCACCAGATTTTATAGCATCTTCTTTACTCATTTCTTCTACTGTTACATCAAGTTTAGCATCTATCCATTCATTAACAAGTTTTTCTATTTTTTCTTTTTCTATATCTGTTAATTTATGATCACAGTTAAAGTCAAATCTTAATCTCTCACTTGTTATATTTGATCCTTTTTGATGTATATCTTTATCTACAACCTGTTTTAGTGCTGCATTTAAAAGATGAGTTGTTGTATGATATTTTGTTTCAGTTATTCCTTGTCCACCTAGACCTCCTTTAAATTGTCCAGATGATGCTGTTCTTGATTTTTCTTGATGTTCTTTAAATTTTTGTTTAAATCCTTCTACATCTACTTTTATATTTCTTTCACTTGCAAGTTCTATTGTAAGTTCTATTGGAAATCCATACGTATCAAATAAATGAAATGCAGTAACTCCATCTATATCAGAGTTATTTTTAGTTACTTTTTCAAATTCTTTTAATCCTTTTTCTAATGTTCTATTAAATTTAATTTTTTCATTTTTTAATACTTCTAACACTGTTTGTCTATTGTCTTTTAATTCTTTATAATATGTTTCGTACATATCTAAAATTGTAGTAGCTATTTGTTGTTCCCAATCACTATTAATATCTATATTTAACTTTTTAGCATGTCTTATTGCACGTCTAATAAGTCTTCTTAAAATATATCCTTGTCCAACATTACTTGGTTTTATTCCAGCTGGATCGGCACTTATAAATACTGCTGTTCTAATATGATCTGCAATAATTCTCATACTAATTTCATTACCTTCATATTTTAAATTTGAAACTTTTTCAATTATGTTAATAACAGGTGTCCAAATTGATGATGCATAATTATCTGTTTTTCCTTCTAAAATTGCAGTTATTCTTTCAACACCCATACCTGTATCAACATTTTTTTTAGGTAATTCTATAATTGTTCCATCTTCATTATGATTATATTGCATAAATACATCATTCCAGATTTCAACCCATCTATTATCTTCTGGATCGAATTTTTCTGGAACAGGATCTTCACTACGCCAATAAAACATTTCTGAATCTGGTCCACATAATCCTGGCATTTCTAGATTAGGCCACCAGTTATCTTCTTTTGTAGCACAAATTCTTTCTTCTGGAATTCCTAATTGTTTCCAAATGTTCTTTGAATATTCATCCATAGGTGCAATTTCATTTCCTGCAAAAACAGTAACTGCTAGTCTTTCTTTTGAAATTTTTAATACTTCTGTTAAAAATTCAAAGCTCCACTTAATAGCTTCATCTTTAAAATAGTCCCCTAAACTCCAGTTACCTAGCATTTCAAAGAAAGTATGGTGATATGTATCACCTACTTCTTCTAAATCGTTTGTTCTAATACATTTTTGATAATCACAAAGTCTTGTACCATATGGATGATTTTTTCCTTTTAAATATGGTATTAATGGTTGCATACCAGCAGTGTTAAATAATACTGTATTATCATTTTCTGGAACTACTGGTGCAGATGGTATTTGTTTATGTCCTTTACTTACAAAAAAATTAATATATAAATCTTTTATATTCATTATTTTAAACCCTCCAATATTTTAAAAACCTTTTCTTTAGTTTTAGCCAGTTCATCATTTGCAATTATATAATCTATATCATTATAATTTTCTAACGCTGTTTCTGTAATATCGCTTTGTTCAGCTAAAGTAAGCTTACTTGGTGAAAATTGATTTATTACTAAAATGCTAGTAACATCATCAAAATTATCCTTCATTTCTTCAAACTCAAGTGGCATTCTTGCATCACTAATTATTACAATATCAGCATAATTTTTATAAAGTTCTATATCTTCAATCATTCTTCTAGTTAAAAACTTTTCATCATAACTTCTAACATAAGAGCCAAATTGTTGTAAAAATTCTCTAGGTTTATTTTGACTTAATCCATCCCAATCAGTTAGCTCTCTTGCAAAGTTTTTAATATATTTACTAAATTCCGTTATAACACATTTCTGTAATTTATATATATAGAATTCTTCAATCATTTTTGCAACTTCATTTTTACCACTGCCACTTTTGCCACCAACAACAAATATTTTCATTTATCCTCCCTCAAAATAAAAAGAATGGTATCCAAAAAGGAGTCCGAAGACGATACCATCCTTTATTTAACTTAATTTTTGATAACGGAATTACCCGATTAATCTCCATGAGCAGCAGTTAAATATATCACCTATTAGAATTCCACCAACATCTAACTCTCTTTAAAGTTTTATATCTAAATTCTCACTTCCACAATTACTTATATAATATAACATAACCCCTATTCTTCTTCAATATCAATTTGCATATTTTTTTGAAATAATTGAAATTTATCTTTTATAAATCCCCAAATAACTTTAATTACTGACATTATCGGCGTTGCTAAGATCATTCCAACTATTCCGAAGAAATGGCCAAAAATAAGAAGCCCACAAATTATTGTAACTGGATGTAAATTTGTTGCCTTACTCATAACAACTGGTTGAAGCACATAAGATTCAACTAGTTGTACTATAACTGCTATGATAAAGACGCCTAGTCCAATTAAGGGGCTTTGTGTTACACCAACTATCGTGGCCACTAAAGTACCTAAATATGGACCAATATAAGGAATTAAATCTGTAATTCCACAGAAAAGTCCAAACAAAAGAGCAGATTTTAATCCAACTATACTAAATCCAACTGTATCACAAACAAATACCATACAAGCAACAAGTAATGTTCCATTTACACATTTTCTAACTTCTACACCAATATTTTCAACTAAACCAGCTATTTCAACTTGATGTTTTGCGGGTATTAATTTAAGCAATAAATTAGTAACATTATCAAAATCAAATAACATGTATAAACCAATAATTAAACCAAAAAAGATTGTTCCAAGGCCACTTACCAAATTAGACATTATTGTAACTATCGTCTTAGGTAAATTACTAGATATTTCACTTCCATAACCTGTTATTACATTTAAAACATTATCTTTAATTTCATTTACATCTAAACTACTAATATTAATCTTATTAAAAATTTCATCAACAAATTTAGTTAGTTTATTTGTAATACTTGGTAAAGTATTAATGAGTTCATTTAATTCTGTATATATTATAGGAATAAAAATTCTAAAAAACAAAACTAAAAAAACAATAAATATAATATATACTATGATTGATGAAAGAATTCTAGATAAACCCTTTTTAGTAAGTTTATCAACCAGTGGTGCAAATAACCAAGCTACTACAAAACCAATAAAAAGTGGTGATAGCAAATTAAGTACACTAGCTAAAAATTTAAATACTCCCAATTCTTTTAATAAAATAAAACCTACTAAAATAATACTAATGCATAAAATTATAAACATAAGTTTTAAAATATTTTTACTTAAATATATTATTTCATTAACTCCACTTGTATCTATTTCTTTTTTCTTCTTAAACATAAAAGCCTCCATCTTTATTATAATACATTTTACTTAATTTTATGGAAAAATTTGCTAATTTTAAAAAAATTAGCTCTTTAAGCTAATTTATCTCTTACTAATTCTTTATTATTTTTTTTAATTAATTCTAAATTTCTCATATCCAATAAATAAACAATAAATTTTCGTAATTTTAAATATGGTAGATTAAAAAGAATATCAATTGCTAAATCTAAATTATTATCTAATAAAGCTTTATGAAAATCATTATTTGTTTTTTCTTCTAAGCAAATGCTTTTAAACTTATTAAAAATATTATTAATTTCTTGCTTATTTTGCATTTTTTTCTTTAAATATAAATCTATTCTAAAATTATTATAATAATTCTTATCTATAACCTTAATTGGTTTATGTTTTTGATTATCAGCAATAACTAATTGACCACTTAAGTATTTATCATTTACAACATTGCTTCTTTTTATTGCTGCCATTATTTCTTCTTTAGTAAAATGCATTGTAAATGAATCAATATCTTCTAATCTATTGGGTCTATATCCACCTGCAATATCTAAAACAGATATATCAATATATGCATAGTCTCCAACTCTAAACATTAAAGACAAAAAATGCTTTTGTTCCTCATTCTTCATTCTATCACTTCCCTTTTGAAATGAAGAATTTATTCTAACACAAAAAAGTTAAATTTGTCAAACTAAGTAAGCTTTTTAATTATTTCTTCAATCATTGGTAAATATATTTGTTTTAAAGTATTCATACCATTCAAAGTAGTAGCTTCTCCTCTAAAAGTTAAATTTGGCCCCGTATTACTTGCTCTTACTAAAGCCCAGCCATTTAGATAAGTTATTCTAACCCCATCAATATCATTGACCGGATAATTATTTTCTTTAGCATATTTTTTTATTTCTTCAACTACTAAAAATTTCTTATCATCTTTACATGGTATTTTTATTTCTTCTGTAGCATAGTATTTTGGAAAATCCTTAACAAGTTTACTTAATTTTTCACTTGTTTTACTAAGTATTTCAAGAAGTCTCAAAGATGCATATATTGCTGATGCACAATCGGCATCTCGATCTCTAAAAAATAAATGCCCTGAAAATTCTCCACCAAAAGGTAAATTCATTTGATGCGTATTATATTCAGTATATGAAGCTCCAGTTCGACTTAATATTGCTTTTCCTCCCCATAGTGTAACCATATCTTCAAAAGATTTTGAACACTTAATATCATATAAAAATGATTTATTGCTTACACTATTAAACATATCTTTTATATATAAAAGCATTAAATATTCAATTGGTAATATTTCTCCTGTTTCCATTACAACTCCGATTCGATCTCCATCGCCATCATAAGCAACTCCAAAATCGGCTTTATTTTTCTTAACAGCTTCTTGAAGTTGTCTTAAATTTTCTGGAACTGCAGGATCTGGATGGTGATTTGGAAAATTGCCATCAGAAATATCATTTATGTAAATTGGAGTGCAAAAACAATTATCAAAAACTTTTTTTATTATATGGGTAGTTACTCCATTACCACAATCAATAACTACTTTCCTTTTATTTTTTCCAAACTTAATTGAATATTTTAGATATTCTAAATACTTTTCTGTAATATTAGAGTTAGTTATCTTTCCTAAACCATTTTTAAAATTTCCTAGCAAAGTATATTTTTTAAAGTCTTCAATCATTTCTCCTCGTGCATTAATCATGCCATCAAAAGAAAATTTAAAACCATTATCATCTTTAGGATTATGTGAAGCCGTTACCATAATACCAGGAAGACGATTTAAATATCTAGCATAATAATTCATCGGAGTTGTAGTATAACCGTAACTTATTACATTAATGCCCGTAGATATTAAGCCTTTAATTAAATTTTGAGTTAAAACTTCACCTGATAAACGATTATCATGAGAAACAATACAAGTATCTTTATTATATTTTTCTTGTAAATATGAGCCATAACTACGTCCTATTATATAAGCTGTCTGTTCATTTAAACTACTTGGATAAGTTCCTCTTATATCATATGCTCTAAATATTTCTTCTTTTATATCGTTCATCAAATCACCTCTATTTTATAATTGCTTCCAAAGCTAATTTTATCATATTGTTTAAAGATGTTTGTCTTTCTTCAATAGTTAAAACTACATCACTAAACTTTGAATCAACAACTGTAGCAATCGCTGTTGCTTTTTTATTCATACTATTAGCTATATGAATAAGACCAAAAGCTTCCATTTCTTCTCCTAAAACATCATATTCTTTAGGAATTCTATCAAGTACACGTTCAAAATCAATGTAAGGCCCAAAAACATCCATCGTAGTAAGCATTCCTACATGTAATTTATCATTTAATCCTAATTCTTCACTTGCTAAAACTACATCACTATTTAATTTTGAATCTGCCAAAACAACATGTTTATCATAATTATTAAATGTGTAAGCAAAGTTTGATTCACTATAAACACTTTCACTTAAAAGCATATCATTAATTTGAGCTTTTGGACTTACTGCACCACATGTGCCTATACGAATAATTTTTTGGACATCAAAAAAATGAAATAACTCAAAAGAATATATTCCCATGCTAGGCATACCCATACCACTTCCCATGACAGTAATTCTTTTTCCTTTATAATATCCAGTAAAACCAAGCATATTTCTAACACTTGTAACTAATTTAGGATCTTCCAAAAAATTTTCTGCTATATATTTTGCTCTTAAAGGATCTCCAGGCATTAAAACTAAGTCTGCTATGTCACTTTTATTTTCCACTTCTATATGTATAGGATTTTCACCTAAAAACATTATTATCACCATACCTTCTATAACAATTTTATCAAAAAAAAAACTAGTTTACTAGTCTTTTTACTTATTTCTAACCTTTATAATATCATCTTTCTGTAAATGTCCAATAAGTAAACTAGAATTTATATCATGATTCTTTATATTAATTTTCACTTTTGATTCATCATAATTAGCATAGCAATATTTACAAAAATTTAGACAAGTATTATAAGCCCCAATATCCACCATTGCCGCACAATTACAATTTCTCTCTTTCCATTTAGAAAATTTTTTACCGGTTAATTTAAACATATATTCTCTAGATACACAATCATTTTTTATAAACCCATACTTGGTAAAGTCAACATTTTCACAACAGGTTTGAATTGTTATATTATTTTGACCAGCTATTTTACCAAATTCTTTTCCTAATTTCTCTAAACTTTCTCGATCAAAATTTTGAATACTTAAATAAGTAATATTTTTTTGAACATTTTGGTAATTATCTAAAAAAGATATAATTATGTGTTTACATTTTCCTTTTAACAAGAAACAAAGTTTCTCAAAAGCTTTTACATGATATTCTAAAGTATATTTATGATTTAAAAATATTGGATCATATCTTACATATAAATTTTCTATACCAACAATATCTTTAATTTGATCTAAACTATTTATTATTGCTTTTTTATCTTTAACATTTACTTCAATATCTTCTTTATACGGAGTTATTGTAACTTGAAATATAATAGGTTTTTTAATTTGAGATAAATAAGGTATAATTGGCATTGGATTTTTAGTACAAAAAACAAAGGCATCAACATCTTTTAAATAAATTCTACTTACCATTTTATTATAAAAAGGATTTCTAACATCAATAAATCCTTCTTCTAATCTTTTTAAAAACCAGGGTGTATAATAATTTATTATATCTGTTCTACCACTTACATTAAGTATCATTTGCAATTATCCTTTAAGACTAAAGGTATTTTATGTATATCAACTTTATCATCAACAGTAACTGCTCTAATTTCTAAATAAAGACTACCATTTTTAAAACTTTTACACTTTGATTCATAATCATCTATATTAAATGATATATCTTTTAAGAACTCATCAATTTTAATTTCTTTATCATTATCATAATAATAGGTATTAATCTCTTTTATGGTATTACCCTCCTTTTCAAATAATGTACAACTAATTTTTTTATATTTAGATAAAATCTTATCTCCACAATAAGTTATATTATTAATATATATACTAGATTTATTTTTATTATAAGCAACACTTCCATATAAATCAAAATCTTCACAAGCCGGAGTGAGAGTTTTAAATTCAAAATCATCATGATGTTTAATAAGACATAACAAAATTCCCAACAATAAAAATAATAAAATAGCAATAATAACTACAATGTTCTTCTTAAGCTTTTTAGGTTTAGCATCAAGAAAATCATCAATTTTTAAATTATAATCATTACATATTTCTTTTAATATACTTATATCAGGAATATTTTTGCCATTTTCCCATTTAGATACAGCTTGAAAAGTAACTCCATATTTACTGGCAAATTCCTTCTGACTTAATTTACTTTCTATTCGTATTTTTTTAATTAATTTTCCTATTTTTTCCTGATTCATTTTTACCTCTTTTAAAATTATTCTTAGTTAACATTCCTATTTCTTTTTATAACTCAAATTTTTACCCATCTATGATTATTATAACAAATACTATATATCATAGCAAATAATGAACATAAAAAAATAATCATAAAATATTACGATTATTCTATAAAACTCTTAAGTTCTGTTTCAAAGCAATCTTTATAATTATATTCAACATACTTTTTATCTCTATTTACAAATGTATCTTTAATAGGAATTAAAGTATAATCTTTAAGTATTACATATTCATAAGTAAATGTTAAAACATCATCATAATATTTTGATAACATTTTCATCTTTAATGTAGTTGTTATTTTTTCTCCATCTTTATAATAATCAACTATTTCATAAAATCCTTTATCTGTTCTAATGATTCTATCATTGTAAACATTTAATATTTTTTCACCTTCGTAATTTCCACTTACCTTTGTTTTTGTAAAAGGATAAAACTTTTTATCATAAAAGCTTTCAAAAGGAATAGTAAGTTTATATATAATATTATCTTTAACTATATGTAAATTAAAGATTAAATCATAATCTAATTTTTCTCCATAAGTTTCTAAAGTGTATGAATCATAAAATTTTTGAAGTTCATATTTTGCATTTACAAACATATTAAAACTATCCTCTACTTTATTATCTAAGTTAGTATCTTCAACTGAATAATACCCATCATCACTTGTTATAAAATGAATATCTGCTCCAAAAGGAATACCAATATTAATTACTTGTAGTTCTTCAGGAATATCAAAAACTTTTTTATAGCTTAACTCTTCACTTTTAAGCTTTTTGGGATCAAATATATAAGCTTTATTATTACTTATAAATGTATATTCATTAAAATATGTATCTTGATTTAATACTTCTCCGCCCTCAAATTTTTTATATTCTGAACAACTTTTACCACTATTATTGGCAGCTTCTTCTATTAATGTCATAACTTTATCATTCTTTTTAAAAGCTTCATTTTTTGTTTTCTTAGTAAATATTACTATTCCACCAATAATTAATAAAACAATTACAAAAACAATTACAAATATAATTTTTTTATTTTTCATATTTTACCTATTTTTCAATATATCCATTAGTTTTCTTTGTATACATATCATCAGTTATAGCTTTATATCTTTCTCCATCATAATCATCCGTAAAACCATTATAAGCTTTATAAATTTCATTTGTTTCAGTATCGTACACTCTTTCATAGCCTAAAGTAGCATCACTTTGTTTTTGACTCATAATATCATAAGAGGCACTTCTTTTTTCCCAAGAATCCATAATACCATCAGTAATCTCGTTGCAAACTTTTCTTATATTTTGAAAATTTTTCATTACCGCATCTTGTTCTTTATTAAAACCATCCATAAAAGAATCTGTAAATTCTAGTGATGAAGCTATTTCATTAAGTACCCCTTCCCAATCAACAAAATCATCTTTCGGAGCAGTATAAAATATAGCATCATAAACACTTAAAAAATAAATATCAATTTGCTTTCCAGATATTATATTTTCATAAACATAATAAGGCCCTGCATCATAGACATAAGCAGTAAATAAACCTTCAGCATCTTTACCATTTTCATCTTTAAATGAAGCTCTTAAAATATCTCCTCCAAGTGAATCTTTACCTAAATTTTCAATAACAGTAAAATCTGTAAGAGTTGGAAATGTAAATAAAGCCGTATTATTTAAAGCACCTTGTTCATTAAATATTTTATAAAATCCTTCCGTAGATTTATCCTCAATAACAGCAGTCTTAGCAAATACATTATTTGGATAATATTTTTGTTGCCAATTTTTAGCTTCTTGAGATTTATTATATCCTTCTGTTTTCAAATTAATAAAAAATTGATAAGTTGGATTTTCCGGATTATAAACTTTAATTGTATAATGAATATAATCACCAATTGTTTCAACTTTCCAGCCTTTAGGTATTTTTATATTAAAATTTGTATCGGAATAATTTTCCATTGTAATCTGACTAACAGCATTTTTTACTATTTTTACATTTCCTACATTAGTTTTAATTTCATCGTTATCTACTCTATTTTTGGATAAGATTATTCCAGTTACTACAGCTATTACTATAACTAATGTGCAGCAAATTATTATTATAATCTTCTTTTTATCTTTCATTTTCTACCTACTTTCCATTTTATTATAATTAAAATAAAAATTAATGACAAGAAAATTGCCACATAATGCATTGTTTTTGCTGACAACATTAGTTATAATGCGTTTAAGGTGATAGATTATGCAATTTAAAGATGTTTTAGAAAAATATATAAAAGAACTTGACTGTAAAGCAAATACATTAGCAGATTATTGTAATGTTTCTCCTTCTGTTTTAAGTAGATATCGAAGTGGTGATAGAGTTCCAGATTTAAATAGTAATCAAATAGAAAAACTAAGCAAAGGAATTTATGATTTAAGTATAAATAAAAAACTTAACTATACCATCGAAGAAATAAAATCAAATTTAATTGAAAGTATAAAAAAGAAAGATTCTTTTAATTATCAAAATTTTAGTCAAAACTTTAATGAAATTATTATAGAATTAAAAATAAACTTAAATGATATGGCAAAATACACCTCTTTTGATGCATCTCATCTATCAAGAATAAGACATGGAAAAACAAGGCCTACTGAGCCAAATGAATTAGCCAAAAAAATAGCTTGTTATATCAAAGATAAATTTACTCAGAAAGATGATTTAAAAAAAATTAAAAAATTAATTAAATATAACGAAAATAAACCATTATCTGAACAAATTAAAAACTGGCTTATAAATAATGATAATACTCAAAATAATTATAATATCAAAAACTTTCTTACAAACTTAGATCAATTTAATCTAGATGATTACATTAAAATAATCAAATTTGACAAACTTAAGGTACCTAACCTACCTTTTTATATAACTAAAAGTAAAACATATTATGGACTTGAAGAAATGAAACAAGGTGAACTAGATTTTTTTAAAGGAACAGTTTTATCAAAATCTACCAAAGACGTCTTTATGTGTAGCGATATGCCAATGAGTGATATGGCAAAAGACATAGATTTTGGAAAAAAATGGATGTTTGCAATTGCTATGTGTTTAAAAAAAGGATTACATTTAAATATCATTCATAATTTAGATCGACCTTTTGATGAAATGATGCTAGGATTAGAAAGTTGGATTCCTATATATATGACAGGTCAAATATCACCATTTTATTTTAAAGATAATAAAACAAATATTTATCACCATTTTACTTATGTATCTGGTTCTTTATCTCTAAGTGGTGAATGTATAAATGGCTTTCATTCCAAAGGTAAATATCATCTATCAAACAAAGAAAAAGAGATAAATTACTATGAGGAAAAAGCAAAATTACTATTAAAAAAAGCAACTCCATTAATGCAAATATATACTCATGATAAATTAAAAGAATTTACTAACTTTAAAAAAAATATGGAAACTTTAAAAGGAAAACGAACAAGAATTTTATCATCATTTCCAATCTTTTTTATAAGTGATGAACTACTAGCTTCTATTTTAAAAAGAAATAATTTAACAAATGATATTAATAAAATTTTAAAAATAAAAAATGAAGAAAGTCAAAAAATTTTAAAGCTTTTAAATGATAATGAAATAATAGATAATATCCACAGCATAAACAAAGACGAAACAGAACTATTATTAATTAATAATTATAAAGTAAATATTAATTATGAAGAAATGAAAAAAATCTTAAAAGAATATGAAGTATTTGCTCAAAAAAATAATAATTATAAAATAATATTATTGCCAAATAAAATTTTTAATAATATTACTATAACTATTATTGAAAACAAACTATGTTTAATAACAAAAAGTAAAAATCCTCAAATTCATTTTGTAATTAAACATCCTAAACTACTTAATGCAATAAGTAATTTTAATCCTTTAGTAAAAGAATAGTATTACTCTTCCTTATTATCTAGATAATTATCATCAATTTCACTTGTAATTTCATCTGCTTCTTCATCATCAATTATTTCATCATAATCATCATAATCATCTTCTACACTTATTTTAACTTTCGCATCTCCCACAATTTCAACACCCATTTCTTTTTCAATATCAAGTTTAACATTTGATCCATCTACTGAAACATTTGAAACAGTAGGTTGTTTTAAACATCTAACAATTATTTCACTAGCTCCATCCATACTAGTATCATCTTTAAGTGGAACATTCATACTATCACTGTAACTGAATTTTTTGGTTGTAACTGCAGTTTTTTTATCTGAATCATAAGAATACCATACGTTTACATCAAAAGTACCATTTACCATTACACTACCATTATGACCCTTTATACCATTAAAAGTATGATTTATAACCCAACATCCAAGTACTGTATTAGGAATTTCCTCAGGACTTAATGTAAAAGTATTACTATTAGTTTTCTTAGCTTTACCAATTACAGCTTTAGTAACTATTTCCTTAAAACTAGACACATTAATCACGCTCCTAATTAAGTATATGCAAACAGTTGCCAAAGGAATACTAAAACTTATTATCATTTACAAAAGTACAAGCTATTTGATATACTTTAAGTGGTGATAAAATGAAAGATGATTGTTTATTTTGCAAAATTGCGCAAAAAAAGGTACCTGCCTTAATACTTTATGAAGATGAAGATTTAATGGTGTTTCTAGATGCTTATCCAAACACAGATGGCCATACATTAGTAATTCCTAAAAAACATTATGAAGATATTTATGAAATACCTGCTGATATGCTATCTAAAATTACTGAAAGAGGTAAAATTGAAGCTAAAAAAATAATGCAAAAAATGAATAAGAAAGCCTTAACTTTTTTAATTAATTATGGAGATGCTCAAGCCATAAAACACTTGCATCTTCACCTACTTCCAAATTTCGGAGAAAACTCTCATAAATTAAAAAAAGAAGAAGTATATGAAATATTAATGAAGGATTAAAAATGAAAAGAAGAAAAAAAAGATTTGAAAAAAATATTCTTAAAATTTTTTTCCTTCTTATTCTTTTATCTATTTTAGGTTTTGGAATATATAAAGGAAAAAATTTATTTAATAATAGTGATAAACAAACAACAAACAATAATGTTACAAAGAATGATAAAAAAGGAAAAAATCAAGATGAAGTATATAAATTAAAATTATTAGCTACTGGAGATGGCTTAATTCATAGTGTAATTTATAGAAGCTATGCTAAAAGTGATGGAAGTTATGACTTTACAGATGCAGTAAAGAATGTAGCAGATATTGTGAAAGATTATGACATTGCCTATTATAACCAAGAAACACCTATGGGAGATTCATCAATTGCTTATTCTGGATATCCAATGTTTTATGTTCCAAGTGCTTTCGGAGATGCCATGCGTAATATTGGCTTTAATACTGTATCTTTAGCATCAAATCACTCTTTAGATAAAGGTGAAAAAGGAATATTAAATACAGTTAAATATTTTAAAAATACTAATGTTTTATATAATGGCATGAGTGATAGCATGGAAATGCGAAATAATTTTATTATAAAAGAAAAAAATAACATAACTTACACAATGCTATCTTACACAACTATTACAAATGGTTTAAATGTTCCTAGTGGAAAAGAATATTTATTAAATATATATAATAAAGAACAAGTAAAAAAAGATATTGAAGCAGTTCGTGATAAAGTTGATGTTTTAATAGTAGCCATGCACTGGGGAATTGAATATCAAGATAGTCCAAATGAAGAACAAAAAGAAATTGCTGAATATTTATCAAGCCTTGGCGTAGATATAATAATTGGCAACCATCCACATATATTACAACCTATAACTAAAGTTGGAAATACTATTGTTATGTACTCTCTTGGAAACTTTATATCTAATCAATATGGCAATGGTGATTATAATAAACTTATTGGTTTCATGGCTACACTCGATATAACTAAAACTGTAAAAGCAAATAAAGAAACAACTATTACTTATGATAACCTGGGTGGAGAATTAATTTTCACTAAATATACAGGTAATCCTATAACAACAGCAGTTCACTCTAATCACACAGTTATACCTTTTTCTAAAATGACAGATAATACATATTTGCAAGATTATCAGAGACTTTATGATAAATATTGTGGTGTTTTAAAATCAATGGGAACAGACTTAAATATTGCTCCAATTGGTTCAAAAGCTTGAGAATAAAATCTCAAGCTTTTATTTATTTCTATATTCTCTGATTATCTTCTGAGCATTAGATGTTTTGACGTGATTAATCCAGTCTTCCTTAGGCCCAAGTGATAACTCATCGGTAATAATTCTTACTCTATCTTTATTTTTTAAAACATAATCTGCAGAAACATAAGTATCATTTACAAATGCACCAACTAATGAATTCCCAGATTTGGGAGAAATTTTATAAGCAAAATCAATTATAGTTGAACCTTTTGGAAGTTCAATAACATCTCCTTTAATATTATAAATATATACTTTATCTGTAAAAACTTCTCTTTTAACCTGATTTACAAATTCTTGGTTATCTCCGAACATTTTATTTATTTCTAAAAGTGATTTAAAAAATTGATATTTATTTTTTAAATCATTTTGCATTTCATTTCTAACTTGTCCTTTTTTTAAATCCCAATAAGCAGTTATTCCAAATGAATCTATTTTATCCATTTCAAAAGTTCTTATCTGAGTTTGTACTAATCTTCCATTAGGTCCAAAAACTGTTGTATGCAAAGACTGATACATATTAGTTTTAGGATTAGCTATATAATCTTTAAACTTATTATTTATAGGATGATATTCTTTATGAACAAGTCCTAAAGTTCTATAACAATTATCTATTTCATCAACCATTATTTTTAAAGCAATCAAATCATGAATATCCGTTAGTTTATGACCTTCATTTAGTCTTTGATAAATACCATAAATATTCTTTGTTCTTAACTTTATAAAGTTTGGAATTGCTTTATCATTTAATATTGTATTTATTTTATAAAGCATATCTAAAGCTGATGCTTTATTATCTACTTCCATTTTTTCTTTTAATTCTGATATTTTCTTATAAACATCTGGTTTTAAATATTGAAAAGATAAATCTTCAAGCTCAGACTTAACTCTATAAGCTCCGATATAATATGCAAGTGGCACAAAAATTTCCATTGTTTCCAAGGCATTTTCTTTTTGTTTAAAAGCTGTTTTATAAGAAAGCGTTCTCATATTATGAAGCCTATCCGCTAGTTTTATTATGATAATTCTTACATCTTCAGTTATACCAGTAATTATCTTCCTAGTATTAGCATAATTTTGGTCTTGTTTAGAAGAAAAATTCATTTTAGAAAGCTTAGTTACACCATCTACCAAATTAGCTACAACAGGATTAAATTCTTTTATTAAATCTTCTTTTTCTATTTCGGTATCTTCCAAAGTATCATGCAAAAGTCCAGCACATAATGTATCCATATCAGCATGTAATTCTGCTAAAATATAAGCAACATTTAATGGATGGATTATATAAGGCTCACCACTTTGTCTATACTGTCCTGAATGAAAGACGCTAGCATAACAATAAGCTTTTCTCAAAATTTCTAAATCATCAAAATTATATTCCTTTACTTTATTAAGTAACATTTCAAAAGTCATAAATACCTCCAAATAGAATACTTTAATTTTACTATTATTTATTTAAAAGTCAATAAAAAAGATACTATAAATTAGTATCTTCTTCATCTATAGAATCTTCTGTTATCTTTTTAGTTTCATCTATAACATCAATGTTATCCATTAATCTTTCTTCTAATGTTTCTTGAACATCATCATCAATTAATTCTTTTTCAAGTTCTAATTTTATATCACTATATTGTTTATAACCAGTACCAGCAGGTATAAGTTTACCAATAATAACATTTTCCTTTAGACCTTGTAAAGTATCAACTTTTCCATGAATAGCTGCATCAGTTAATACACGAGTAGTTTCTTGGAATGATGCTGCTGATAAGAATGAATCAGTTTCAAGAGATGATTTAGTAATACCAAGCATAATTGGATTACCTTTGGCAGGAACTCCCCCATTTATAATAACTGGTTTATTTCCTTCCGTAAATTCTCTTAATGATACAGCCAAACCTTCAACAAAATCAGTATCTCCTGCATCTGTAATTCTTACTTTATTTATCATTCTCTTAACAATAATTTCAATATGTTTATCAGAAATATCAACACCTTGAAGTTTATAAACTTTTTGAACTTCCTTCATGATGTATTCTTGTGCAGTAAGTGGATCAGTAACTGCTAATAATTCTTTCGGAGAAATAACTCCTTCAGTAAGTCTATCACCAGCCTCTACAACGTCTCCAACTGCAACACGTAATTTCATATTGTAATTAGTTACATGTTCTCTAACTCCAGCTTCATTTTCAATAGTTATAGTATGTTTACCATTATTTTCTTCAATACCAATAATCTTACCAGAAATTTCTGCAATAGTTGCTTTTCCTTTTGGAATACGTGCTTCAAATAATTCTTCAACTCTTGGAAGACCTTGAGTAATATCATCACCAGATGCAACACCACCAGTATGGAATGTACGCATTGTAAGTTGTGTACCTGGTTCACCAATTGATTGAGCAGCCATAATACCAACAGCTTCACCTTTTTCAACTAAGTTACCAGTTGCAAGGTTACGTCCATAACATTTTTGACATACACCATTATTTGATTTACAAGTTAAAACACTTCTAATTTCAACTTTCTTTATACCAGCTTTAGTTATTTTAACTACAGCATTTTCATTAATCATTTCTCCAGCTTCTACAATTACTTCTTTAGTTTCTGGATTTACAATCTTCTTAGAAGCATATCTTCCAAGTATTCTTTCTGCTAAAGGTTCAATAACAGAATTATCTTTATCATTTAATAAATCATAAACAACTAATCCTTGAACAGAACCACAATCATATTCTTTTACAATTATATCTTGAGCAACATCTACAAGTCTTCTTGTTAAGTAACCAGAGTCTGCAGTTCTTAAAGCTGTATCGGCATCACCTTTACGAGAACCATGTGTTGATAAGAAGAATTCAGACACTGTTAAGCCTTCAATAAATGATGAAGTAATAGGAATTTCTACAGTAGATCCATCCGGCTTAGCCATAAGACCACGCATACCAGCAAGTTGTGTAAAGTTTGAAATTTTACCACGAGCACCACTATTCATCATCATGAATATTGGATTATCATAATTATTTTCACTAATTGCCTTAAGTTCGTTTTTAACATCATCTGTTGCTTTTGTCCATAATTCAATTACACTAGCATATCTTTCTTGTTCGGTAATTAAACCTCTTTGATATTGTTTATTAATTTTATCAACTTTAGCCTTAGCTGCAGCAATAATTTCTTCTTTTTTCTCACTTCTAACAACATCAGCAATTGATACTGTTATACCAGCTATCGTAGAATACTTAAATCCTAAATCTTTTAATTTATCAAGCATTATTGAAGTTTCTGTTGTTTTATATCTTTTAAACACTTGAGCAATCAAAGATCCCAAAGTTTTTTGAACAAATGGTTGAACTAATTCCATATTAGCTATTGCTTCAGGAATGTTTGTTCCTTTTTCTAAGAAATATTTATCAGGTGTTATTCCTTCAATATTTTCTTTAGTTCCATCTTGAACATAAGGAAAAGTATCAGGTAATATTTCATTAAATTTAATTTTACCTACAGTAGTAACTAAATACTTATCTTTTTGTTCATCAGTAAATAATTTATACTTAAATGAATTAACTGGAATAGCAATTCTTGTATGAAGAGTTATCTCTTTTCTTTCATAAGCCATTAAAGCTTCATTTGGATCTTTATAAACATGGCCTTCATTTTCTTCTCCAGCATATTCAATAGTTAAATAACAATTACCAAGTACCATATCTTGAGATGGAGTAACGATAGGTTTTCCATCTTTAGGATTTAGAATATTATTAGCACCAAGCATTAAAATACGGGCTTCAGCTTTAGCTTCTTCAGAAAGAGGAACATGGACAGCCATTTGATCTCCATCGAAGTCAGCATTAAATGCTGTACAAACAAGGGGATGTAATCGAATAGCTTTACCACCTACTAAAACTGGTTCAAATGCTTGAATACCAAGTCTATGTAATGTCGGAGCTCTATTTAAAAGTACTGGATATTCTGTAATAACATCTTCAACAATATCCCATACTGATTCATCTCTTGATTCAATAAGTTTTTTAGCACCTTTAATATTATGAGCAAGACCACGTTCTACAATTCCATTAATTACATGTGGTTTAAATAATTCAATTGCCATTTCTTTTGGTAAACCACATTGATACATCTTAAGATTTGGTCCAACAACAATAACAGAACGACCTGAATAATCAACTCTTTTACCTAATAAGTTTTGACGGAAACGGCCTTGTTTACCTTTTAACATACTTGATAAACTCTTAAGTGGTCTATTACTTGCAGCAGTTATACTACGTCCTCTACGACCATTATCAAATAAAGAGTCTACAGCTTCTTGAAGCATTCTTTTTTCATTTTGAACTATAATTGTTGGAGCTCCAAGTTCAAGTAATTTTTTTAAACGATTATTTCTATTAATAATACGACGATATAAATCATTTAAGTCAGAAGTTGCAAATCTTCCTCCATCAAGTTGTAGCATTGGACGAAGTTCTGGTGGTATTACAGGTAAAACATCTAATATCATCCATTCTGGCTTATTTCCTGATTCTTGGAATGCTACTAAACAATCAAGTCTTTTAACAAGACGAATTCTCTTTTGCCCAGTAGTATTTTCAAGTTCTTTCATTAAATCTTCGATTTCTTTATTAATATCTACTTTTTTTAATAGTTCTTTAATAGCTTCAGCACCCATACCTACTTTAAAAGTATTACCATACTTTTCATAATAAGCACGATATTCTTTATCAGATAAAGTTTGTTTTATCTCTAAAGGTGCTTTACCAGGATCTATAACTACATAGCTTACAAAATATAGTACTTCTTCTAAGTCTCTTGGAGACATATCTAGAACAAGTCCCATTTTTGAAGGTACACCTTTAAAGAACCAGATGTGAGAACAAGGAGCAGCAAGTTCAATGTGCCCCATTCTTTCTCTTCTTACTTTTGAACGTGTTACTTCAACACCACAACGATCACAAATTATATTTTTATATCTTAATCTTTTATATTTTCCACAACTACATTCAAAGTCTTTCGTAGGTCCAAATATTTTTTCACAAAATAGACCATCTCTTTCAGGTTTAAGGGTACGGTAATTAATAGTTTCAGGTTTTTTTACTTCGCCGTAAGACCATGAACGAATCTTTTCAGGTGAAGCTATACTAACTTTAATACCTTTAAATTTACTTACATCTATCATTTCTATTCACCTTCCCCATCTTCAAATACTTCTTCTTCAGTTAAATCCCCAGGAAATTCAAGATTATCCAAATCATCTTCATCTTCTTCATCCATTGGTTCATCTTCATAAGCACTTATTTCATCAGCAATCATGTTATCTTCATTAAGTTCATTCGTAGTAACATCTATTTCATCAATTCTAAATGCTTCATTATCATCTTCATCTTCTTCAATATCTTTAAATTCAAGAACATTATCATCAGTATCAACAACTTGAACATCTAAACCTAAAGCTTGGAATTCTTTAACTAATACTCTAAAGCTTTCTGGTACCCCAGCTTGATTAATAGTTTTTCCTTTAACTAAGGCTTCATAAACTTTTACACGTCCAACAATATCATCAGCTTTAACAGTTAAAATTTCTTGTAAAACATGAGATGCACCATAAGCATAAAGAGCCCAAACTTCCATTTCTCCGAATCTTTGACCACCAAATTGAGCTTTTCCTCCTAAAGGTTGTTGTGTAACAACTGAATAAGGTCCTGTTGCTCTAGCATGAAGTTTATCATCAACCATGTGGTGAAGTTTTACCATGTACATAACACCAACATTTACTCTATGATCGAAAGCTTCTCCAGTACGTCCATCATGAAGTACTACTTTACCATCAGGTTCCATACCAGCTTCTTTCATTTCTTCAGAAATATCTTCCCAAGTTGCGCTATCAAATACTGGCGTAGCATAATGAACACCTAATTTTTTACCAGCCATACCTAAATGTAATTCAAGAATTTGTCCAATATTCATACGAGATGGAACACCAAGTGGATTAAGCATAACATCAACTGGTCTACCATCTGGTAAATAAGGCATATCTTCTTCTGGTAATATTAATGAAATAACCCCTTTATTACCATGACGACCAGACATTTTATCTCCAACTTGAATTTTACGTTTTTGAATAATATAAACTCTTATAATTTTTGATACACCAGCAGGAAGTTCATCGCTATTTTCTTTTGTATATACTTTAATATCATGAACAATTCCTCCAGCTCCGTGTTCAACACGAAGAGAAGTATCTCTAACTTCACGAGTTTTTTCACCAAATATAGCATGTAATAATTTTTCTTCTGAAGTAAGTTCTTGCATTCCTTTTGGTGTAACTTTACCAACTAAAATATCTCCTTCTCTTACTTCTGTACCAATTCTTACAATACCATCAGCATCTAGATTTTTACGAGCATCTTCCCCAACATTTGGTATATCACGAGTAATTTCTTCAGGTCCAAGTTTTGTATCACGACAATCAATATCGTAATGAGATATATGTAAAGATGTATAAACATCATCTTTAACTAATCTTTCATTTAATATAACAGCATCTTCATAGTTATAACCATCAAATGTCATGAAAGCTACTGTTAAGTTTTTACCAAGTGCAAGTTCACCTTGATCTGTTGATGGACCATCAGCTATAACTTGTCCTCTATGAATCTTATCTCCAGCTTTAACAAGTGGATGATGATTAATACAACTTGATGCATTACTACGTTCATAATTAGCTAAATGATAAGTATCTTTACCATTTGCAACTTTAACAATTATTTGTAATCCATCAGCATATTCAACAATACCATCAGCTTTAGCAACTATTGTAGATCCTGAATCTCTTGCTGCTATATATTCAACACCAGTACCAACTATAGGTGCTTCAGCTTGTAAAAGTGGAACTGCTTGACGTTGCATGTTTGCACCCATCAATGTTCTATGAGCATCATCGAATTCCAAGAATGGTATACAACTTGTTGTAATTGCAACTACTTGACTTGGAGCAACGTCCATATAATCAACATCTTCTCTTTTAACATAAACAGTATCGCCATTTACACGAACAACTACTTCATCATCTATTATTTTGTTATTATCATCTAATTTAACTGCTGCTTGACTAATAGCATGACCTTTTTCTTCATCAGCTGTCATATAAACAACTTCATCTGTTACTATACCATTTACAACTTTATGATATGGAGTCATTATAAAACCATATTCATTTACTTTAGCATATCCAGCTAATGATGTAATAAGACCAATATTTTGACCTTCTGGTGATTCAATCGGACAAATACGACCATAATGAGATGCATTAACGTCACGAACATCCATACCAGCACGATCACGTGAAAGACCTCCAGGTCCAAGACTTGATAAACGTCTCTTATCAGTAAGTTCTGCAATTGGATTTATTTGATCCATAAATTTTGATAATTGTGATGAACCAAAGAATTCTTTAAGTGCTGCTGTTACAGGTCTAATATTAATTAGTGTCTTTGGAGTAACATTTTCTATTTCTTGAGTTGTCATTCTTTCTCTGATAACTCTTTCCATTCTAGCCATACCAATTCTAAATTGATTTTGAATAAGTTCTCCAACTTGACGAACACGACGATTTCCTAAGTTATCAATTTCATCATCTGATCCAATACCAGCATGTAAACCAATATAATAACTAAGTGATGCATAAACATCAGGAATTGTAAGTCTACGAACATCAACACTTTGATCAACACCAATAACATTTATTATTTTCTTGCTATCAGTTGGATCCACTACTTTAACTACTTGAATTTTCTTATAATCATCTAATTCTTCATTAATCAAAGCATCTTTTAAGCAAAGTCCATCAGCAAATAAAGGCTTTAATTCTTCTAAAAGTTCTTTAGTTATAACAGTTCCAGATTCAGCAATAGTTTTATTCTCACTAATAATTGGTTCTGCTAAAGTTAAACCAAGTAAACGATCTGTAATATTTAATTTTCTATTAAATTTATAACGACCAACTTTAGCTAAATCATAACGGAATCTATCAAAAAATCTTGTTATTAATTGATTCTTTGATGAATCTAGTGTAGCAGGTTCTCCTGGTCTTAACTTTTCATATATTTCTATTAATGCTTCATCAGTATTATTTGTACTATCTTTTTCTAAAGTATTCTTAATATATTCATTATCCCCAAATAAACTAATTATATCTTCATCACTTGATAAACCTAAAGCTCTAAGTAAAGTTGTAACTGTTACCTTTCTAGTTCTATCAATTCTAACATATAATACATCTCTTGCATCAGTTTCATATTCAAGCCAAGTACCTTTATTAGGGATTAATTCTCCTCCAATAATATGACGGCCATTTTTATCTATTTCTTTTTTGAAATATACGCTTGGACTACGAACTAATTGAGAAACAATAACTCTTTCTGCCCCATTTATAATAAATGTTCCAGCATCTGTCATAAGTGGCATGTCACCTAGAAATATTGTTTGTTCTTTTACTTCTCCAGTTTCATGAATGTAAAGACGTGCTTCAACTTTTAAAGGTGCAGCATAATTTACCATTCTTTCTTTAGATTCTTTTATAGAGTATCTTGGTTCATCAAAATAATAATCTCCAAATTCCAAAGAGATATTACCAGTAAAACTTTCAACAGGAAATAAATCATCAAATATTTCTTTAATTCCAACTTCTAAAAAGTCCTTGTAACTTTTCTTTTGAATTTCCAATAAATCATTCAACTCTAAAACGTTTTTCGTTTTCGAAAAACTTCTTCTTTCACGATAGTCACCAAATTTTCTTAATTTATAAGCCACGATATCACCCCATACACAATTTTTTAAGACTATTTTTTATTTGCATTTTATTTTAAAAAATAAATACGCCACCAATTTAAAATTGTAAATCCTATTTTAGTTTTTGTCAACAAATTTTCGCTTTGTAACAATAAAATCCTTTACTTTTATCTACAACTTCTATATTATACCACTCTTCGAGTGTCTTTTTTGTCGATTTAGCGCCTTGATCTTTATTTATAACAAACCAAAGTTCTCCATCTTCTTTAAGATAATCTTTAGCACTAGCTAATATTTTCATAACAGTTTCCTTGCCTGCCCTAATTGGTGGATTAGTTATAATATAATCATATTTATTATCTATATTTTGATAAGCATCACTTAAAAATGCTTTTCCCTTAATTTCATTCAATTTAATATTTCTCTCACATAAATGTAATGCTCTTTTATTTACATCTATCAAAGTTACGTCATAATCTAAAATTTTAGCTAAAACAATTCCCATAAAGCCATAACCACAACCAACATCAAGAAGTGTTTTCAAGCTATTTTTTTCATGTTGTTTTAAAAAACTATTTACTAATAAATTTGAAGCATAATCAATTTTATTTTTAGCAAAAACACCATTATCACTAAAAAAATTAAAATTTACCCCATTTAATATGTATGGTATTTCCCTAAGCTCACTTTTTAAATCAGGGTTATTTGTAAAATAATGTTCCAAAGGCCCGTCCCCTTTTCTCGATATAAAATAATTATACAATAAAAAACTACTCTAAGTCAATTGTTTTAGAGTAATTTTGCTTACTTATCATTGCTTACATTTAAATCACAAGTTTGATAATTTATAGTATATTTTTTATTAGCAACTATTTTTTTACCATTATTACAATCAATCAAATTAAATTCATTTAATTCATACTTTTTACCTACTTCAACTTCATCTTCATTTTTTAGAATTGTTGAAGGTGTATTATCAATTAAATCATCAAATGTTAGTCTATTATCACTTAATAAATAAGCAAGCTCATATATATTATTGCTATCATATTTTATATTTAAAGCATTTATCCCCAGATAATAATAATCTTTATCTTTAACAAGAACACTCAAAGAATCAAAATTATTATTTTTTATAATTTCATAGCTATAATTATCATAAATATCACTTGGAACAAGAAAAACATCCTTCAAATATATTGTTATTTTATCTTTTTCCTTTAAAGTTTTATCTACTCTACCTATAATATCAATATAATCATATACTCTAAATTTACTTATATCTTCATTAGTCTGAACCTCTAAATTATAATTTAAGTTAAAATTTACATATCCATTTAATGAATTTTCTGCCATTGTATATGAAGATAGTACTATTTTTTTAGCTCCAGAAAGTGTACTTATCTTTCCATGTACTCGCACAAATTTATTATCATATTCTTCAAAAGTATCAAACGGAGAATTTAAAAAATCATTTATATCAATAGCACTTAATAATTCAGGATCACAAACATAATTCTTTTTATAACCATAATCTAAAACTAATTTATTATTACAATCATATATTCTATAAAAAAAACTATTATAAGTTCGTAATTTATCATTACTTTTTATTTCATAACTAAAAATAGGCACTCTATTAAACTTAAAATACATAAGTGTATCTAACCCGTATGTAGCTACTACAGATATTAAAAAAGTTAATATAATAATCAAAATATTCTTTTTATTTTTAATTAAATCAAACACTAAGATAAATATTCCTAAAAATAAACTTGCAAGTCTCCAATAACTAAAAAGATTAAATAAATATGGCAAAATAATAAACGTAAGACCTATTCCCCATAAAATAATATTTCTTTTTTTCATTTCATAACCTCCCTCATTTTTATATTTATATTATATCCTAAAACAATGAATTAAAAAAGTTGATTTTCATCAACTTTTCAAAAATATTTAATTAATTTAAAGCGTCTTTTAATTTGCTTCCAGCTTTAAATGAAGCAACTGTCTTAGCAGGAATCTTAATAGCTTCTTTTGTTAAAGGATTGATACCTTCTCTAGCAGCTCTTTTTTTAGCACTAAATGTTCCAAATCCAACTAAAGATACCTTTCCATCTTTTTTAAGACCAGCAGTAATACCTGCAATTGTAGCATCAAGAGCACGTGCAGCATCTGCTTTTGAAAGTCCAGCTTCTTTAGCTATTAATTCTACTAATTCTGTTTTAGACATAATCTTTACCTCCCATTATCTAAACAATATTCGTAAGGCATTGTCCTTACATATTAAGATTATCAAAGAAAGCCCATAAAATCAACTAAAAATTAATATAAAAAGTGTTTTTTACTTACTTTTTTTAAATTTTTACTCTTTTTTGTCATTTTCAAGGTACAAAAGGCTGTCTTAAACTACCAGACTTAGTTTTTTCTAAATATTTAACTAAACATTTTATACGAGGTTTAATATAAGTAACATTCTTTTCTTTTATTCCTAAAAGTGGATCATCTATTTTCTTTTCTTTTAATACATCTTTTATAACTTGTCTTTTTTTACCTACACTAACCTTTCCTACATAATATAATTTATTACCTTTTTTTTCACCTAAGAGTAAAGAAATTACAAAACTTTCTTCTTTATTTATATATCCAAGTACTACAAATATTCCTTCTTGATAATTTTTTATCTTTACCCAGCTATCACTTCTTTTAGATACTTCATACTTACTATTTATTTTTTTAGCAACAATACCTTCCATATTTAACTCTTTTATGTTTTCAAAAAGTTTTATTCCATTATAAAATATATATTTACTTTTAAAAAAGACATCATTATCTGGATACTTATCTAATAACGTTTTTCTTTTAATTAAGTTTTCACCAGTTAAATCTTTATCTTCATATAATAAATCAAAACAAACAAACATAACTGGATTAGTACTACTTAAATATTCAATAGTTTTATAATTTTTAAGATGTATTCTAGTTTGTAATTTACTAAAAGATACTTTTCCATCTTCCAGCATAATAATTTCACCATCAAAAATAGTATTTTTCTTAACCATCGTTTTTAATTTTTTAAGTTCTGGAAACAAAGATGTTATATCAACATTATATCTACTTTTAATCATAATTTCACTTGGACTTACAAAAATAATAACTCTAATACCATCATATTTTATTTCATACAAATAGTTAGAATCATCAAAAGCCTTTTCTACTTCCTTAAGTAGCATTGGCATCCAAGATCTACATGTCCACAAATTCATTTTGACTCCTTCAAACTTTTCTCTAAAGCTTTCATTAAATCATCAATTTGCTTCCGATTATTCTTTTTACCTTTAATTATTTTCTTACCATCTAATTTATCATCAATTGCTTTTTTTATTCTATCCTGATATTCATCTTTATATTTACTAGGTTCAAATTTTCCACTTAAACTATCAATTAATTTTATAGCCAAATTAAGTTCTTTTTCTGTTACTTTACTACTTATATCTTTATCTGGCATTTTAATTTCTTCTTCAAAATACAACGTTGTTAAAATTATTCCGTTTAAAGAAAACTTTAATATTCCATAATAAAATTTACTACCTAAAACAGTTTTAACTAAAGCAACTTTTTTACTTCTTTTTAGTGCTTCATAAAAAAGAGTATAAGCTTTAGATTTATTTTCAACACTTAACAAATAACTTTTTTCATAATACCAAGTAGGTACTTCACTTTCTTTTATAAAAGATACAACTTCAATTTCTTTTTCTTGATCTAGCTTTAAATTATTTAATTCTTCTTTACTAAAAACTAAATAATTATTTTTTTCAAATTGATACCCCTTTATAATATCTCTTTCTTTTAAATCTTTCTTACAAACCGGACAGTACTTAATATATTTAACTCTATTTAAACACTTAGCATGAAGCTGATTAAAAGCGGTATCATTATTTTTAATAATTGGATTTAAAACTACCGGAATATTTACCAAAGCAAAAGAAATACTACTATGAATATTAGGCATATAATCACCTTTAGTAGTATTTCTTAAAAATTTGTATTTATACAGTTGATTTTATTTCTTATCATTATATTCTATAATTTATAAAATATTAAAACATGTTAGAATTTACAACTTTTTTTAAATCAAACAATCTAAATAAATACAGCTACATTTTTTGATAATATTCTTTTTTTAACTATCAATTAAAAATTCTATATGGATTTTCATAAGTGCCATCTCCAGAAACTATTTTAACATCGGGATTTAAATAGAATACCGGTCTAATACTGGTCTCAGCCCGGGTACCTTTTGTATAAACCATGTCAACACTACCACTAGGACCAAGTATTCTCATAATATTGCCACTACTATAAGCATAAGACATAGTCCATTCTGTTATACCGGAATAAAGCCAATTTTTTTCAGTAAAATGGAATAAAGATCCAATAGATGTATTCCAAGAGCTTTGAGTTGCTGCAAATGCATAATCACTAGCGTACATTAACCCAAATTTAGTTGAATATTTAGATCCATCAGGCTTAGTTATCGCATTACTCGGCCCATAAGTGTTAGAAATTTTTTGTCTTTCAGCATTATATGTATTTAATCCTGTCATATTATCCTTAACTGTTTGATTATTAACTACCCAAGTACTTTCAAAAATACTATTTATCCACTTGTCACCGTAATTTGAAATGTAATTCATAAAATCGGTATTCAATTTATCTCTATTTAAACTTATTTTTTCCCACCAAAAATTAGAAAGATCATCCCAATTACAATACGAAAATGAAAAAGGATAATCATACCGAGCACTTTCAACAGAACTAGAATTCATATCATCACCACAAACAGTAGAAAATGTATATTTTATTAATTTCATTTTTCCATCAAAATACCCAATAATTCTATATAAATTATCTGTTGGACAAGTAGTAGCATCCGTGCCAAAACAAACAAAATTTCTAACATTATTTTTAGTCAAATAACCATCATTAACAGCTTGTTCTGCGGCAGCTATATAAGTATCATATTTATCAGTACTATTGTAGGATAACATATAATAGGAAGAATAATTGCAGCTATTACTCACAAGGGCCTCACGTGAATTACAATAATAAACAATCAAATTATCATCAATTTCTGCAATTCCAGCATTAATTGCTTTATCAGTTAAAGAGTAATCCCCACCTGAATACCTATAAGAGTTATCATTAGCTCCATTTGTTAAATTGGCATCATGATAAAGTAAACTAGAATCAGTGTTATAATATTTTTTAATTGCAGTAGAAAGATCTTTGTTCCTTATTGCTACTGAAAAAGTAATTTTATTAAAATATACATAACACTTATCACTTGCTTCACCATCAAACATCACTTTGTTATTAGTTGAATCCCAAGTAAGCGTTCCACCATTGACACATTTACTTAGCTCTGAATTAAACTCATAACCACTCGTGGGCCAAGAATTATCACTTGATGAGGAATATTCTCCACTACCAGCTTTAGTTTCAAGTAAAATACTCATCATATTGTTATTCTTTATCGAACTTTTTTTATTTTGTAAAACATAAGCATTTGTGCCAATACCAAAAACAACTAAAGACACAATGATTATAAAAGATACTATTAATCCAAGAATTATTTTTTTATGTTTAATCATTTTAATTCTCCTTATCATATAATAATATCTTATAACATTTATCTTTTTTAGTCAATCAGAGCATATAATTTTTACGACAAAAATTATAATTAATACTAAAAAAGACTAAAGAGCCTTTATTTCTCTCTTAGTCTTGTTTATTTTATTTTCAATATTTACTCTTTGGACCACAAATAGCATAATTATGGCATTCACAGTAAATGATCCTCCATAACTTAAAAGAGGAAGCGGAACCCCTGTCAAAGGTATTAAAGCTAAGACTCCAAGTAAATTAATTAAGATATGCATAGCAAAATACCAAAACGTTCCATAAGCTAAAATAGAACAACGTAAGTTTTCTGACGATTTAGCTATTTTTAAAATTCTCCATAATATAAAGCCATAACCTAAAACTATCAAAATTCCAGCAACAAGTCCTAGTTCTTCAACAATAATTGGAAAAATAAAATCAGTATGAGCTTCAGGTAAATATAAATATTTTTGCGTAGAATTTCCTAACCCTACTCCAAAAACTCCTCCATTATTAATAGCAATAAATCCATTACATACCTGATAACCAGTCTCTTCAGTATACCTAGAACATGGATTTTTAAATGTTAATCTTCCCTTTTGCATACTATTTAATAAACTATTTCCAGAATAAAGTAAAGCTAAAAGTGCAATAACAACGCACACTGCAATTATCTTAATGAATTTAACCATATTATTTTTAACTAGAGGAATACTTATAAATGTCATAAAAACAATTCCCGCAATTATTGCGGCACTTCCTAAATCTGGCTGCATTGCAACAAGACCTACAACAATTGCTGCAAAACCCAAAGGAACTAAATAAGCATAAATATTTTTAACTTTTCTATAATAAAGTTTATTATAATAAATTGCCATGAAAACTATAAGAATAGATTTAGCAAATTCACTAGGCTGAACCTTAAAAAAATGAAGATCATACCAACTTATTGCATTATTTGTTAGTTTTCCATAAACAAATAAAAATGCTAGTGAAAATATCAAAAGAAATACCAGTGGCCAAGCTAAAGCACCATAATTTCTAGTAGGAAGACGTAATATTAATACCGTTCCCACCAATAATGCTGCTAAAACAAATATTGCTTGTCTTACAAAAAAATGATAAGGTGCCCAGCCATATCTAACTACAGCTGTTACACTTGATGCACTATAAATCATTACTAAGCCAAGAACAATATATATTATCGTCATTATAAAAAGAGGTATATCCATTTTTGAAAATAACTTACGCATAACAATCTCCTAAAATGATTTTATCATATATACATGTAATTTGCTTATTTTTTTCAAAACTTGGGTAATTTTAATGTCAAAAAATCGTCATTTATAATAAATTATAATAGATACGTAAAGGAGGTATATATATGTATTATTATGGAAATACCGGCTATTACGGTGGAGGATACGGAGGACAAACTCCATGCACTCCAACTTATGCTGGATACACTAGTGGTTATGGTATTGGTGCTGCTATTTGGATCGTTCTATTTATTCTTTTAGTCATAATTTTAGGTGCTGGCTGGAGCTGGAATAATAATAACAATTAAATAAATCGGAAGGCCTAGCCTTCTTTTTTTATGCAATTAATTTTGCTTTTTCGACATTTTTTTGTTAAAATATATTCCGGGTGAGAAATATGAAACTTCCAAAAATAACAATTTTAGATGAAAAACATAAAATACTTCATAAAAAAAGTGAAGATGTTACATTTCCAGTTAGCGAAGAAGATCGAAAACTTGCTAATGATACAATAACATATTTAAAAATGAGCCAAGATGAAAACATTGCTAAAAAATATAATTTAAGAGCTGGTATGGGTATGGCTTTTGTTCAAATGGGAAAGTTAAAAAGAATATTTGTAATTGCTAACGAACTTGAAGAAAAAGGAACATTTGAAGAATATATTATCATTAATCCTAAGATAATTAGTCAAAGTGAAGAACTAATCTATGTTGGTGAGGGCGAAGGATGTTTAAGTGTTAACCGAGAAGTTGAAGGAATTGTTCCAAGACATGCCAGAATTACTGTTGAATATTATGACTTTGAAGGAAACAAAAAGACAATACGTGCTAGAGAAGATTTAGCTATTGCCTTTCAACACGAAATAGATCATCTTAATGGAATTTTATTTGTAGATAAAATTGATAAAAAGAATCCATATAAAGATGCCGAGAAAATGCGAGAAATATAGTATCTTTTTAGGTACTTTTTTTGTTTAAAATATTTGACAGTAGAATATATTTATTATATAATACACTTGCAAGTTATTTAGGCAGAGTATATCTATAAATAATGTGTTTAAACCTATAAGGAATAAAGTATCTAAGGCTGCCTTAGAAAAATTAATTTAAACTCCCTATTTACAGGATATACAGAATAAATATTTTGCAAATAAAATGAAAGGAGATTTTATGGCAAGATATACAGGACCAGCTTATAAAAAATCTAGAAGATTAGGTTTTTCTACTTTAGAAAATGGTAAAGATATTGCAAAAAGACCTTATGCACCAGGACAACACGGACAAGATCGTCGTCGTAAACTTAGTGAATATGGAATCCAAATGCAAGAAAAACAAAAAGTAAGAATTCTTTATGGATTAAATGAAAAACAATTCAGAAAAGTATTTGATCGTGCTTCTAAGATGAAAGGTATCGCTGGGGAAAACTTACTTATCCTTCTTGAATCTAGACTTGATAACATCGTTTATCGTCTTGGATTAGCTAGAACTAGAAGAAGTGCTCGTCAAATTGTAAATCATGGACATATTTTAGTAAATGGTAAAAAGGTTGATATTCCTTCTTATACTACTAAAGTTGGGGATATAATTTCTGTTAAAGAAAATTCATTAAATCACCCAGCTATTCATGATGCTCTTGAACAAAAGAGAACTGTTCCAGCTTACTTAGAAATGGATGAAAAGAAATTATCTGGTAAATACGTTCGTATTCCTGAAAGAAGTGAACTTAATTCAGAAATCAATGAACAACTTATCGTTGAATTCTATAACAGATAATAAAAAAATAACCAAGAATTTATTATTCTTGGTTTTCTTTTGGTAAAAAAACATTAATTGATGTATTTTCAATTGTAATTAAATTTATAATATTATTTAAGTCATCCATATTTAACTTTTCTAATATATCTTTTAAATTAGTAACAATTCCCCCATTATTTATAATATCTTCTTGAATTTTCATATTAACATTTTCAACATCTTCATAATCAAGTATTAATGTAGCTATCGAAGCATTTCTTTTTCTTTCAAAGTCTTCTTTAGATACTTCCAAATTATTTAATTTTTCCATTACTCTTTTAATTATTTCGTCTTTATATTTAGTTGTAGTAGTAATACTTATTACAATATATTCATCATATATATCTAAAGCAAAACCCATTGCATTTATAAGTCCACTAGTTATAAGTTCATCTTTAAAATCACTAGTTGCTCCAAAGTTAGCATTTAAAATTAAACTGATAATCAATTTAGTTTCCACTTCACTATATTCTTTGAATTTTTCTAAAGGGATTTTTACTAAAAACTTTATTCTTGGATAAGTTATATTTATTTTTTCTTCAAATACTGAATTTGTAACTTTTTTAGGTTCATTTTCCTTAATTATAACTGGGTTTAAATATTCACCAAATTCTTTCTTGGCCAAATTATTTTCCACCTCTTGAGCCACTTCATAAGGATTAAAATTACCAGTTAAGCATAAAAACATATTATCAGGATGATAAAATGCATCATAAACAAGCTTAACATCATCCAAACTTATACTATTTACTTCTTCTGGACTTCCAGTAATTAAATTACGATACTTAGACTTTTGTAAGGTATTTTGTAAACAACGAAAAAAACTTATTGTATAAGGATCATCTGTTCCCATATTAGCTTCTTCAACAATAATGCCCTTCTCCTTACTTACTTCCTTTTTAGTTAAATAAGGATTATAAACAAAATCAAGTAATAGGTTTAAATTTTCTTTTTTATGTTCTGTTGCAAATACAACATAACTTGTATACTTAAAAGTTGTAAATGCATTAGCATCTCCCCCAATTTTATAAAATTCATCATGGGCAGTTGTATCCTCATCCAAATTAAATTTAATATGTTCTAGAAAATGTGCTACTCCATTAGGTACTTCATAAGTTTTCTTTCCTATTTTAAATTTAGTATGAATAGATCCATACTTTACAGACAATGACATAAAAACACTTTTAACTCTTTCATTTACCCACATATAAATTGGCAATCCACATTTTGTCTTATAAACATAAATTTTTTCATTAAGACCACTTAATTCTATTTCATTCATGATTATTTTCCTTTCCATTTAAAGTAAAAATTGTATTTATTTTAATTTTTTTAGCCACTTTTACAACATCATCTTTTGTAACTTTTTTAAATAGTTCTTTTCTTTCTTCTAAAAGAGGTAAATCATCTAGACAATTAAAAACATAATTATTTAATATAGCAATATTATTGTCACCAGCTAAATCTAAGGATACAATCATATTATTAATAGCATCTTTTACTTCTTCATCTTTAAAATCACCAAGTTGCATTGCTTTAAGTTCTTTTTTAATTAAACTTATAGCTTTTTTAACATTTTCTTGTTCTAAAGATACTTGTATAAGTAAAAGTCCATCATACTTTAAATACATACTACTTATGGCATAACATAAACTATTTTTTTCTCTTAAACTTTGATATAACTTACATGTAAGCCCACCATTACCAAATAAATAATTAAAAACATGCATAGTAATATTTGATTCAATTTTATCTAAATTATTTGTATTATAAATCATTACTAGACTTGCTTGAACATTATCACTATCTAAAGATCCAACATGCACTTTTTTAGTTTCTTTATTATCTACTAAAAAGTTAAATTTTTCTTCGTTAATGTATCTATTTTTAAAATATTTTTTTAATATCGTTACAAACTCATCCATATCAAAATCACCAATAACAAATACATCACACACAAAATCTTTAAATAACTTTTTATAAGCTTTATATAAGTCACCTGGTGTCAGCTTTTCAAGTTCTTCCCTCGTACCTAAAAGCTCAAATGTCGTCGGAGTATCTCCCCCCATCGTCTCAAATGCTTTTTTTATACTTTGTTTAACTGGATTTTCCTTTAAAGAATTGAGTTCTCTTTCAATTCTATCTTTAACTATATTAAAAGTTTTTAAATCAAATTCATCATTAGTTACATTTGGATTTTGTAACATTTCTAAAACTATTTTAATAACGTTTTCTAAATAATTATCTTTATTAATATATTTTGGATTTATAAAGTCTAAAGACACATTAAAAGTTAATACATTTCCAGTTCTAATTGTTGATGCATAACAAATAGATTTATAAAGTTCTTCAAATTTTATTATTAAATCTTTTCTACGCGGATAATTTTTAGTAGATTCACTCAAAACATCTGCTAAAAAAGCATATTTACCCATTTCTTCTTTTACAGCCTTTTTTCGAAATTGAATTTCTAAATGTGCTGTTTTAAATCTATCCGTTTTAATTGTATAAACATTAAAAGAATTACATTTATATGTTTTGTATATCATTTTCCACCTCTTTCTTATTATGTTTAATATTTGCAATTTTATTATATTCTTTTAATATATAATCATCTGTCATTCCTGCTATATAATCAATAACAATTCTTTTTTTACTATTTAAAGATTTATATTTATCACTCATTTTACTTAAATAAGACTTTATTATATTACTATCTTGATTATTATCATCTAAATCTTTGCAATACTTATCAAATAATTCATTCATCATTTTCTTTAAGTTATCTTTTTCTTCTTTAGTATAAGCTTTATAATAAATATTCTTATAATTAAAATCTTTAAGATCTTTTATAGCTTCATATATTGGATCACTTAATTTAATATAATTTTTTCCTTTACTATTTTTTATTACATCACTAACAATAGTATTTACAATACTTTTATTACTAGTTCCAAGAGCTTTTTTAACATTTATAGGTATATCATCAAATGTAACTAAATTCATTCTAATTGCATCTTCAATATCTCTACCTAAATAAGCAATTAAATCACTAATTCTAACTACACAACCTTCTAAAGTCATAGGTCTTAGCTTATTTATTATACTATTGTCTTTATAAGAAGCATTATACTCATTCCAAAACTCTAAGCTAGTTTTTTCGGTAGGTTTATATTCTCCTTCTACAAATTCTCCATTATGACACATAATAGCATCTAAAGTTTGCAAAGTTATCTTTTTACCTAATCCATAATTTTCAACAAAAGAAAGAAGTCTTACACTATGAATATTATGATGAAAATATCCTTCATTAGCTTTTAAACTTATATCATTTAAAATAGCTTCTCCAACATGACCAAATGGCGTATGACCAAGATCATGTCCTAAAGCTGCAGCTTCAATCAAATCTTCATTAAGTTCTAATTCTCTACCTATAGTCCTAGCTATCTTACTAACATATAATACATGCATCATTCTTTTAGTAATATGATCATTATCTTTATAAGAAAAAACTTGAGTTTTATCAGCATATCTTTGAAAAGACAATGTATATAAAATACGATCTATATCTCTAAAAAACGGAGCTCTATAATCAGGATTATTGTTAGTTAAATATATTGCATCTTCATTTTTACAAGCATATTTATTCATATTTTATTATTCCTTTCCACATTAAAACCACAATGTTTGCACAACTTTTCTACTCTTTTATTTTCTTTAAAACCATCTATCATGTTTCTAACTTTTCTTTTATTCATTACATCATCTATTTTTTCATTAAATATATTACCAAGAAGTATGTCTGCTTTACTATCTAAACAACAAGGTACTATATCACCATTTACAAGTATTCCAATATGACTTTTTAAAGCATAACACTTCCCTGATTCATTATTTATATTATTATTTAAATCTGGCCACTTAAAAGCTTTTTTTATATCTACAAAAACATTTTTTTCTAACTTACAACTATCTATTATTTTCTTATCATACTTTTTTTCTAAAAATTTAATAACATCTCTATTACTATCTACCCAAAACCGATAATTAATAAAGGTTCTTTCTTTTAATTTATCGCAAGCATCAAACAGATTATTCATATATTCATCTGTATTTTCATAATTGCTATGAAGTGATATATTAATTTGTCTTATATTTTTATTATTTTTTATTTTATTTATTAATACCCCATTAGTTGTTATATTTACATAAAAATCACGACTTGCTAAATCTATTATTTCATTTATATAAGGATGAAGTAAAGGCTCCCCCATAACATGTAAATATAAATATTTAGTATATCCCTTTAATTTATTTAAAATAATTTTAAATTCTTTTATAGTCATATATTTAACTTTTCTTTTATTATGAATACAAAAAGGACAATTTAAATTACAATTATTAGTTATTTCAATATAAACTTTATTAAACATAATTAAAAAAACAATATGTCTATCTTATCCATTATTTCATCACTCAATATTTGACTAAGACGAATAAGTCTAATAATAGATCCCACAAAAAGATATAAACAAATAATACAAATAATTAATCCTATAGCACCTTCCAATTTTAGAAAAAAAGCTTCTAAAACAAAAAGTAAAATACTTAAGCTTAATGTAATAAAATATAATTTTGGACTATTTTTCATATTAACCACCCTTAATCTATATTCTAACATCTTTCCTATTACTTGTAAAACAAAAAGAGCCAAAAGGCTCTATTTAACATCATAAGTTTCACCGTTTACATCATCAAAACTAAAGGTTTTTTCTTCTTCAGTTTTAAGTGTAGGAAGTTCCATATCTTCTTCATCATCTTCAATCGTAAACAATTTCATTTCTTTTTCTTCTTCATCCATTTTAGGAATTTCTTCATTCTTAACTTCTGCTTCCTTATTTACATATACAGAACTAAAAACTTGACTAGGTTTATATGAAGGTTTTACTTCTTCATTTTTTAAAGTAAGTTCTGGTACTTCTATTTTTTCAAATTCTTCTTTAATATTTTTTAAGTTTCCTAAATCTAGTTCCATCTTCTTATCTTCTTCTTTTAATTCAGGCAAATCATTTATTGTAATTGGCTTACTTTCTTCTTCATTATCCCTAAATACAGGTCTAGTCTTAGGTATTTCTATAATTGGTTCTTCTATTTTTTCTTCTTTTATAACTGGCTTAAATATTGTAGCAGTAGCTTCTTCATTTATTTTTTCTTCTAAAGGTATAACTTCTTTTGACTTAGCATCTTTTTCAGCTACAGGTTCTAAAGTTTCAAGTTTAACAGGTTCTTCTTTCTTTTCTTTAAAAGTATCTAAATCTATTTTTTGTAATCTTTTTGTTTCTTCAAGCTTTTGATCTTTCTTTCCAAAAAAGAATACTATTACAAAAAGTATTATCAAAACCACTAATGCTATTGTTAAGTATAAAGTAAAATTATCATTTTTATATAATTCATATATGAAGTCCATCATATTACACACCTCTTTATTCTATATTTAAATATTATCAAAATATACCATAAATGTAAACATATTTTTATAAAATTCCTTTTAAAATATTAAATCTTTACAATTAATCAACTTTAAAAAATGTCAATCAATTTAAAATAGAAAAGCTTTTGTATTTTTATTATTCGATTATCATCGGAGAACTTTGAGTACCTTCCCCACTTTTATATTTTACACTAGAATCTAGATAAAATACTGGCCTGCTCGCCAAGTAGCCGCTCACGTAAAAATCACTCACATTCCCCGCGTAGCCGACATAGAACGCACCAGGAGAAAGGACCGTACGAGGCGTCATTGTCCATTCTTGAAGTCCCATATACATCCAGTCAACACTTTTTACTGATGAACTATCATAATTAACTAAAGTAGTTGACCATGCGCTTGGTGCTGCTGCATATCCATAATCACTAGCATACATTAATCCTACTTTTGCGTCGTATGTTGTATTTGTTGCGGGATTGGTTATTTCATTTTGATAAGCTGTTGTAACAACTGCATTTCTTATATTAGCATTTGTGTTTCCTCCTACTTTCCATGTGTGCGTTGATATTTTATTTGACCAGTTTGACCCTATATTATTTAAATAATTTGTATTTAAATTGGTTTTATTAAACAAGCTAATTCTCCACGTATTATCTGCTGTACCAGAATTAAGATTCCAATTGTATGTTCCTATTTCTGTTGTTAAATTACTACCTTTATTTGTACCACCAAATACTGTTTCAGAATATGTATTATAATAATCTCCATCTGTACCAAGAAGACTTGCTTTAGCATAATCATATTTTATTAATTTAACTTGATCGTCAAATACTCCAATTATTCGGTACAAATTATCCGTTGGACAAGTACTAGCATCTGTTCCAAAACAAACAAAATTATTGGTAGTATCGCTTGATCCAGCATATCTGTATGAATTATCGTTAGCCCCATTTTCTAAAGTGCTATCATGAAAATATAAATTTTTATCTCCTTGTGTTGTAAATTGAGATTTTACATAATCAGCTAAAGTTGGTGTAAAATCACCTTGTTGAATAAAAATTTTAGCATCTAAATTTTTATTTTGATTATCTAATTGATTCGTAGCTAAATTTATAAAAGTAATTGTAACTTTCCAGTTTTGACTAGTTGCATAACTACTTGAATTAGAAACAATTGCATAGTCAAGAGCAACATTTAAAAGTCCTTTTTGAGTTGTAATATCAAATCCACTTATTGATACACCATCAGCATTAGTAATTGAATCATAATAAGTTAAACCATCAATACTTTTTACTTCTGCTCCGGTTGGATCTGTAATAGTTAAAACAATCTCCGGTTTATTATCACTTGTTGTGTATACATAATTATTACTTGAAATATAAAAATAAACATTATAATTATAAGAAGCTGTATTTTTAGTACTATTTGCTTTTAATGAAGCTGTAGCTGTTGCTTGATCACTTAAATTACCAGCTCCAGATGCAAAATTAAATTGATCTATTGACAAACTAATATCTTTAGAAACATTAAAAGTTAACTCATCTAAACTATCTCCCCCAACATTCACTTTTCCACTAGCTCCCTTATTTGACTGAGCAATAAAATAAGCAAATGTTATACCTATAACAGCTATTAAACAAGAAACTATTATAACTAATTTTTTATTCTTTTTATCCATTTTACCGTTCTCCATTCTCTTTAATTATACAAATTATTTAACTTATTTGTCAACAAAAGAAAAATAGATTTAATTATTTAAATCTATTCATTTGTTGCATTACTTGCTTAACTTGTTTTTGACTAGGTTTTCTACCCATTGAACTCATCATTGCTTCAATCATTTTTTCATTTATTGGAGGATTTTTCTCTAACGTTTTTTTCATAAAATATCTTGCTAAGAAAAAACCAATTATAATACCAATAATTATACCAATTACTAAATATAATATTAATTTACCCATTATTATTAATCTCCTTTATATAAGTATTTTACTATAAACGAACTAATTCCTCAAGCCAAAAATAATCTTTATTATTAAAATCGCAAGCAAATAATTCCTGTATTGGTAAAAACTTTCTTATATCTTTACTTATAATATTAGTTTTGAGTAAAATATGACTATTTTTTACAATTATAGTCGTGTCTTCTTTCCGATACTTATTAATTATTTTATGAGTATCCCCCGTTTTCATATAAAAATCATTTTCTTTATTTTTATCATAAATAAGTTTATTGTATTTAAGCTTATCTATTGGTACAATTATTTGATCTAACAAATCCTTTCCTAAACTTACACTTGCTTTATCAAGTAAATAAATATCTTCTAAAGATTTAAATAAATTATAAGGATTTTCTTTTAATAAAATACCCATTTCTCTACTTATTTTAAAAATATAAAAAGTTCTCATTTCTATCACCCATAAAGATAATAGCATAGAGAACTTAAATATTTTGTTAAATTATGTCGACTATATCATCTTTTGCTAAATTTTTAGCAATATGTTCTAAAATAGTAGTTTTATCTATCTTGAAATATTTAACAACATCTTCGGTTTTACCACTCATTCCAAATTTATTTACTCCAAAAATATATTCTGGTTTTGTAGCAAATCTATTCCAGATTAAACTATTTCCGGCTTCAATTACAAATGTTGGAACTTCTTTAGGTAATAATTGTTCTTCATATTTAGGATTTTGTTTTAAGAATAGTTCCATACTAGGCATTGAAACAACTCTAGTATCTATTCCCATTGTAAATAGTTCCTTTGATATTTCTATTGCCATTTCTAATTCTTGGCCAGTTGCAATAATAATTCCATCTAAATGGTATTTTTCTTTTCTAACCATATAAGCACCATATTTAACAAATTTAGCATTAGTATTTTTTTGCTTACTTCTTTCTTCTTTACTTATAATTAAAGCTGTTGAACAATTATTTTTAAGTATATATTCCCAAGACCCCATTATTTCATTTATATCTGCTGGTCTAAATGTAATAAAATTAGGAATGGTACGAAGACTTGTAAGTTGTTCAATTGGTTCATGCGTTGGACCATCTTCTCCGACATATATTGAATCATGAGTAAAAATATAAGTCACTGGTAAATTCATTAAGGCAGACATTCTTATTGCTGGTTTAAGATAATCACTAAATGATAAAAATGTTGATCCAAATACTTTTAAATTAGATAACGCCATACCATTTAAAATTGCTCCCATAGCATGTTCTCTTACTCCAAAATAAATGTTTTTACCAACTGGATTATCTGCACTTTGAATACTAGATTTATCTAAATTAGTTTTACATGAACTAGATAAATCAGCAGAACCTCCTAAGAAAAATGGTGTTTTGGGAGAAATAAAATTCATTATTTTATGATTGCTATCCCTTAAAGCTTCACGATATTCATCACTTATCTTAAATTTAGTATCATCAAAATCAATAACAAAAGCATTTCTTTCCAAAAGATTTAATAAAGCATGTAAATTATCATTTTCTTGTTTAATGTTTGTGTATTCTTCTTGCCATCTTAAATAATTTTTAGATACTCTTTTATTAATGTCATTTTGTAAATATTCTAAAACTTCTTTTTTAACTTCAAAAGGTTCCGTAGTTATTTTTAAAGTTTTTTTAACTTCTAAAAGATCCTCTTTAGTTAAAGGCTTTCCATGAACTTTATTAGTTCCTTCTAATTTAGAATCTTCTCCAATAATAGTATGACAAATTATTATAGATGGTCTATTACTCTTTTTAGCATTTTTTATAGCTTTAGAAACCTCTTTATAGTCACTACCATCCTTGACATCTATAATATTAAAATCCAAAGCTTCAAATCTGCAATAAATATCTTCCGTAAATGTAATATTTGTTTCGCTATCTAAAGAAACATCATTTTTATCATATAATAAAATTAGCTTATTTAAATTCTGCGTACTTGCAAAACTTAAGGCTTCATAGCTAACGCCTTCCATCAAATCGCCATCACCACAAAAGCAATAAGTATAATAATCTATTAAATCAGAATTTTTATCCTCAATATTTACAATAGCACTTAAATAACGTTCTGCTAAAGCCATTCCAACAGCCATTCCTATTCCTTGCCCTAACGGACCAGTAGATGCATCTACTCCCGGAGTAACTTTATACTCTGGATGTCCTGGTGTTAAAGAATTTAAATCTCTAAAGTGTTTTAACTCTTCAAGATCAATATTATATCCAAAATGATACAAAACTGAATATAAAAGTGCAGAACCATGCCCTGCAGACATTACAAATCTATCTCTATTTATCCAATTACTATTGCTAGGAATTACATTTAAATGATCTTTATATAAAGCATAAAGAATTGATGCAGAACCTAAAACAATACCTGGATGACCACTTTGAGCTTTATCAATCATATCTAATGCTAATGATTTTATACTATTAATTGAAAGTGTATCTAACTTACTCACTTTAACCACTCCTCGTCTATGATAGATAAATCATATCATAAATTTCTTAAAAAGAAAATAAGTATTTAGTTGACTATTTGTAAATTAAATGTTATTTTTAAAATGAGGTAATCATGAAAGAAAACTACTATAAAATTCAAAAGCAATATCCAAGTATTATTTTTTCTCATTTATCTAGCCTTTTTTTGAACAATGTAATAAAAAAAGCTCCGATAATGTTAACTCTAGAAAATAATTACCATAATAAAAACTTAAATAAGTATGAATTATTTTACATAAAAAAAGAACAACTAAAGATTGGTTTAATTATTCAAAAAACTTCAGATGGAAAATATTTAAAGTATTATGATATTGAAAGGACAATTTGCGATTTAATTCGTTCAAGCAAAAGAATAGATACCAAAATTTGTAAAAATATATTTAAAAATCATATTTGCCTTTGTAATATTGAAAAATTATATAACTATGCCCTTTTATTCAATATAGAAAAACAAGTTAGAAGTTATCTTTTCTTAAGTTAAGATATTGAGAAAACCTATTTAATATGATAATATTATGGTGAAGTCCTCATAGTTTAATTGGATAAAACAAGCCCCTCCTAAGGGTTAGAGTGCGAGTTCGATTCTCACTGAGGACACCATATAATAATAAATAGACGCTTTTTTAAAGTGTCTATTTTTAAACTCTAGGAATATTTCCTGTTAAATTATTTAACTTCAAAGGTATAATAAAAAACGAAAAGGAGAAATTTTATGAATCAAGAAAAAATAGGAAAATTTATTTCTGAATGCCGGAAAGAAAAAAAACTAACTCAATCAGAGCTAGCTGAAAAATTAGGTGTTACTGATAAATCAATTAGTAATTGGGAAAATGGTAGAAACATGCCTGACATTTCATTGTTTAAACCTTTATGTGATATATTAGGTATTTCAATTAATGACTTTATAAGTGGAGAAAAAATAAAAAAAGAAAAATATCAAGAAAAATTTGAAGAAAACATTATTAATACTATCGAGTATTCAAATAAAAGAATATCTAAAAAAAACAATTTGATAGGAATTATTTTAATTACATTTGGCATTATGATTGCAATCACAGCTTTTTGTATATTTCCAAGTGAAAGTAGCTGGGGAAGTATCTATTCATTATTTGGGTGTTTTATCTCTTTAATTGGTACTACAATACTAACTAAAAAATTTAATCTAAAAAAAAGAATTATTTATAATTTTATTTATTTAATTTTATTCATATTTATGTTATTTGCAATTGACTTTATAAGTGTTTTAAATATTAAACAAGCTCCAAGATTTGCTATCTACAAAATAAGCAGTGATAATGCTATTTACTATGATACTTTATTTTATGATGTTATCAGATGTAACAAAAATGAAAAAAATGAATATTTTAAAGTACTAAAAAAACATAAATACGATAAAGATAACATTGAAAATTATTGTAAATAAACTTAAAACTCAAGGTTATTAGCTTGAGTCATTCATTTATAGCATAAGTTATGTTATTATTACTCCCATTTTCTAAATAAGTAAATCTATAACTTATAAGTAAAACCATTCCCACAACAGCTAAATAAAAAAATAATATTCCACTATACTTTTTCAAAACATTCATCATAAACTACCTCTTTCTTTCTATATTTATTTTAAAACAAACAAATGTTCTTGTCAATTATAAACTAAACATTTGTTTGACTTTTACTTTAAACTATTGTAAAATAAAACCAGAAAAGGAGCTTTTTTATGAAAGAAAAAAAAGAACTAACAAAAAGACAAGAAGAAATATTAAATTACATAAAAAAATATATTGCAGTTCACGGCTTTCCTCCAGCTATTAGAGAAATATGTGCTGGAGTTGGTTTAAGCAGTCCTGCTACAGTTTTTGTTCATATTAAAAACTTAGAATCATTAGGATATTTAAAATCAACTAATAATAAATTTAGAACAATAGAATTATTAGTAGATAATGAATATTTAGAAAAAGAAGAAAATTTAGTTAAAGTTCCTCTACTCGGAAAAATTACTGCAGGAAGCCCTATTACGGCAATCGAACAGCCTGATGAATACTTTGATTTGCCTGCATCTTTAATACCTAAAAGTGGCCAAGTATTCACCCTTCATGTAAGTGGTGAATCCATGATAAATCGTGGTATTTTTGATAACGATTACGTAATTATCAAAAGACAAAACGAAGCTAAAAACGGAGACATAGTCGTAGCTATGACAGATGAAAATGAAGTAACTTTGAAAACATTTTATAAAGAAAAAGATCATATTAGATTACAACCAGAAAACGATACAATGGAACCTTTAATTTTTAATAACATAACAATATTAGGTATTGCCATTGGGCTTTACAGAAAAATTTAAAAAAATTGTTGAGATAATCAACAATTTTTATTTGACAAAATAAACAATATAACTTAAAAAAGCAATATAAAGAATTAATACAATCCACCCATTAATCATATCTTTTTTAGTACTTTTATTTGGTATACCTATTGCCATTGAAGCTAAATAGCCACCAATTAAGCCACCGATATGGGCAGCATTATCAATACCAGTAAAAGCAAAACCAATAAACAAATTTATAATTATAAGAGGAATTATTTGAGTTTTTATTGCATCACTTAAATATAATCTATAATGATATCCAAAGTATAATAATGCCCCTATCAAACCAAATATCGCTCCACTTGCCCCAACTGAGACAATATTGCTATCTAAAAATATCAAAGACATTAAACTAGCAGTTATGGCACTTACTAAATAAATAAAAACAAATTTCCATTTACCAATAAAAGTTTCAACTTGACTACCTATAATTGATAAAGAATACATATTAATAATAAGATGTATTAAACCAACATGTAAAAAAGCACAACTAAGCAAACGCCAAAATTCTCCAGATTTAAGTAAAATCAAATTATTTGCTCCAAACTTAGCTAGTACTGGTGCTTCAAAATTAATAAAATTATCTCCATAAAAGGCTACAATAAAATACATTAAAATACATGCACATATTATTATTTTTGTAAAAATTATCTTTTTAGGAGAAAAAACATCATTAAACTTTTTATTCTCTTTTTCTGTTTTTTCATTTATATCATTAGTTACATTTATAATTAATTCAAGGCCATCATTTGTTTCCATAAGTTCTGTATTTATATCTGGAAAAGCATCCACCATTAGTTCATTTTTTTTAATTTCTTTTAAGGAACTAACATTAACAGTTTCAATATCTTTTACATCATTAAGTCCAACTTTTTGACTCATATCTAAACAAATATTTAAAGCATTCATCTTTAAAGATAATGTTTTCTTTTTAATTTGTTTCATTACATGTTTCATTTTAAATATATCAAATTTATATTGTTCTTCATTTATTATTGAATTACAAGTAATTCTAATTATTCTATATGGTCCATCTAAATTTTCTAACCAAATTTCATCCTTAACCCCTTGAACATGAATCGGAGCATAATTTTTTTTAGTTACAAAATAGTGTACCAAACTCATCATTATTTGATCACTTTTTCTTATTGTTACCGAAGACATTTTCGATCACTCCTTGTTCTATATTGTACAATAAATCATATATTTAGTAAAGAGGTGGCTAATCTTGATATCCTACTTAATTTACATTATCTGTCTATTTTTTATTGTTGCAATCATTTTAAAAATCAATTCTTTTTATCTTTTAGATAATGCCATAATTTTCTCTATTCTTTCAAACTATCTTCTCAATTTTTCGACATCTTTATTTTTATTTTATTTTCACAATTATATATTCGGCACAATTAGTTGTTTTATTTTAATTTTATTTACAATACTTCTGATACACGACTTTAAAAGAATATTAGGTTATATCCCTATCACTTCACTTTTTTACCTATTATTTAACATATACACATTTATAAAATACTTACTAATTATTTTCTAGTTCATTTAAAAAACTTTGAAATTCTTCCGGCAATTCTGCTTTAAACTCTAAAACTTCTTTGGTGATTGGATGTGTAAATTTCAAATATGATGAATGTAAAAATTGTCCAAAAGAAGTACAAGTTTTTTTAGAATACACTGGATCATTATGAACTGGATAACCAATAGATGAGAGATGAACTCTAATTTGATGTGTTCTTCCTGTTTCCAAAACTAATTTGACAAGTGTATACTTTGAATACCTTTTTAATACCTCTAAATGAGTTACTGCCCTTTTTCCATCACTTCTAACACACATCCGATCAAATATATTTTTGTCTCTTCCAATCGGAGCATCTATCGTAGCTCTTTCTTGAGGAAATACTCCATCAAGTAATGCTGTATACTCTCTATATACTCTTTTATTTTTAAAATCATCTGCTAAAATAACGTGAGCTTTATCATCCTTAGAGACTATCATTAAACCACTTGTATCTTTATCTAAACGATGTACTATACCTGGTCTATATTCTTCTGCTTTTCCTAAGTTATTTGTATAATATATAAGACCATTTACCAAAGTATTTGTTTCATTTCCATTACCAGGATGAACAACTAATCCACTTGGCTTATTTATTACCATTAAATATTTATCTTCATAAACTATATTTAAATCCATTTTAACAGGTTCTAAAACCATTTCTTTTATAAATCCATCTTTTATATAAATTACATCTTTAAATTTCACTTTATAACTTGGTTTAACTTTTTTATCATTTACTAAAATAAATTCTTGTTCTATCATTTTTGTTATATTTTCTCTACTATACTCAGTATTTAAAGCTAAATATTTATCAATTCTTATATCATTATCTAAAACTTCAATTTGCATTTTTATCTTCTCCTTTAAAAATTGCATAAATTAATAACATAAAACCAATGACTAAGGCAGCATCAGCCAAATTAAAAACCGGAAATTCATAATTAAAAATATTTATTTTACAATAATCAATTACATAGCCAAGTCTTATTCTATCCACTAAATTACCTAATAAACCACCATAAATTAAACCATAAGCTAAAATATTTCTTTTGTTATTTTTTATTTTATCTTGATATTTATACAAAACCCCAAAAGATACTATAGCTATAATAATTAATAACCATCTATAACCATCAGCTAAACTCCATGCTGCTCCATAATTATATATTTTAGTAACATAAAAAAAGTTTGATATTATTTCTTTTAAATACCCATAAGAAAAATTAATATCAATCATTATTTTAATTAACTGATCCATTATAAAAATCAAAATAGCAACTATTAAACTTTTCTTTCTCATAGTACTATTTTATCATAAATATTATTTATTTACCAGTATACAATCAGTACCAATCTTTGCAATATCATTAAAACCAAAAGTAAACTCAGTATTTTTTAAAACTTTTCTAAATATTTTCTTTTCTTCTGCCACAAAATTTATAACTTTGCCTTCACTATTTACCTCCACATCAACTATTCTTCCTAAATTAACACCTGATTTAACACTAATTATATCTTTATTTTGTAATTCACTTAAATACATTATATCACCATTTAATTATATGTTATTTTATTAGTTTTCTAACATTTTCTATCGCACTTTTTTCAATTCTAGATACCTGAGCTTGACTTATTCCAAGTCTAAGAGCTATTTCCATCTGTGTTTTTCCTACAATAAATCTTTCTATTAATATATTTCTTTCTCTTTCTTTTATTTTTAAAAGAGCTTTTCTAAGGGATATAAGCATATCTTTATCACTATTTTTATCTTTAACATCAGCAAGTTGATCAAATAAATAAATCGTATCTCCTCCATCATTATAGATAGGTTCAAAAATACTCTGAGGATCTTTCATTGCATCCATTGCATAAGAAACTTGATATTCATCAATATCTAAAGCCGATGCCACTAATGAGGCCGGAGGATCTATTCCATATTCACTTAAATAATTATCTTTAAATTTAATAATCTGATACGCTAAATCTTTTGTGCTTCTACTAACTCTTATTGCTGTATTGTCTCGTAAATACCTTTTAATCTCCCCAATAATAAGGGGAACAGCATAGGTTGAAAGTTTAAGGCCATAAGATAAATTGAAATTATCAATAGCTTTAATTAAGCCAATAACTCCGACTTGAAATAAATCATCTAAATTCACCCCAGGTTTATTAAATGATCTTAAAATACTTAACACTAATTTTAAATTACCATTAATAAGTTTATCTTTAGCATCTAAATTTCCATTTTGATATGACACAAAGAGTTTTGTCATCTCTTCATTTGTTAAAACTTTTATATTACTAGTATTAACACCAGTTATATCTACTTTATATTTTGCCATAAAAAAGTCCTTTCCTCTTATTTATGGAAAGAACTAACTATTTTTATACATTTATATTAAAACTATCATAATAAACTTTTAAAGCCCTAATATTTTTAGTAAACTTTGTTTTTTCATTATTTACCTCATTTAATATATTTATCATTTCAACTATATTTTTATGAAAAAATATTGGTATTTCAAAATCTTGCAATACTTTTTCTGCCTCAATATCTAAACTTTCATTAGAACTTAAATCATTAATAAGTTTTAAATTATCAATTACTTTATCATCTTTTCTGTTATCAAACTTTAAACTATATAAGTAAAGAGCTTTAGCAAGTAAATATTTTTTCTTTATAACGTAGTAATAACCTAAATTACGATAATATCTAGCTAAATGCCCTGGTAAATAAATTTTATCATATAAATTATTAAGCATCTTTTTTATACTATTTATCTCTCTTTTAGTCTTTTTAATTTCAATCATCGAAAAATAAGAATCAATATTATAAGGATTCCACAACACAGATAATTTAAAATTAGCCATTGCCTTATCTAAGTACCCTAGATTCAAATAAATTCTTCCCAAAATAAAGTAACCATTAGCAAAATCATTTCCTACATCTAATATTTCTTTATTTGTATCCCTACAAAGTAAAATATACTCTAAAGGATTATTTGGTGAATAAAGTTTTTTCTTCATTTTATAAGTTTTCATTTTTTCTGCATAGGTACAAAATTTTAATAATTCTTCCTCGCTTTTTAAATAATTTTTTTCAATAAAAAACTTTTTTCCCTCCACAAAATGAAAGTTTATCTTATTATAAACTTCCTCTACTTCTCCTAATTCATTTTGCATATCATTAACTCTCCTACTTTTACTATACCATACTTAATCTTTATAACCAAGCACTATTTTAATACTCTAGAAAATATTTCCAACATTTCCGTTCCTATTCCTTGAGGATCACCATTTATAAGCATATTACTCTTAACTACATCTTCAACAATATTTAAAGGAATATACCTTAATTTAAAATTACCATCTTTTTCTTCTTCAGTTAAATTTGTTTTAGCTAAATCAGGAACTCTATCATCTTTTATTTCATAATAATATATTTCAAATTTAGAATTAGTATTTAAAGAAGGATAATCTTGCCAATACTGTTTGCACACTGCAAAAGGCTTTAAATTATCCGTATCAAAATAAAGTCCTGTTTCTTCTAAAAGTTCTCTATGAAGAGCAAAAGGCAGTTCTTCATTTGCTTCCACGTGTCCACCAGGAAATTGATATTCTCCATAAGAATGTGCTAGTAATATTTCATTTTTAGAATTTATAATTAAAGCTTTTACTCTAACAACTGTTCTATTTATATTCTCTTCTTTTATATTAAATTTATTTTTTATAATCTCTATCATTTTATCACCCTATCAATTGTAACATAATCTTTCCAAAAAACAATTGTAATATTATCAATTTATTGATAATATTATAATAGAAAGGAGTTTGGTCATGTATAATATTGATTACATATCTGAAACTAGTAATTCAGTAAATAATTTCTTTATTTGGACAATAATAGCATTCATTATTTCTATTGCTGCTGGTATTTTAATTTATTATTTATTTTTAAAAGATACTAAACCAGTAAGTGAAAATGTTCAAAAATTAAAAGATATTCTTAACTTCAAAACCATGATTATAGAACCTATTTTAAAAATAGTATATTTAATAACAACAATATTTATCATTCTATATTCATTTAGTTTTATAGCTATTAATTTTGCAGTATTCTTAGGATTATTAATTCTAGGGCCAATTGTAATAAGAATATCTTACGAAATAGCTTTAATATTAGTTATGATTTGGAAAAACACTAAAGAAATTAACGAAAATTTAAAAGCTAAAAGTTCTAAAAAAGAAAAAGTAGAAAAAGAACCTAAAGAAGAAAAGTAAGTCATTGACTTATTTTTTTTATAAAAAAAAAGAGCATTAAGCTCTTCCAGAATATTTACCATCTTTTGTTGAAATAATTATTTTTTCTCCTTCATTTATAAATAAAGGAACTTTAACAACATAACCAGTTTCAATTTTAGCATCTTTACTTGCATTTGTAGCAGTATTTCCTTTTACAGCTGGTTCTGTTTCAACAACAGTATATTCAACTTTTTCAGGTAATGTAATGCCAATAATTTCTCCTTCATAGTTATCAATATCTATTTCTAATCCTTCTTTGATAAAATTGACACTATCACCTAAAACTGACTTAGGAATTTCTATTTGTTCATAAGTTGAATTATTCATAAATACATAATCATCACCCATAGCATACAAATATCCAGCTTTTACTTTTTCTATATGGGCTTTAGTAATTTTAATATTTGTATTAAATGTATCTTCTGTAACTGCTCCAGTTCTCAAATTTCTTCTTTTAATTCTAACAAAAGCAGGACCTTTACCTGGTTTAACATGTTGAAATTCAACTATGGTATATAAATTACCATCCATTATAATGGTCATACCGTTTTTAATATCATTGATATTAATATCCATAAATTATCCTCTTTTCTATTATTTTTTTTCTTTAGCAGCTACTGTCTTTCTACATTTTGGACAGTATCTATTTAATTCAAGACGGTCTGGAGTATTTTTCTTATTTTTACTAACAGGACGTAATTCAAAACCACAAACAGAACATCTCATAGTAACTTCACTACGATTTTCTTTCTTTGCCATAAATATTCCTCCTCACTTAATTCATCTTTATTAATTATACCAAAATTCCTATAATTTTCAACTAAATTATAGGAATTTTCTAGAAAATTTATTTTTTTAATAATATTCATTTAAATAAGTAACAATATCTTTTGTTATTTTACTAGCACCAAAATAAAAATCATCAGTCTTTCCTTCTTTATGAGAAATGTTCGGAGTAATAACCACTAAACTATATTTAGGATCTTCCGAAGGATAATAACCAGCAAAAGTTGAAGTTATAGTACCAACATCAATTTTTCCATCATCATCTACATCTAGAAATGATTCACTTGTTCCAGTTTTTCCCGCAAAATCCATTTCTTTCGGTACATAAAATTTTCCTGTTCCTTCACTTAATACTAGTTTTAATCCTTCTCTAATTCTATTTAAAGATTCACTATCTAAATCAACATTATTTAAAACTTTTATTTCCTTACTCTCCAGAATTTTATTATCATTTTTAATCTCCTTCATTAAGCTAAGCTGAAGTCTTGAACCACTTGCAACACTATTTATATATTGTAAAACCTCAACTGGAGTATACGTATCATACTGACCAATAGACAGATTAAGCAAAAGATCATCTGCTATAGTTTTTCCTTTAATTCCAACTTGTTCACCAGGTAAATCAATTTCTGTTTTAACTCCAAGTCCAAAACTATCTAAAAGATCTCTATACATTTTAAAATGTTCTTTCGTAGCATTTAATTTCATATTTGGAACATATTTATTACCTGTAAGTTTTATAGCAATCATGTATTGATAATAATTTGAAGAATTAGCTAAAGCTGTTAAATCATTAACCTTACCTAGCCTTTTAAAACTACATTTTTGAGGAACATAATACAATTTAACACAACTATCAACAATATATTCTCCAGGCACAATCAAATTATATTTATATCCAACACCAATCGTAGCACCTTTTACAGCACTACCAATTGTATAAGATTTATTAATTGTATTTAAACTTATATCACTAAATGTTCCATCAGCATTTAATCTCTGACCAGCTAAAGCTATAATCTCTCCAGTCAAAGGATTGCTAATTAAAGCATAACTATCTTTATAGTATTCTGTATTAGCATACTTTTTTCCAAGTAAAATTTTTTCTCTTAATATCTCTTCTACCTTTCTTTGAATATTAATATCAATAGAAATAACAAGATCATTTCCTTTTTCTTCTTCTAAAACTTTTTCTAAAGTATAATCGCCTTTAACTAAATATTTAGCTTTTTTACCTTTCAAATATTCTTCATATTGTTTTTCTAAATAACTTAACCCTACTACATCCGTAAGTTCATAACCATTATTTAAATATTCATTTTTATTTTCTTTTGGAATACTTCCAACTTTACCTAAAACATTTTTTAAGGTATCTTCATATAAATATTTTCTTTCCCAAGAAAGTTCCCCAGTAACTCCAGGTATATTACTTTCTATAATTTTAGCATATTCTAAATCACTAACATTTTTTTTAATTTCTTTTTTACTATAAATATACCCTTCATTCATTAAACTATATATATGAGCAATCTTTTTTTCATCAGAGTCAAAATCTAGCATTTCTTCCGTAATACGTTCTCTTTTTAATTTTTCAATATCTTTTTTAGATATCTTACGCATTTTCAAAAGCTCATATTCTTCATCTTTTATTAAATCTTTTCCATTATTATTTTTTATTAAATAATATTCTTTTAATTCATCTATACTTGCTTCATTTACATCTAGTATTTCTTGTAGCACTTTAGCAATTTCTAATTCATCACTGGTTTTTATTCCTTTTATTTTATTATAATAAATTGTTTTAATACCAACATTATCAACCAAAACATTTCCATTTACATCAAGAATTCTTCCTCGCGGAGCACTCTTGCCATAAACATATATATTAGTCTTCTCTTGAAGTTTTTCTTCATAATATTTTCTATTATTACTTATATTACTTAACCTTACTCCAAAAATAACAAAAAACAATACTAAAATTCCATAACAAAACCATTTTTTCATACATTTAGTATTCCTTTTTATTTTAAAAACATACAATATATTAAGGTGAAGATTATGTTTAATATTATTGAAAAATATATTGGAAAACTAACTAAGGAAGATATCGCAAAATTTGCAAGTTCTAAGGGAGCAAACTTAAGTAGTGATGAACTAGATTTTACTTATAGTTTTATTAAAAGAAATTGGCAAGACGTTATAAAAAATCCAAATTTATTTGATATTGATAGATACGAAAGTCACTTTAGTCCAAGTAACTTTCAAAAAATAAAACAAATTTATAACGAATATAGAACTTATTTATAAAAAAATAAAGAGTTATTACTCTTTACTATAATATGCCATTACATCATTTACTAAATCGTTATTAAACTTTTTGTTTTTTATCATTTCAATTTCAAATTTGTAAGGTGGACAATCATTAATCCAAGGTGTTTCTAAAATTTTAGGAACATTTTTTAATTGCTTTGAATATATTACATTTAATAGATTATCAAAACCAATAGTGCCTAATCCAATATTTTCGTGCCTATCTTTTTTGGCACCAAGAACATTTTTACTATCATTTACATGAATACACTTAATTTTATCAATACCAATTACTTTATCAAAACTATCTAAATATTCTGTAAATTTACTTATATCTACCCCAGAATCATTTAAATGACAAGTATCTAAACATACTCCAACTTTATCTTTTATTATTATTCTATCTAATATAAATTTTATTTCATTCATATTAATACCACATTCAGTTCCTTTACCAGCCATCGTCTCTAGTAATATCATTGGCTTAGTATTATCATCAATAATCATATTTATAGCATCTGCAATATTAGCTAAAGCTACATTTCTCTCTATTTTTAAACTATTTCCAGGATGAACAACAATATAGCCTACCCCCATTTGAGTAATACGATTGATTTCTTGTTTCAAAAACGAAATTGAAAAATTCCAAGCTTCTTCTTTTTCTCTATTTGCTAAATTAATTATATAAGGAGCATGACATATAACATTATTAATATCAATATTATTTTCGTGCATAAATTTTTTAGCCTCTAAAACTAAATTCTCATCTATACTTTTTCTTATTGTATTTTGAGGAGCACCAGTATAAAACATAAAAGTTGTTGCTCCATAACTAACAGCTTGCTTAGCCGCTCCTAAAAGTTGCTCAGCCCCAAAATTTACATGTGATCCTAAAATCATATTAAACCTCAATTCTATATGGATCAGATATTGTTCCCATTCCACTTGCAAGTTTAACACTACTATTTAGATAAAATACAGGACGAACAGAAACCATGTTAAGAGCCACATAAGCGACTTCAATACCTCTTCCATTAAAATAAAAAACACCTTTAATATCACGACTATCAGGAGTAATTGTCCAAGTAACCATTGGCCTACGCATCCAGTTTACATCTTCACTTTCGCCACATTCTAAAAGTGGTGCACGTGACCACATATCCGAAGATGAAGCATATCCAAAATCACTTGCATACATTAAACCTATTTTAGCATCATAAGTTGTACTTTTCGCAGAATTCACGATTTCATTTTGGTACGCTGTTTTAATTAAAGCATTTGAAATTGCTTCATAAGTATTTCCACCAATTATCCATGTATGCGTTGCTATTTTATTTGCCCAAGTTGTTCCGATATTATTTAAATAATTTGTATTTAGATTAACTTTGTTTAAAAGTGATACTGTCCAATCATTTGTCCTAGTATCATTATTCCAATAATAATCATCATTACTTTCATAATCACCATTTGTTCCAAGTAAACTGCTTCCAGCTTTATCATATTTTATTAATTTTATTTGTTTATTAAATACCCCTATTATTTGATATAAATTATCTGTTGGACAAGTACTAGCATCGCTGCCAAAACAAACATAATTATTTACTTTATCACTTGATCCAGCATAACGATATGAGTTATCTCCAGCCCCATTTTCTAATTTACTATCATGATAATATATTGATGAATCTGAAATATAATTTTCTGCTATACAGCTTCCCATTTCTTTACCAGTACAAGCAGCAGCTATTGAATCATATACTACATTTTCTTGAATAAGAACCACTCCATCTAAATTCTTTTGACTATTTTTAGATTGATCTGAATCAAGATTAACAAATGTTAAAGTAATATTCCACTCTTGTTTTACTTCACTAGTAGTTGATATTTCATATTTATTAGCTATTTCAATTAATCCTGTTTTAGTAGTTACATCAAAGCCATTTATTGTATTTGTATCACTTATTTTAATATTTTGATAATATGTTAAACCATCAATACTTTTTACTTCTGCACCAGTTGGATCAGTCACTGTCAAAATAATTTCTGGTTTATTATCGCTTGTTGTATAAATAAATTCATTATTAGTAATATTTAAATAAACATAATAATTATAACTTGCTTTATTTCCTAAGCTACTTGCTTTTAAATTAGCACTTGCTACGGCACTATCAGTTAAACTACCAGCACCACTCGCAAAATTAAATTGATTAGGATTTAAAGAAATATCTTTATCAACATTAAAGGTAAGTTTATCTAAACTATCTGATCTTATATTAACATTTGCAGAAGCTTCTTTATTACTCTTATTTATAAAGTAAGCAAATGTTACTCCAATTACTAAAAGCAAAGAAGATACAACAATCATAATTATTTTTTTCTTACTATCAAAATCTTTCATAAATACCATCCTTATATTACATTAAAATAATAGCAATATAAAATTTGTTTGTCAAGAAATACCAGAAATAGGAATTGCGAAATATTTCTAATTATTTTATAATAAATTTGAAACAAAAGTTCGGAGGTAAATTATGGAAAATTTGTATCCTAAACGTAATATAATGTGTATTGATCTAAAAAGTTTTTTTGCCTCATGTGAATGTGTAGAAAGAGGAATAGATCCCTTTAAAGTTCCTTTGGTAGTAGCAAATAAAACTCAAGGTAATGGCGCTATAACTTTAGCAGTTACACCAGCTTTAAAAAAACAAGGTATCCCATCCCGTGTAAGACTATATGATATTCCTTCTTCTATTAAGTATGAAATAGTTCCCCCACGTATGAAACTATATATAAAAAAAAGCAAAGAAGTTGTAAGTATTTATCTTGATTACGTTGCTCCTGAAGACCTTCATATATATTCAATTGATGAATGTTTTCTAGATGTAACTAATTATTTAAAATTATATAAAAAAACAGATTACGAACTAGCAGAAGAAATTTTAAAAAAGATAACTGAAAAAACTGGACTTACCGCCACATGTGGAATCGGACCTAATCTCTTACTTGCTAAAGTAGCCATGGACACTGAAGCTAAAAAATATAAAAACGGGATTGCTAAATGGGATTATAAAGATATTCAAACCAAACTATGGCCTATAACACCACTATCTAAAATGTGGGGAATTGGGCCAAGAATGGAAAAAAATCTAAATATTTTAAACATCTATACTATCAAAGATTTGGCATGCTATGATAAAAATAAACTAAAAGATAAATTTGGAATAATGGGTCAAGAACTATGGAATCATGCAAATGGAATAGATTTAAGTAAAATAAGTGATTTTAAGATATCTCCGAAAGATAAATCATATAGTCATTCTCAAGTGCTGTTTAAAGATTACAACGAAACAAACATAAAATTAATAATTTCCGAGATGGTTGAAGTTATAACCTACAGACTAAGAGCAAGCAACCAAGAATGCCAAGTCATCGGATTTGGAATTGGATATTCTAAAGAAATTCATGGAAACTTTTATCACTCTATAAAATTAGATAATCCAACAGATAGTACTAAAGAAATAACCAACATTTGTCTTTTAATATTTGATCGTTATTATACTAATATGCCAATTAGAAAAGTAAGTATTTCTTGCGGAGGTCTCGTAAAAAAAACCGGAGTACAGCTAAATTTATTTGAAAGTAACAATGAAAAAATATATGAAACTAAAATAAATACAACTATTGATGAAATAAAAAATAAATTTGGTAAAAACAGTATTATCAAAGCTTCTAACCTTCTCGAAGATTCAACAGCAATAGAAAGAAATCAAAAAATCGGAGGACATCATGAATAAAAAAGATCGAGGTATGATAAAATGGTTGCCTTTTAATTCTGTAATAAGTAACAAAGCTATTTTAGAAAAAGTAATAAATGAAAAAGATACTATATCTAAGCCCATTATAAGTGAAGAAGAAAAAATGCAAATAGAACAAGATATAATCGAAGCTTATTATACTCAAAATAATATTTTAATAACATACTATAAAAACGGTCATTTGTTAAAAATAAATAGTAAAATAAAAAAAATAGACAAGATCCAAAAACTTGTCTACTTAAATAATTTAATTCTCTTATTTAATCAAATAATATCTATATCTGCGGAGTAATAGAAACAAAATAATAATTGTTATCATTACTCTTTTTAAATGTCCATTTATAAATACCAAGCTTAGTTATATCATCATTATAATCACTTATAGCATCAGTTTGTAAAGCATTTTTATAAACAACATAAGTACCATCCTCATTTTTAATAAAGAATCCAAAGTATTCATAAATATCAATAGTTTCATAATCATCTTTAGTACTTGCTCTATATAAACTTCTAAAAGTATAATTATCACTTGAAAAACAAGCATTAGAAACTATATGATAAACATCATTTTCTTCAGTTTTGGAAATTTGATAAGTACCTATATCGAAACTTAAAGTATTTGTAATAACATTAACAAATTCATCTTCATTAAATAAATTTTTAGCAATATTTTTGATATCATCAAGCTTCATATCAAGCTCTAAATTTTGACAATTTATTCCAGCTTTACTAAATACTAAACTAAGTTTTTGTTCACTAGTTAAACTTTCTTTAGTTAGTAAATCACTTCCATAAAATACATCTAATAAATCACTTATTTCATTTGTATTGGTAATATTTATACTATTGTAAATATTATCTAAGTATAAAGAACCTAAACTAATTTCTTTTTCTTCACTCTTTTTAGTATCAACTTCCTTTTTTTCAGTATGTCCCTCATCAAAGTGAACAAATCCTACATAAAAAGGATATAATGACTTACCTACAAACAAAACAACTACAATACTTACAATAATTGTAATAATCATTTCTTTTTTTACTTTATTTGGCTTTTTATTCTTTTCTGGTTTTTTGTTATCATTTAGAAAAGGAAAAGTTTCTACTTCATCTTTTAACAAAGGTTCTACATTTTTCACACTAATCCCACCTATCTTTACATAATCATATCACAACTTTTAATATTTAAAAAGTCCTATTTTATGTAAATTAATTTCTTCTATTTTCACTTATTAGTTCTAAGTCAAAAGTAAGTTCTTTTATTCTTTCAATAATTCTTCTAGCTTTTACCTTATCTTCATTATCTTTAGTAATAGCTAAATGTCCTTCCAACTCTTCAATATTTAAATTAGAAGTAAAAAAAGTTGTAAGTTTATTATTCATTCGATATTGCAAAATTGTTCCTAAAATTTCATCTCTACCCCATGCTGTAACATTTTCTGCTCCAATATCATCAATTAGTAGTATATCCACATTTTGTAAATAATTTAATTTATCTTCAATTAAAGAAAAATCCTCTTTCATATTTCGAAGAAGCTCTGGCAAATATACTTTTTCTACCAATGCATGCTTCTTTATTTTAAGTTCATTTAAAAGTGCAGCTATTAAAAAAGTTTTTCCAGATCCAAAACTTCCATGTAAATAAAGTCCCTTTAAAGTATTTATTTTTTCATATTTATCATAATAATCTTTTAACCACTTTATAACTCTAACTCTATTTTTATCAGTAATATCAATATCTTTCATTCTCACATTATTAATTTCATTAATTTTATTTTGTTTTTCTTCTATTTTTTTAATTCTTTCTTTTTGATACTTACAAGGCATATAGATAAATTTTAAAGTTCCATCATAACTTGGATATAAAACATGTCCTTCGACTTTATTTTTACACATAAAAAGGCCTTTGCAATCTTGACAATTTTTTAAACTATCACATGTATCCATCAGTTTCGTATTATTCTTTAAAGCCTCTTCCTTTGGCAATTTTAGTCTATTTATTAAATATTTAAATTCTTTATCTTTTAACGAATTATCTAATTCTTTTTCTAACTCACTTTTAACTTTTTCACTTAATGTCATTTGTAATTTTTCCACTACTTAAACTCCTTCAATAAATTTTCTAATTCTTCCTTCTCTTCCACCGTCATTTCTTCTTTTTGACTAACTTTATTAAACCAAACAGGTTCTTTAGAATCTTTTTTAACTACATTTAGTTTTTTAGTAAATCTATTATTTTCCTTTTCAGCAAAATCCATTGCTTCTTTAGCATTTTTTAAATTAGCTCTTTTCCATTGTCCCGCAATTGTTTCAATATAATTAGTAACAAGCTTATTATTATTTTTTCGAAGAACATAATCAAGTAGGACATTCACAACAGCAGGAGGCATCTCTAAATCAATAATTAAACTTTCTATTATTTTAATATCTCTATTTGTTGGTTTTGCTCCTTGATATTTATTTCTAAGAAAATCAACTGGACTTATACTTTCAAACATTTGAATAATTTTACCACGCATAGAATTATCACCAGCTGGACTTTTTAAATACTCTGGTTGAGAACGGTATATTAAAGTTGGAAGTCCTCCATTATTAAATTGATATAATTTTCGAGAAGCAATTCTTAAATTAGTTTTATCAATCATTCCATATTCATTTAAGACACTTCTAATAAGCTCCATCATTTTTAAACTATCAATTTTATAAATAAATGCTAATTCATTAACTAATTCTTTTGTTTTCTTATTAAATGCTCTTTCATTTAATATCCCTTTAGGGATACTAGAAATAATTAAGTCAAAATCAACTTGATCTTTAACTATAATATCATTAATACTTCTCTCCGCACAATCCAAAGCTGGTATATTAACAACACTATCATATACTTCATCCATCTGCTTAGTTATATCTTTATATTCTTTAGTATCTACTTTTATCTTTTGATATTGTTTTTTTAAATATTCATATTCTGTAGCTCCTAAATTATTATATAAAACTATATTTAAAATAGGATGATTAAAAAATTCATTTGGACTAAGTGGTGAGTATAATTCATAAATATAGTTATTAACATCCCCTGATTTATAATAAGTTTTTAAAAGTCCAACAGCTTCTAAAGATTCTCTAGCTTCTTTTACCACTTTAAGAGGGCATTTTAAAATACTCATTAAATGATGGTGAGTTAAATCTCTTGAAATCCAATTATTTTTTTCTAAATCATTAAAAAGTGTTAAATAAAGACATGTAGCTAGATGACCAATAATAGGTTCATAAAAAGATATTAGATTCTTTTTATCTACATCCGTCAAAATACTTTTATTAATTATCATATACCTATCCGCAGGTAATAAAGTAATCTCCGTATCCATATTTCTCACCTTTCACTTCGTAAATATTATAGCAAAAAGATAAGAAAAGAACTAGTTTATTTTTTGACTTTTTTCTCTTTTTAAATGTTTAAAAATCCAAACTATCAAAACACTAAATAAAAGTAGTTTTATAGCAAATGAATAATCATTTAAAGCTTGAGATACAACGGGCCAATTTTCTCCAAATTTATAACCTAAACATATTAAAATAGTATTCCATATCATTGAACCACAAATTGTATACACAAAAAATTTAGATAATTTCATTTTATTAATACCAGCAGGAATAGATATCAAACTTCGAACAATTGGAATAAAGCGGCACAAAAAGACAGTTTTATTACCCTTTCTACTAAACCAGTTTGAAGCTTTATCAATATCTCCTTCCTTTAAAAATAATATTTTACCTAATTTACCATTTACTATTTTTTTAAGTCTATTTTCATTTAATATATATCCTAAATAATATAATACTATTGCCCCAACAAAAGATCCTAAAGTAGATGAGGCAATCATCATTAAAACATTCAAATTAGAAAATGTAACTAAAAAACCTCCAAGTAATAAAATTACTTCTGATGGTATCGGAGGAAAAATATTTTCTATAAATATTAAAAAGAAAACTCCAAAATAGCCAAAATTCTGCATTATTTCTAAAATAATATTTTGCATCATATCACCATATTAATATATATGCAAAGCATAAAAAAACTGACGGATTTTATCCATCAGTTACAATTTTCATTTTCTTTTGTTTTTCTTATCTTCAAAATATAATATAACGTTATTATTATTATTATTATTTTCTATTTCTACACCAGTATGTGGAGGTTCTGGTATAACTTCTTCAGGTACATCTACATTACCAAAAGCATTGGTATAAACGTATGTAACTGTAATAGTTCCATTAATATATGAACCAGTTTCATTTCCTTCTACTTTAAGTAATTCATAATCTTTTATTTCTTTTGAAGTAGTTTTATAAGTAGTTCCTACTTTTTCTGTAGTTGTAATAGTATCTGCAAGTTCATTACCATTTTCATCAACATATTTTACAACTAATTTTCCTGATTTTTTATTATAAATATAAATTACTTCTGTAGTTTCAGCTGTATACTCACCAGTAGTATTACCTTTTACTTCAACAAATTCATAATCATCAAATTCTTTTTGAATTGTTTTATAATTTGTTCCTACTTTTTCTGATGAACTAATAGCATCAATTATATCTTTACCATCTTCATCAACATATCTAACTATTAAGTTACCTATTTTCTTAGTATAGTTATAAACAACAGTTATAATTCCGTCTTCATAACTACCTTCAACATTCCCATCTACTCTAACAAATTCATAATCTTTAAATTCTTTTTGAATTGTTTTATATCTTGTTCCAACAACTTCTTCATTTACAAGTGGATTTATTAAAGCATTTCCAGCTTCATCAACATAGTTAACTACAAGTTTTCCAAGCTTACCATATACATAAGTTACTGTAATAGTTCCATCAATATATGAACCATTTTCATTTCCTTCAATACTTACTAATCTATATCCATCAATATTCTTTTGAATAGTTTTATAGCTTGTTCCAACTTGTTTAGTTGTTTCTTCAGATTTTAATAATTCATTACCATTTTTATCAACATATTTAACTATTAATTTACCTAACTTAGCATATTTATAAGTTACTTCAATAGTTTCTTTTGTATATTTACCAGATGCATTACCTTCAACACCAACTAATACATAGTTGTCGATATTTTTAGAATTTGTTACATAATTATCTCCTACTAAACCAGAAGTAATCACATCTTCACTTAAAGTATTACCTTCTAAATCTACATAATGAGCAATAACAGTTCCAACTTGTTCCCAATAAACTTGAGGATTGTTATTACAATTAATTGTTTGATTTTTACCTTCCCAATCAAGATAACTTAAAGTAAAACCTTCATTTGTATTAAACCATCCAGTAGAACTATCCTTATCAATATCTACATAAAATGATTTTACAACACCAGTTTCAACTACATCACCAATATTAATTGTTACATTCGTATTTCCATCATTATCTTTATTTACAACTACATCATTGTTTGGAACTACAGTAAAGTTAGATCCAATATTATCAATAATAACAGCATTTTGACCAGCATAACGTGTTCTTATTTCTTCAGCAATATTATTAAATGCATTTGCTACAGTTTTAGGATCAGCATTTACAAAATGTTTAATGTCAGATCCTTCTTCATCTGCTGTTGCAATCATTTGTAAAATATCTGCTGCTTTCTTTTCTATTTTTTTACCATTTTCTTCATAAGTATAAACAACTTCATCGTCTAAAGCATACCCAATAGAAAATATTTCTGCTTGTTTTTTTAATGTACTAGCCATCTTTATAGTATTTGTGTATGTTCCTTCATTTGTTGAATTTCCAGTACCTTGAGTATAACCCAAATTATTGTAATAAAATGTTGGTGTTCCATCACTTATAACAACGACATATTTATAAGCATCTTCTTGAATACTATTTAGTATTTCATTAGCTTTATGTAATCCTGCATAAATATTTGTTCCTCCATTATGGTTTCCAAACTTTAAATCATCGATACTTTTAGTATCACTTACAAATACAGAATTATTCTTTGAATTATGAGTAAGAACACTTGCATCATCATAAGTTTTAGCATTACGATGTAATCTACCATTTTCATCATAGTCACTGCTTCCAGAATAAGCAACTACAGCAACATTAGCATTAGGAATATTTCCTAATAAAGTTTTAGCAAATGTTTTAACACCTTCTTTTGCATCTTCCCATTTATTGTTAGATTTATATTCAGGAACAATACAATTTCCAAATAAATCTTCTAATAAACAGTTTCCTGTTAGAACATTTTCACTAGCCATGCTTCCTGATCTATCAAACACAACTACAGCATAAACAGGTTTTGTAGTAGCTTCAGTAATTTTTTTATCTTTTCCTTCAACTTTAAATTCTACTTTATATCTCCCATTTACATTTGTTTTGCTAACAGTTTTAGTAACTTTAACATCACCTTGATTATCTAAAGTTCCTTCACTAACCATAGCACTTTCACCATTATTAGTTACAGTTTCATTAAGTCCAACATCACCTTTATTTGGTTTTTCTACTTCACTTGCAAAAGCAACAAGCATTGAAGTAACATTAGATGTAATAAAAGCAACAAGAACTAATATAGCAACTAACTTTTTCCATACCTTTTTCATTTTAACCCTCCTTACAAAGAAAACTCAATAACGTCATTTCCCTTGTTTGAGTATATATCTTAAAGATATATCTTTAAAAAGTCAAGAAAAAAGTCTAATTTTGTCGAAAAAATATTTAAAATAAAAGAAAAAAGGTTTCTAAACCTTTTTAGCAACAATTAATAAATATTTATTTTTATATTTACTATATTTTTTATGATGAGAACAAGTTTGTAAAATTAAAACATCATCTGCACTTTCAACTTCTACATTTGTATCATACCAAGATTTATTTTTCATCTCTTCTAAATGCTTAAACCAAGCTTCATCAGTAAAGTCTAACTTCATATAACTCCAATTACTAGTTTCAACAAACACAGAAAAGATTTCATATTTTTGCCTCTTTACAGTATCTTCTAAAAATATATATTTATGTTCTTCAAAATAATCTTTACTATAATAATTTTCTAATTCTTTAAATGGTACATCCAATGTCGAAGAATTATGACTATATATTAAATTCTTACGACCTTCATTAATCTTAACACGGTAATCTAAGTAAGTAGATCCGATTAAATTTTTCTTTTTAGAAGCACTATGGCTTAAATAATATTCATTATCATCTGCTTGTAAAATAGGTTCATTAATATTTGTACCAGGTATTGTTAAAAAGCCTACAATGTCTTTATTTTGATACTTTTCCTGAAGCTTTTTAACCTTCGTTACTTCTGAAGCAACATTTTCGTTATTATTAGTCTTTGTTTGATGAACTACTTCTTTTCTAGTTTCAAAATTTAGTAAAATAAAGGTAGTTATTAAAAGAAAAGATATAATTATTGTTTTATAATTATTTAAAAACTTTTTCATAAATCCCCCACTAATTAATAGTTATACTATCATAATTATTTTAAATTAGCAAGAAATAGCTATTCATTTGCCTTTAAACTACTTACCATATCTATAGTATCTATTTTTCTAGATAAACGTTTAGCAACAAAATATGAAACTAAATAAGTTCCTAAAGCAGCTAAAATAAATGTCCAAGGTTCAATATGTACCCTAAAATCATAATTTTCATCTAAGCAAGCTTTAAATAAATAAGATGTTAAATTATAACCCACAGGAAGACCAATTATTATGGAAGCAATACAAATCCAGCTATTTTGAAGAGAAAATATTTTCTTTAATTTTTTACTATCAAAACCTAATACTTTCAAAGTTGCAAATTGATATTCCTTTTCTCCAAAAGATAAAATAGTCATATTATAAATAATAACAATACCAAGTAAAACAGCAAAAACTATTATAATTATAATCATTTGCTTCATCATGGAAAGCATACTGCTTATCGCATCTTTAAGTTCACTTTTATTTTGAACAACAGTCACATTTTTTATAGTTTTATTTTCTTTTAAATCTTTATTAGTATATAAAGAATCCGGAGTATATTTTATACCTAAACTTTCAATATACTTTCTATCTGCAGTCATACCTTGTACTTGAGGATCCTTATAAAAACCAACAACTTTAGATTCATAATAAGTTTTATCACCATATATATGCCATTTAACTTTATCTCCAAGTTCAATTTTATATTTTTCGGCAAATTTATATGTTACATAAATACCATCCTTAGAATCTAAATTAATATATTTATATTTATCATTGATAAAACGAACATAATTCTTAGAATCATTAACAAAAATTGTACTTGCTTCTTTTTCATTATTTGAAGTTTTTATTTCCACTACTAGATTTTCACTCGTAGCATCATCATACTTACTTTTTAGCTCATCCAATTCTTCATCAGTTATGTTTTCTTTTAAAGTAAGTTTGTAATTAAATTTATATAAATCTTCAAATTGTAATTTAATAAAATAATTCATACTATTTAGCATTCCAAGTGCACAAACAATTAAAGTACAACAACCAACAATTCCTATAATACCAGTAATAGTTCTAAACTTATTTCTTAAAATATCTCTTAAATTCCATTTACTAGCAAAATTAAATTTTTTAAATATTCCTTTAGTTGTAATATTTAAACTTCCTTTTTTTACCTTTGGTAGTTCATTTTTCAAACTATCAGCTGGTTTCTTTTTTAGTTCATTATAACAAGTCGCAAATGTAATTATGCTTATTACAAGAACAATTAAAATAGCTACAATATAAGTTTTATAATCTATATAAACTCTTCCATTTGGAATTTCAAAAAAAGATGTTTCTATATTTAAAAAGACACTACCTAAAAAATACCTTCCTAACAAAATACCCAAAATTGCCCCAGCTAAAGAAACCCAAAATCCATAACTTATATAATGCATTGTAATTTTAAACTTTGAAAATCCCAAAGCTTTAAGGGTTCCAATTTGCAATTTTTGATTTTTTATTACCCTACTCATCGTAGTTATAACTGAAAGAAGGGCAATAAATAAAAACAGTCCTGAAAATATTCCTACATAAGCTGCACCTTCATCAATTTCTCCTTGATACATGGTATAGCTCGCTGTATTTTCAATTAAAACAGTGGCAACTGAATTATCAATATTTGTATCTATCATATCTTTAACAACTTTAGTATTATTTTTATTATCCACATCAACCATAATATAATTAAAAGGAACATAGTCTAAAAAATTAAAATCTGGTTTTATTTTATCAAACATTTTTTCAGTTACTTCAGTACCCAAGGTTTTTTCAATTTCTTCTTTAACTATTTTTTTAACAAAATCTTTAGTTTCATTCACAGACATATAAACTATGCCATAAGTTTTATGATTAGGCATAAGTTGTGATGAATCTTTAACATCATAAATATGATCAGGAACATAAATAATTCCTAAAACTTTTTCATTAAATTCATAGCCATCATATTTAAATGATATTTTATCCCCTAACTTTATATCATTTTCTTGAGCAAAAAAATAATCTATCCAAATACCATTTTCATTTGGATCAAACTTTATACCTTCACTAATATAAAATTTACTAATTTCATTAGATTCAATTATAGATACTAAATAAGATATATCCTCATCTTTACTATCCGTCATAACAAGTTCTAACTTTCTTTCAGCATCTTTTACATGATCTATTTTTTTAACATTTTCTAAATCATCCTTAGTAAATCCTTTACCTAACGCATTAATATCTTGTAAGTTATTTTCACTATAAAATCTATCTGCTGTATCAGTCATACCATCCATATACGCTTCAATACCAGCATAAACCATTACCCCAATTGTTACCATAATTAAAATAGTTAAAAATTGAGCTTTATTTTTTAAAATATCACGCCAACATTTTCTTCTTAACATACTACCACACTACTTCATCAATATCTTTTGGATGTTTATTTAATGTATTAGATTCAATTTTACCATTTTTAAGTCTAATTACTCTATCAGCTATTTCAGCAATCAAGGCATTATGTGTAACAATAACCACTGTATTTTCACCATTATTTGCATCACATTGCTTTTTTAAAAGGCGTAAAACTTCCACTCCTGTTTTGGAATCAAGTGCTCCAGTAGGTTCATCAGCTAAAATAATACTAGGATCTTTAGCAATAGCTCTAGCAATTGATACTCTTTGTTGTTCTCCTCCCGATAATTGATTAGGAAATTTATTAGCATGTTTTTCCAAACCAACCTCTTTTAATATTTGTTTAGCAGACTTTGGTTTTTTAACAATATCATTTACTAATTCTACATTTTCTAAAACTGTAAGTGTAGGTAAAATATTATAAAATTGAAAAATAAATCCTACATCTTCAGCTCGATATTTAGTAAGTTCTTTATCAGTATAATCCGATATAGTTTTACCATCAACAATAATTTTTCCACTCGTTAAATTATCCATTCCTCCAAGTAAATTTAAAAGTGTTGATTTGCCTGCACCAGATGGCCCTAGAATTACTACAAACTCTCCTTTTTTAATTGTAAAATCTACTCCATCTAAAGCATTAAATTTTTTATCTCCAACACTATAAGATTTTTTTACATTTTTAAATTCAATTAAATCTTCCATAGATCCTCCCTCAATATGAAAATTATTTCACATATTTAAATTATACTTATCTACATTAATATAGTCAATAAAAAACATGAATTTTTTTTCACGTTATTGCTTTTAATGTATTTTATGTGTATAATCATTTAAAAGGAAGTGAAGTATATGTCTGAAACAAGAATACCTACGCAAAAAAGATCTATTGAAAAAAGAAATAAGATTATATCCAAAGGATTTGAATTAATGTGTAAAAATGGTTATTATAATACGAATACAATAGACATTGCTAAATATGCTGGAGTATCAACAGGAATAATTTATCAGTATTTTAATGATAAAAAAGAAATATTTCTTGAAGGAGCAAAACAGTATTCCGATGACATAATGTTTCCTATTTTTTCACTTATCGATGAACATCAAAAATTACCAACAGATCTAAAATCATTTTTTCAAAAAATAATTAAGATTAATCAAAAACAACACACTGCATCTAAAAAAGCTCACCAAGAACTAACAGCTATGCAGCATCTTGATGAGGATATAGAACAAATATTCAAAAATTCTGAAGTTTCTTTTTCCAATAAATTATACAATCTTTTTGCTAATAATAATTTTAGTAAAATCAATTTAAAAGAAAAAACACATTTAATTGTCAATTTAATAGATAATCTAGCTCACGAAGAAGTATATCATCGTCATAATAATTATAATTATAGTGTCATGGAAGATATTGTCATTAATGCAATTTTAAATATATTAAAGCAATAATTGTTTCAGATGTAATACAACATGTGTCACGCGTAGTATCTAGACTCGTATTATTTAAACTTTTCTTTTTATTTGTTAAATTTATATAACCCGATATCTCATCATCAGTCTTTAATACAAATGTAATATGTAAAGGATATTGTTCTTCGTCTTCATCAAAGTTTTTTTCAGATAGTTCTAATTTTCTAAGTTAGTTGCTTGAGTTGACATCAATCCTTCCACCAAAAAAGCATCTCATTGTAAAAAATTTGCATATTTTTTTTGGAATTTCACGCATTTTCTTTCTACAATACTCTTTTTCGCTTTCTAAACTTTCCTTCACATATCCTAAATATTCTTTTTCTTCATTAAAAATATTTCCCATTTTTCTTTTCCCCCTAACTTAATAACTAATTTTCATTCATTAATTCTTCTATTAAAGTATTAGCTATTTTTTCTGCATTTTTAAATAAAAATTTACACAATCTTGTTCTAAAATATGCAAAATCTAACAAGCTTGTTTTTGAATTATCTGCAATATACTGTTTATATCCAAACGTACTTGCAAGAAGTTGAACCAAATATAAATATGACATAAATTTAAAATCATATTTATTTAATTTAACATAGTTGGTAAAAGTTCTCACATATTCAACTAAATTGTCAATATCAATTCTTCCTTCTTTTGCCTTTGGATCTATGTAACTATAAGATCTAATTACTTCCCACACAATTGGCATTTTGCAAGCTGAAACATAATCTATTATTGCATTTATTTTACCATCTTTATATATAAACTGTAATAAACTATAATCACCATGAGTATTCATAATAGTCAATTTATTCATATCACTAAAATCTAAGTTATCTCTGACATATTTCAACATAGAAATTTTATCAGTTAAATCCTTATATATTTGTGGATAATTTTCTATAGATATCTTTTTCAACAGCTCTTCTTGTTTATCTATGCTATCGTTAATTGTTTCTTTTGAATACCAACTTGATACATCATTACTAGGTAATTTAACTTTTAAAGTTGCAAGACTCTTAATAATTTTACCAAGATATTCAGCAGATTCCAAAATTTGTTCGTAATTTCCAGTATTAGATTCTATTGTATATCCATCAATAAATTTTTGCATAATTATAACTCTATTTTCATATATAAAACTATATTCACCAGTTATAGTTTTTATATATTCTGGAACTGGAATATTATCTTTTTTTAGATGATTTATAATATTTATTTCCTTATCAATTTCTTCTTTTGTATATTTCGTTTGAAATTCTTTTAATATATATTTGTTTTCATTTAACGAATATAAGTTAGCACTACCACGATTTAATTTTTCAACTTGATGAACATCAATATTATAAATCTTTTTTACAACTTCTATTATCTTTTCATTTGTAAAAACAGTTTCTTCTATCATTTTAAGACCTTCTTTATTTTTATTATGATATTTTTTGAATCTCCCCTTACATTGTAAAACGGTATATTTATTCTAGATAGCCATTTGTATATTTTCGTTCTGTCTATATTCAACATTTCGGTTTCTGTAAATAGTGGAATATCAGAATGCCATGTACAAAATTTAAACATTTTTTTAATTATGTGTTCTTTATTATTAACTACATCAAAGTATAATTTTCCATTATCACATACACCAGCAAGATTTATAATTAACTTAATTTCTATCTCTGATTTAGCTGGGCTTAAAAACACTTCGTTATCCTCACCAATTCTCATGTATAATGACCCACGTCTTAACATTATTTTGTTTTTTACATAACCTAAATGTGTTTGATCTGCTGATACCACTTCAACATTGTTTTCCATTGCTTTCAAATTCTATTTTCTAGTACTCTTAAACGACTATTTTCATCTACTTTTAGAAATCTATAATAGTCTGCAAATGCTTGAAAATTAGCATTTCTACTAATCTTTCCTTTGTAGTAAAATCACACATTCCACATGGTAAGTATAACTAAACATATCTCCGACATAAAAATCAGTAATTTCATACATAGATTTAAGAAAACTTACATCTCGAGCTAAAGTTTGCATATCACAAGACATATAAATAATATCTTGTGGTTTTTTATTTTCTATGAAAGCTAAAACATCTTTACTTAACCCACTTCGTGGTGGATCAACAATTAATTTATTAAATTCATAATTATTAATTTTTACCCCAGTCTTTAAATCTTCTAAAACAAAACTCGCATTATTTATATTATTTAATTTTGCATTATAATTTGCATTTATAACAGCATTATTTACAATTTCCATTCCTAATAAAGATTTAGCCTTAGAAGAAACAAATAAAGATATAGCACCAGCACCAGAATAAAGTTCTAAAATTTTATCATCTTCTTTTATATGTTTTTTTATAACATTAAACATTTTTGTAGCCACATTTAAATTAACTTGAAAAAAAGAATCATAACTAACTTTATATATAAGATTTTCTATCTTTTCATAAAAATAAGATTTACCAAATATAACTTTATCATTAACGATGATACCAATTCCCGATAACTTTTTAAATTTATCTAAGTCAATACTTAACTTATCATTTGATTTAATAATTAAAAGTATTTCATCTTTATAATTACTTCTTATCGTTATATCTCCATTTATAATATCAATACTTTTCACAAAATCAATTACCTTATTAATACTATCTTTAGCTATCAAACACTTATCTATTTCTAAAACAGAGTGACTTTTTGCTTCAAAAAAACCTATTTTTCTATCTACAGCTTTCAAGCTAATTTTATTTCTGTAACCATAAGTTTGATCGTTTGCTATTACTTTCGGAGTTATTAACAAATTATTTTTTTTAAAATAATTGATTACTTTATCTTTTTTATAGAGTAAACCATTTTGATAAGAAATATTAAGTAATTCACAACCACCACATTTTTCAAAATAAGGGCAACAAACATTTTTTCTTTTCAAAGATGGTTTAATAATCCTTTGTATTTTAGCAACATTATATTTTTTCTTGGTCTTTACAATTTCAACATCTACAATATCACCAACAACACTTTTAGATACAAATGTAACCTTTCCATCAATAAAGCCTATTCCTCTTCCAAAGTCATCTATTTTAACAATTTCTAAATTCATTATACATCACAAGAACATTTTAGCATAATTGTCATTATTTGGTAAATATTATTAATGGTGAATCTAAAGTGAATAAAATAGTAAATAGACTTCAAGAAGAGTTTTATAAAAATCCAGACTTAATAATTAAAGAATTGAAACTTAATTTTTTCAATACAATTTATATTATTTATTTAGAAACCGTAAGTAGTAGCGACAAAGTAAATGATTATATATTAAAAAATTTTATTTTAGAAAAAAATAATCTTAATGAAAAAAATATTAGTTCATTTATAGCAGCACCAAATACTAAAAAAATAAAAAATATTGATGAATGTGAATTTTATTTGACAAATGGTTTTTCATTAATAATTTTAAATAAAACTATTTATGCTGTTGAAACAAAAGCAAATATTAATAGAGCGGTAACAAATAGTGATGTTGAATCTTCTATAAATGGCCCCAAAGATTCATTTACAGAAAACATCCAAATAAATATTGGGTTAGTTAAAAGAAGAATAAAATCTAGTACACTAAAAATTGAAAACAAAATTTTAGGTCGAAAAACTTTAACAAATATAAGTATTTTATATTTTAGTGACATAGCAAATACTTCTTTGGTAAAAAATATTTTAAAGAAATTAGATTCAATTGATATAGATGGAATTATTGACTCTTCTTCTGTCGGTTTTTTATTAGAAAAAGAAGAAAACTCAATTTACCCTACCTATTTACAAACTGAAAGACCTGATATCGTTGCTACAAGCCTTTTAGAAGGAAAAATAGCCATTTTAGTAGATACTACACCGTATGCTATTATTATTCCTGCCTTTTTTATAGATTTTATAAACCCCGCTATTGATAATTATAATAAAAGTCAAAATATCAATTTCATTAAAATTTTAAGATTTATATCTTTTTTAATTTCTATGATTGCTCCAGCTATTTATATATCTTTAATGAATTATAATGAAGAAACGATTCCAACAAGTCTTTTGTTAAATTTTGCTATCCAGCGAAGCGGTGTTCCATTTCCAACAATTATAGAAACTAGCATAATGCTAATTGTATGTGAAATTTTAAGAGAAAGTGATTTAAGATTTCCTTCTAATTATGGATCAGCTATTTCCATTTTAGGTGCCATTGTTTTAGGTGAAGCATCAGTAAATGCTGGAATAGCATCACCTATAACTATTATAGTAATAGCTATTACCTTTATTTCCAGTCTTACATTTACCAATATCGAATTAAATAATTCATTACGTTTTCTTAGAATAATATTTATTTTATTTAGTGCTTTATTCGGATTATATGGAGTAACACTAGGTTTATTATTTTTCCTTATTTACACTATAAGTACCAGATCATTTAACCTTCCCTACTTTGCTCCGATATCACCATTTAATAGTGAATACTTCACAAATACTTTTTTAAAAAAGCCTATTGATAAAGACTTAAAAAGAAGCACTTTATTTACTCATAAAAATATTTATAAACAAAAGGAGAAAAAATGAAAAAAATTATAATACTTTTCATAGTAATATTATTAACATCTGGTTGTTATGATTACAAAGAAATAAATGAACTTGATATAATTAGTGCTATTGGAATTGATTATCGAGATGAAAAATATATAGTTACTTTAGAAGTACTAAATAATCAAATTGATAAAGATTCAGGTATCATAACTTCATATACTAAAACAGGGAAAGACAAAATATTAGCAACAGCAATTGAAAATGCAGCTGACAAATTATCCAATCAATTAACCTTAAGTCATGTAAAATTAATGGTTTTTAGCGAAAATCTTTTAAAAGAAAAGTTTTCTAATGTCGTTGATTTATTTTTGCGTAATACCTATTTTAGAGAAAATTTTTATGTTATATCTTCTTTAGAACATTCTCCAGAAGAATTACTTAATAATAAATCAGATGAAAATCCTGTTGCAAGCACTGCCATTGCAAAAAAACTTGAAAACATTAGTTTTTCTTCAAACAGCAATATTGCCAAAACTTTTGATGAAGTAATCGAAGAAGTTTTAATATTTGGAATTGATACTTGCTTTTCTAATGTTACTTTAAAAGAGCAGGAATTTGTAATAGATGGAATGGTTCTATTTCAAGATTTCAACTATAAAGGATCATTAAATAATGACTATGCGAAAATATATAATATTATGAGGGGAAAATATAATAGACCAACATATTCCAAAAAATATGACGATAATTATTTTACTATTTCCGTAAATAGTGGAAAGATATCAAGCTCTATCGAAAATGGTAAAATAAAAATAAAAGGAATTTTAAAAGGAAAAGTTTTAGATAATGATGCTAATTTTGATATTCGCTCATTAGATGACTTAAAAACTATTGACAATGATTTCAGTACTATCTTAAATGATAAAATTACAGATTTTATAAAAGAAATTCAAAATAAAAAAAGCGATATTCTCGGAATATCTAAAAGCTATTATCAAAAAGAAAGAATAAAAGATAATAATTATTGGACTAAATTAGATATTGACAATACTGTAAGTTTTAAAATAAATAAAAAAAATTTAATTTACGAGGTAGAAAATGAAAAAAAATAGTATTTATATTTACTTTTTATCCCACTTTCTATTCCTGGGATTTGGCTTTGCTAAGATGACTAATTTAAGTAGTAATGACACATATATCGCCACATTTCTAGGTACTTTATTAGGAATTGGTATATTATACATTATCTGTGCTTTATCTAAAAAAATAACTTGTCCATTTAATCAATACTTTAAAGAAAACAATTTTTTCAATATTATATTTAAAACTGTTTTTTTAATATTTGTTATCTTTAATATTTTTTTACTATTTATTATTTTATCCAATTTTCTATATTCCTACTTTCTTCCCTTCACACCTTCTTTTGCTTCTTGCCTTCCCTTTGTATTGCTAGCAGCATACCTAGCCTTCAAAAAAGATGATAATACTAAATACGTTGCCTTTATTTTGTTTATTCTTGGTTTAAGTATTATTGCTATAAAAACCATTTTACTTACCAATGAATTTAACATAAATAATCTTTTTCCTGTATTGATAAATCCTCCTTCCAAAATATTTAAATCAGCTTTAATTTATGCTTTTCTTTCAACTACCCCTATTCTTATCATAATTGACAAAAACCTTTCCTTTAAAAAGTCTTTAAAATACTATCTTATTGCTTCTTTAACTAATATTATTGTTATTTTAACAATAACTCTGATACTCGGAGAAATATCAAACATGTATAGTTACCCAGAATATGCTATTTTAAGAAAAATAAAGTTTTTTAAATTTATTGAAAATATTGAAAACTTTATTTGTATTAATTGGTTCTTTGATTTATTCATTTCTTTAACTCTTTTAATTAGTAAAGTTAAAGATCTTACCTGTCCATCTAAAAAATACTATTCTTTAATACTCGTTTTATTTATTTTGTTTATAGTTCATAAATATTTTTCTAATAACTTCTATAATACCCTTATTATATATAAAATCTTCCCTTATATTTATCTTGCATTTTTAATACTTATTCTACTTCTTTTAACCATAAAAATAATCAAGTCTAAAACTTGATTATTTTGTCATTAAACGTTCTTTAACTAATTTGCTAACCAAAGACATATCAGCATTCTTATTTTCTAATTTTTCATTAATGTTTTTCATAATTAATCCCATATCTTTCATGCTTTGAGGATTAACATCTTGAAATGCAGTTTCTATTATTTTTTTTAGTTCATCTTCCCCCAATTCTTGAGGTAAATATTTTTCAATAACAGCTATTTCTTTTTCTAAAGTTTCTGCTACATCATTTTTATTATACTTCTTATATTCCTGAACTGAATCTTTTCTTATTTTAACTTGCTTCTTTAAAACATTAATTACTTCTTTATCATTTAAATCTTCTTTTTTAGCTATCTTCTCTAATTGTAAAGCACTCTTTAACATTCTAAGTACTGATAGCTCAAAAGTATTTTTATTTTTCATAGCTACTAACAAGTCTTCATTTATTTTATTATACATTTTTAGCCTCTATTTTTCTTGTGAGAATTTTTAATTCCTTCTTTAATTTCATTTCTTCTTCTAACACCAGGTTTTTCATAGTGTTTTCTTTTCTTTATTTCAGAAGGGACTCCACTTCTGGCAACTTTTGCCTTGAATTTTTTTAATGCTAAATCAACATTCCCATTTTGCACAACTACTTTTGTCATTTTTCAGCCCTCCCTTCTTTTTTTCAACATCTATTATAACAAAAGGATTTAGCATTATCAACAATTTTTATCGATATTTCCTCATTTTTTTGTGTTTTTATCATTTTTATATTTCTGTAATAAAAAGACAATATGTCTTTTTTAAAACTTTAATATATTTTTTTCCATAATCGTCTTAACGTTGAACCTAGAGCATATCCAATATCATATACCGTAGATATAACTCTTGAAAAAGCATTAAGCATCGTTGCACTTAAACTTCCACCTCGAACTATAGACAATTCCATTTCATCTAATATCATTAAACTTTCCTTTCTAAGAGTTAAAAAAACCTACGACTAAGCCAGACAATAAAGCGAAAAAACCAGCAACCACAAGCCATTTATTAATTCCACCTCCTTCAATTTTTTGTAATTTTTCTTCATTTAATAACTGCACAAATCCTCCATTAATTCTTTTTTCGTACCAGGGTTAAAATCAACAATTTCATCAAATTTATAATCATACTTTTTATGACTTATATACAAAATTATAGTATTTCTAAAATACTTTCTTAAATTATTTAAAATATCAATTTCTCTTTCATAATCTACTTCACTAAGAGCTTCATCTAATATTAAAACTTTAAAATCACTAAGTAAAGATCTTGCTAAAATAATTCTTTGTCTTTCTCCTCCAGATAAATTTATTTTCTCGTTCATATAACTATCATAACTTAGTTTTTTATTATTTACAAAGTCATTAACATGACACATTTTACTTATATTCATAAAATCTAAATCATCAACATTTCTATCAAGCAAAATATTTTCTCTTATAGTTCCTGCAAAAAGATTTTCATTTTGACCAACATAAATAATGTTTTCATTTATATCTAACAAAGATAATTCTTGCAAGTTTTCCTCATCAATATAAATCTCACCATTATAATTAGTTATTCTTTTTAAAAGTATTTTACATAATGTTGATTTTCCAGATCCACTACTTCCCCTTATTAAAGTAAGACCTTGTTTAAAAATTATATTAATATCCTTTAATAAACTATTTTGAGAATTATAAGAAAATGATAAATTTTTAATACTAATATTTTTAAATAACATACTTTTACTACATCTTACAGAATTTTCTCTAATACCTAAAAATTCATTTAGTTTTAAAACGCAAGCTTTTAAATACATATACTGGGGAATATCATCAACGAGAGTACAAAATGTATCTAAATACAAATTCATTAAAAAATTAAAAGTTATTAAACTTACTAAAGACAATTTGTTATTTAAAATTAAATACATACCTAAAGAATTAATTAAAAATAAATTAATTTCCGTAAGAACATTTTTTAATATTTTATCCAAGCTAATAAACCTACTAAAAAAATACAAACCATTTAAATAACTAGCTAAATATTTTTTAAGACGCTTAAGCCTATTTGATTGAATATTTAAATTAACTATACTAGTTATCATATTTAAATCTTCTAGCAAAACATTATTAAAATCAGCTTCTAAAGTTATATTTTTATAAGCTTTAAAGTATATTTTTCTACCTAAAATAAATCCAATCACTAAATACAATAAACTATTTATAAAAAGTATTAAAAATAAATAGTTATTAATTTTAAATAGTAAAGGCCAAATCAAAATTATCATAAAAATACACAAAGAAAATAAAACAAATAAATTACAAGCCAGTTCTTTTATTTTTCTTATTTCATTTATTCGTGTCATTATATCTCCAGTATTTCTTGATAATATAATATCTAAAGGAAGATTATAAAGATGAGACAAAAATTTAAGATGAAGATAGTAATCTATATTTTTATTTAAAAAATTAATTAAAAAATCTCGTATATACATTAAAATTAATTTAAATAATACAAAAGATGCAAAAAGAAAAATTATTTTTTTAAATGAATTATAATTCAAAATAGACAACATAACTTCAAAAAAATAATTTAAAACAACAGCTAAAAAAGTAAGCAGTAAACTTAATAAAATAATTAAACACACAATTTTCTTTTCTTTTAAAAAAATCTCTTTCAAAATTTTAAAAATAGTCCATTCACTTTTAACATTAATTATTTTATAGCTGGGATAAAACATAATTACTACTTGACTCCACTCTTCAGCAAATTCTTTTTTATCTTTCACCACCTTTCCAACTGCTGGATCCATCAAAATAATTTTATTATTTTTAATTTTATAAACAACTACAAAGTGATTAAGTCCATTTTTTAAATTTAAATGAGCTATCGCCGGAAATTTATCTATAAAATTAATATCATCTAGTTTCATTCCAACAGCTTCAAATCCATACCTTTTGCTTGCCAAAATAATATTTAATGCTGTTGTTCCATGTTTTGAAGTAAATGTATCACTACGTACCATCTCCATTGGGACATTTCCTCCATAGTGTTTCACAATCGAAGCTAAAGAACAAGCCCCACAATCCATTTCATCTCTTTGTAAAATAACCTTCATAAATCTCCCTTCATATATATACATTTTCAAGCAAATAAAAAATTTCGGAAAAATCCGAAACTTTTTTCGAAATTTTAGCTTTTCTTTTTTCGGTGAAACAATAATCTAAAAAAGATAAATATAATAAAAAAACAAGAGATAATAATCACAGGTAAAACATACTTAGGCATGCTTTCTTCTTCATTAATTTTATTAGGAACATAAATTTCATTAAACACTACATCTGCCTTTTCTTTGTAGACCTCTAAAGTATAAGTATTTGTCATACCAGAAGAAGAAACATTTAAATAAACATAATTAAGTCCCTCATCTAAATTTTCATTACCTACAACTTCTACCACCACATCATCTAATACTTCATATTTTAAATCTAAATAATTTATATTGTTTTCAATTGTAACAGTATACATATCAACATATTTATCAAAAGAAAAAGACATTGTTCCATTTAAAACTTCCAAATTTAAAAGCATGCTATCACCCACAATACTAGCATGCCCAATTTTTACTAAATTATTTTAAGAAGTATTTCATTCATTACATACATATAAATTGGATTTATATATATATAATTTTTTCTTTTTATAAGTTCCCCACTTTTATAAAGTGGCTTTAAATCATACACTTCTTCAATATCTTTGTTAAATTTAAGTTTAAATTTTTCTCTATCTATACCCTGAAATTTTCTAAGTCCTAACATTATTTCATAATCCATATTTTCTTTTTGACCAAGTATTTCCCTCGTTTTAACATAATTACCTAATAAATAATCTTTTAAGCTTTTAGTATTACTATACCTAACATTATCGATAAAACCAGCAGCCCCAAGACCAAAACCATAATACTCTTCATTATTCCAATAAACTAAATTATGTGAACATTCATATCCAGAAAGTGCATAGTTACTTATTTCATAATGATTTGCTCCATCTAAAGCTTTATTTATATATTTATACATTTCATAATCTCTTTCTTCATCAATTAAACTAGCATTATTCACATAAGCTTTAGTGTGACTTTCTAAGATTAGACTATAAGCACTAATATGCTCAGGATTTAACTTTTTAAACAATTCTATATCTTTTTTTAAAACTTTTAAACTTTCATTAGGTAAAGCATACATTAAATCCAAATTAATATTATTAAAACCTAATTTACGACATAAATTTATTTTAGCTAAAGCATCTTTAAAATCAGCTTCTCTTTCCATAAAAGCTAAATTATTTTTATCAAAAGATTCTATTCCTATACTTAGTCTATTTACTCCATTTACTTTTAAGAGTAATAAAAGTTCTTCATTAATATCTTCTAAATTACATTCAAAGCTAAATTCTAAAAGTTCACTTTTATCAAGAACACTTAACATACTAAAAAGTTTTTGAAGTTCTTTAATAGATAAATGACTAGGTGTTCCTCCCCCAATATATATGGTTTTTATTTTCTCTCCCATATAGCGATCATTTATTTCATTTTTAAGGGCCTTTAAATAAGCATATACCCATTTTTCATTATAAATAAATTTACAAAAATCGCAATAAGAACAAATATTTTTGCAAAAAGGAATATGTACATACACAGAAGATGCCATTAATATTTTCCTTTTACTTTACTTTTATAATTCAAAAAATGATAATCATTTATATAATCAAATTGAGCCACTTCTTCAGGATATTTATCCTTAAGATCATGAATATTTTTAGAATATGTCGTTCTACAAATATTAAAAAAATCAGCAATACTACGAATATCTAACATGTATTTTAATTGATATTTTAGTATTATCATTAATTCTTTTTCGTTTAAAACATCCCACTTTTTATGTTCACTTTTAAGTTTTATTGCTTCATTATCTTCTAAAACTCGAAGTAAGCTTTCAAATTGTTTTTTATTGTGTTTTAAGTAAGCTCTTTCAAGTCCAATATAAAAGAACATAAATTCTTTTAAAGCTTTATTTTGATCTACTATTCCTCTATTAAATAACGTGTATAAATACTCATTTAAATCTGGATTATATGTTGTTAGTTCTAAAAGCAATTTACTTTCATCCATATTAAATATTTTACTTAGTGTCTCTAACTTAAGTCCAAAAGTCAAAGCACACCCAGCTATAAATTTCATTTTTTGTTCTTTTTTAGAAAATATAATATTTATTGTTTTTATATTCATAAAACATTTCTCCTATCACTTTTATCTATCATTGGACTATTTTCCATACTATGTCTTGCTAAAACTAATGCAACTCGTTCTAACATTTCTCTAGAAATAACATCTGGATACAAATTATTTAAAAGCACCAATCTATTAGTAAGATCTCTATAAATAGTAAATTCTGTTGAATTTAAAACTTCAGCAATTTCTTTTACATTATAATCATAATTTACTAATAATTCATAAGCCTTTAAAACTCTTTCAACAACAACAATGTCATTAATAGACTTAACTTTATTACTATCAATCTTATCTAAAACCTCATAATATTTTTGAATATTTACTTCTTTTAATCTCTTAGTTAAATTGTTTCTTACCGTAACATGAGATTGTTTAGAAGATTTAGATATATCTCGAAGAGACAAACCTGATAAATATAAATCAGCTTGTTTAAGTATAAATTCTTTTTCAAAATCTTCCATTATTCATCACCCAAAACTGCTAAAAAGGCTTCTTGAGGAACTTCTACAGTTCCAACCATTTTCATTCGTTTTTTTCCTTCTTTTTGTTTTTCTAATAATTTTCTTTTTCTAGAAACGTCCCCACCATAACATTTAGCTAAAACATTTTTCTTTAAAGCACTAATATTTTCACGTGCAATAACTTTAGAACCGACACTTGCTTGAATAGGTATTTGAAACATTTGTCTAGGAATTAATTCTTTTAATTTACCAACAATACTTCTACCTTTAGAATAAGCAAAATCCTTATGGACAATAACACTTAAAGCATCCACTACTTCGCCATTTAATAGTATATCCATTTTACATAATTTACTGATTTTATATTCACTTATTTCATAGTCAAAAGATGCATAACCCTTAGTTGTACTTTTTAAGCGATCGTAAAAATCATATACTATTTCTGATAAAGGAATTTCATAATGCACATTAATTCTAGTAGTATCAATATAGTCAACAGATTTATATATTCCTCTTTTATTTTGACAAAGCTCCATGATTGCCCCAATATATTCAGCCGGAGCTATGATATTTGTATAAATATAAGGCTCTTTTATAGAAACAATTTTATTTTGAACTGGCATTTTATTCGGAGCATCTACCATAATAGTGCTACCATCCGTTAAAGCAACTTCATAAACAACACTAGGACTGGTTGCAATGATACTTAAATTAAATTCTCTTTCAATTCTCGTTATTACAACATCCATGTGCAGTAAACCTAAAAAACCAATTCGAAAGCCAAATCCCAAAGCCTCACTAGTTTCAGGTTCAAATTTTAACGCTGCATCATTTAATTTTAATTTTACTAAAGCTTCTTTTAATTCTTCATATTTATTTGGCTCTGTTGGATATATTCCTGAAAATACCATAGGTTTCATTTCTTTATAACCTTTAATTGGTTCACTTGCTTCCATTTTGGAAATAGTAATTGTATCACCCACTGAAACATTACTAATATCTTTAATTGCTGCAGCAATATAACCTACTTCTCCACTAACAAGTTCAGTATATTTCTTTTCTTTCGGAGTATGAACTCCAAGCTCTACTACTTCAAAAGTACTGCCACTTGCCATCATTTTAATTTTATCTCCTAGTTTTATTTTGCCATCAACAACTTTTACTAAAAGAATTACGCCTCGATAAGAATCAAAATAAGAATCAAATATTAGGGCTCTAGTTTTTTTATTTATATTTATTTCAGGAGCAGGAATTCTTGTAACCACAGCTTTTAAAATATCTTCTACTCCTTCACCAGTTTTTGCACTACATAATATAATATCTTCTTCTTTAAAACCTAAAACCTCAATTAATTCTTTTTTTACCTTTGGTATATCAGCATTAGGTAAATCTATCTTATTTATAACAGAAATAATTTTTAAATCTTGTTCTAAAGCTAAATATAAATTAGCAAGTGTTTGAGCTTCAATACCTTGCGCAGCATCTACCACTAAAACAGCGCCTTCACAAGCTGCCAGGCTTCTAGAAACTTCATAAGAAAAATCTACATGACCTGGAGTATCAATTAAATTTATTTTATAAAGAGTATTATCATAGTTATATTCTAATTTAACAGCATTAAGCTTAATTGTAATACCTCTTTCTCTTTCTAAATCCATATTGTCAAGTATTTGATCTTTCATCTCTCTTTTACTAACTGCACCAGTTATTTCTAAAAGACGATCTGCTAGCGTACTTTTGCCATGATCAATGTGAGCAATAATAGAAAAGTTTCGAATATTTGTATTAGTCATACTGCTTCACCCGCAATTATTATACTATAACTTATTTAAAAAAACAAAACCTTTATTGCATCCCATGCTCCTGAAATACCTTCTGTAATTATTTTTTCTATTGCTTCACTAACCTTTTCTCCAGCTTCCGTAAATTTATTACTATAATTTTTATTTTCTTTAACAATATAATTATTTAAATCTACTTCTTTTCCATTCATAACATCTTGTTCAAATTGTTTTATTTCCTTATCAGTTAAAGCTACTTTATCACTTATTTTAGCTTCATAATAACCACTTACAGATGAAATATACAAAGAAATAAATAATAAAATTAAAATAATTAAAATTCTTTTAAACCAGTTATTCTTTTTTTTCATTATTCACCTTTTAGATAATCATAAATAATATTTGCTATAACTTTTAAAGTATTATTTACTTCCTCAATATAATTATATTGTCCTCCGACTTCAATTAAAATAGTATTTTTATTAAAATCTTGATTATATATTCCATTTACTCCAGATCCTTTTTTTTGAAGTACTCCTCGACTTAAATTACCGTTAAATTTTTTTACCTCATCATTTAAATAATTAGCTAAGTTTAAATTTTCTTGATAATTATCATGTTCAAGTCCAACTACAAATAAAACTCTAGCATATTTTTTTCCATCAATTTCCGTTACAGTACGATCATAACTTGCAGAATCACGATGTAAATCAATAAAAAATTTTAAACTAGGATTATTTTTATAAGCCTCTTCCATTAAAATACGACTAGCTTTATAACTTCTTCCATACTTCCAACCATTTGTATTTAAAACATCAACAACACTATTTTCTTCTACAATAACTCCGATTCCTAAATCATTTAAGTATTCACCTAAAATATGGCTTCCTAAAAATACCGTATTATTAATATTAAATGTTTCTAAAAAATTACTATTATATCCTTCTGTTTGATGAGTATTAAAAATATATACTAAAGGTACTTTATTAGTTTCAATAGGTTCATCATCTTCCTTTACCACCGGTGTTGTAATAACTGCAGCTGTTCCAGTATTAAAATGATCAATTCCAAAAGAATATTTAAGTAAAAACTCTGTACTTGATAAGCTTTTAATATCTTCAATATCATACAATCCTAAAGAATCATTTACTAAATACTTAATATAACTATTATTATCCATTTTAACTTCAATTGAATTATAAAGTATTTTAAATGTCCCTAAAAAAGATAGTATTAAAACTACCATAACAATTAAAAAACGAAAAATTATACCTTTTATACCATTTCTTAAACTTAATCTTGCTCTCATAATTTATCACAAACATATTATAGAATATATAAAGCAATTAATATGTCGAAAATAAGACTTTAAATTAAAAATTTTTTAATTTATAATATAGGAAGGAGAAACTATGGAAAATTTAATTAATTATGTTAAAGAAACCAAGAATATAACTTATAAAGAAATGGCATTTAATGAAATAGATGCTGCAGTATATTCTGCCTTAATTTACTTAGATTTTTCTTATTTAAATAATAAGCAAACTACCATAAGTGATGCATATTCAAAATACACAGATAGATTTTTCTTAAAAGTTAAAGATAAATTTAAAGAAAATAATAAAGAGCTTTTAAAAGAAATGGCTAACTCAAAAAGATATCAAAATAATATCATTATTAACTATCAAAAAATTGTCAATAAAGAAACTCAGTTCGGGGCTTATACTATAAAAGTTCCTCATCAATTTAAAATTATTGTTTTTGAAGGAACTGATGATTCTTTAATTGGATGGGAAGAAAATTTTAAGATGGCCTACACTTATCCCATTAAAGCTCAAGAACTTGCTATTTTATACTTAAAGAAAAATATCAATTTAACCGACTATCTTGTCTTTGTGGCTGGACATTCTAAGGGAGGAAACCTAGCCATAGCAGCTAGCATGATGCAAAACATATTAAAAAGAGCTCAAATAAAATATATTTTTAATTTTGATGGTCCTGGCTTTGACTTTTCTTTAATAGATGAAAATAAATATAATAAAATTGTTAAAAAAATCCGTTCTTATTATCCTCAAGAAAGCGTCGTGGGCATGATTTTCAAAACCCTTGGAAAAAAGAAAATAGTTTTAAGTGATTCTCATAAAATTAATCAGCACGATTTACATACTTGGAAGTTAGAAAATAATAAGTTTAAGACTAGTAATTTATCAGATTACTCTAAAAACTTTAAAAGAAAAATGAATAAAATTATAACTAACTTTACTAAAGAAGAAAAAGAAAAATTTGTAACAAGTTTATTCAAAGTTCTTTATACTTCTGGATATGTTTATAAAAGTGATTTAGATAAACTAAGTATAACTAAAATAAATAAAGTAATTAAAGAAACCATAAATTTAAAGGAAGATGAAAAAAAAATAATAATAGATATATTTAAAATTCTTTTAGATCATAATAATGAGGGAAAAACAGAAAAAACTGAAATAAACCTTGCTAAATAATGTTTTTTCTGATAAAATTATTAAGAAATGAGGAAGGAGCTGGATTATGCCAAATATTAAAAGTTCAAAAAAAGCTGTTAAAGTTATTGCTAAAAAAACAGAAAATAATCATGAACTAAAAATGCGTGTTCAAAACCTTATTAAGAACTGCGAAAAAGCAATTGCTGCTAACACAAAAGAAGAAGCAGATAAATTAATTAAAGATATCCAAAAATATACAGATAAAGCAGTTAGTAAAGGTTTAATCAAAAAAAATACTGCTGATAGAGAAAAATCTAGATTGACACAAAAAGTAAAAAATATGAAGTAACAATTGTTTACTTTATTTTTTTTTGCTATTATATTATTAAGGTGACAATATGAAAAAAATAATTATTCCTTTGTTATGTTTGCTAATTATTTTAATCAATTTATTTTTTTTAAATCCCTTAACAGATAAATTAGCTGACTTAGTAAGTAATAATGAAAATGTAATTATAAAAAGTAGCAATAAATACAGTAAAAATAAAGATTATTTATATGTTCAAAAAACAACAGATTTTATTCCCTATTCTTTTCAAGATATTTTAAATATTTATTATAGTACTATTGATAATGGTTGGGATCAATTTACATTTTATTGTCCTAATGAATATACTAATTGTTTAAAAGATATATCTAAAATAAGTTCAGATGAACTAATACTTACCCATTTAAATAATTATGTGCATCCTTTTAATAGTTTTACCAACATCAAAACTACAATAAATGACTCTGGAGAAATAACTTTAAAAGTAAATTATTTATATACCAAAGAAGAAATTGCTATAATAGATCAAAAAACAGATGAAATATTAAAAAATGAAATAAATAATGAAATGGAAGATTATGAAAAAATTAAAACAATTCATGATTATATAATTAATAATACCAAATACGATGTCCAAAGAAACGAATCAAATAATAGTAATTATAAATCTTATAAAGCCTATGGGCCTTTAATGGAAGGATTTGCTACTTGCAACGGCTATACTGATTTGATGGCTATTTATTTAACTAAGTTAGGTTTTGATAATTACAAAATAGCTACAACTCCAGAAGAAATTAGTTATTCAGCAACAGGGCATATTTGGAATGCTGTTTACTTTAATAATGAATGGCTTCATATTGATTTAACTTGGGATGATCCTGTAAGCAGTGATGGTAAAGATTATTTATTTCATACTTATTTTTTAGTAACAACAACAGCATTAGAAGAAGCAGATACAGGAACCACTGTTATAGAAGAACACAATTTTAATAAACTTTATTATTTAGAATTTAACAACTAAAAATAATGAGATTTACAAAACCTCATTATTTTTTATTCTACTACCTTAAATATTGTCGGTATACCCCTAGTTCTATGTCTTCCAGCGGAATCAATTGGATCATTAATCATCTCTCCATTTACAACCATAACACTAGATGTACCACCATCAAGATTAGCGGCATTTACTGCCCCATATCTTTCCATAATATCAATTAAATCTTTCATAGATGCTCCTTTTGTTCTCGAAGCATTACTATCAACAACTAAAAATAATACAATTCCATCTTTTCTTTGGCCAATTGCTGTTCTAGCAGCATATCCCCAGCCGCCATTACCTTTAACAAATGACTTTTGACCATTTACAATAAGAAATGGTGCCATGGTTACAGCATCTCTAACACCTTCATTTAAAAGCCTTTGCGCATCTGTACTTTGTCTTAAAACAAGAACATCATCTTTATTAAAACCAATAACTCCATAAGAACCACCAATAACTTCATTAGTAATTATTTTACCATTTGCAATTGTTACGCCGATTGGATCAGATCCTTTACTATTATGTCCTGGATCCTTAAATCCTCCACCATTTATAGTTAAAACTGAATTTTGTTCCTTAGCCATATCATATATATATTGACCACTTTTTCCAAGCCATTTTGTATAACCTACGCTTATTTTGCTAGCATCATATACAACACCTAAATAAGCATTACAATCATTTACTGTAAACTTAATAACTTTATAAAGTTGATTTTTATTTCTTTCTAATATTTCTTTTTCATACTGATTAGAATAATTTTTAGTTTCTTCATGATTAATTAAAGATGGATTAGTTTCAGCATTACCAGCATCAATATAATTTTGTCCTAGTACTTCACCAATAACCTTATCACTATAAAACCATTTACAATAATATTGATGCCTCATTGTTGCCATCGCTGTTGTAATAAGCCAGTCCCTAAACGTATTAATTGGTCCATATAATATAAATAAAAAACTAGAAGCACCAACTATATACAAAAATACAAAAATAGATATAAGCCATATTTTTATTTTTTTAAAATTTCTTCTATATTTATACTTTATTAATAAAAAGATACCTACTAATAAAAATAGTATTCCTAAAACTACTAAAACTAAACTAATTATTTTAAATAATTTATTAACCAAAAGATCTGAATGAACACCTACTACATAAAATACTAAAAAAGTAAATATAACAAATAAGCTAATCCAAATTATAATAAGACCTCTTTTTTTATTATTTATCACACTTATTCACCACTTCCATATTTATATCATAAAATACTATTTACTACAAGAGATAATATACTTCTTTACATCTTCAATTGTTTCATCAAAATTATCATAATTAACATTAAACCATTTCAAATTCATCTTATTATTAAACCAAGTATATTGTCTTTTAGCATAATGTCTACTATTTTTCTTTATATTTTTTACAGCTTCAACTAAAGTAATTTTCTTATTTAGATAATCACCTATTTCTTTATAACCAATAGCTCTTTTTAAAATTTTACTATCAGGATACAAATTATTTAATTTCATAACTTCTTGAACCAAACCAGCATCAATCATTTTATCTACTCTTTGATCTATTATTTTATATAAATTATCCCTATTTGTTGTAAGTCCAATAAATATAACATCGTCATATAATAACTTAGGTTCTACTTGCTCAGAATCTCTTTGTAAAAATCTTTCCATTCTAACTCTGTTATTTTTATGAATTTGAGTATTTTTATCTTTTTTTAAAACCATATCATATAGTTCATCATTAGTATACTTACTATAATCTTTATTTTCATTTAAAGAAAATCTATAATCGTAAAAACCAGCACAAACATAAAGACCTGTTCCACCTACTACAACAATATTTTTATATAATGGATTATCTAAATATTTTCTTAAATCACTTTGATAATCTTTTACACTATATTCCTCTAATGGATTTTTTATATCAAATAAATAATGACTAACGCCTTCCATTTCTTCTTCTGTAACTTTAGCACTACCTATATTTAAATCTTGATAAACTTGAACAGCATCAGCATTAACAACTATTGCATTAAGCCATTTGGCAATTTGAACACTCATCTTTGTTTTTCCTACTCCAGTAGGGCCTAATATAACAATTTTCATACACATCACCTCTTAATTATATCATTTACTTACCTTTTTTTAAATGTTATAATGTATTCTTGGAGGAAAAATTATGAAACAAGATGGATATATAAAATATAATAATATTAGTATAATTAAAGAAGATGCAGAAGAATGTATAGCTAAAGTTGAACTTACTAAAAATTCTTTAAATCCTTATAATATTGCTCACGGAGGATTAATTTTTAGTCTAGGAGATACTGTAATGGGCTTTGCTTGCCGGGCATTAGGAAGAAAAGCAGTTACATTAAATGCTTCAATTGATTTTTTAAGACCAGGAACAGGAAAATATTTATTAGCAAAAAGTAAAATCATTAAAGTAGGTCATCAAACAACTGTGCTTAAAGCAACAATTACTAATGATGAAGGTACTTTAATAGCCACGATGAATTCAACATATTTTTTTATTGATTAAGGATTTTTATGCGAACTATAGGTATTATTTGTGAATACAACCCCTTCCATTATGGTCATCTGCATCATATTGAAGAAATAAAGAAAAAATATCCTGAAGCATTAATAATTTTAGTTTTAAACGGTTACTTTTTAGAACGCGGAGAAATTTCTTTTTTAACCAAAGAAAATAAAACAAAGATAGCCTTAAAATATGGCATAAATCTAGTAATAGAATTACCATTTATATTTGGAACGCAATCTGCAGATACTTTTGCAAATGAAGCCATAAAAAGACTAAATGAATTAAAAGTAACTGATATAATTTTTGGAAGCGAAACTAATAATGTTAGTGCTTTAAGAAAAATAGCACAAAAACAACTTGAGCTAAATTTTAATGATAAAGTAAAAGAAAACTTAAAAAATGGATATAATTATCCATCTGCTTTAGCTAATGCTTTAGAATTAAACTTTATATATAATCCTAATGACTTACTAGGAATATCTTATATAAAAAGTATTCTATTAAATAAATATAATATAAATGTTCAAACAATAAAAAGAACAAATGATTATCATGATTTAGAAAGTAACGATAAAATAATAAGTGCATCAAATATTAGAAAAAAAATATTAAATAACGAAGATATTAGAAATTATTTACCTAGTGATGTATCAAAACTAATAAACATTCCCAATTATGAAATATATTTTAAATTAATAAAGTATAAGATTTTAACAGATAATAACCTTCAAAATTATTTAGATGTAGAAGAAGGTATAGAATACCGTTTAAAAAAATGCATAAAAAAAGCTAATAATTTATCAGAATTTATTGGTAGTGTTAAAACTAAAAGATATACATATAACAAAATAAATAGAATTTTAATTCATATTTTAATTGGTTTAAAAAAGGATGATAACTTAAAAGATAATAGTTATATAAAAATATTAGGTTTTGATAAAAAAGGACAAAAATATTTAAGAAGTATAAAAAAAGAAATAAATTTAACTAAAGATCCTACGATATATAATTATGAACTTACAGCTAGTTTAATATATGATTTAATTTGTAATACTAATACATACCAATTTGAACTTCAAAATAAACCAATAACCCACGAATAAACTTCGTGGGTTATTTTAAACTTGCATCAATTCTTGTTCTTTATTTTTTATTTCTTCATCAACAATTTTATTGTATTTTGTAATTAATTCTTGAATTTCATCCAAATACATTTTTTCTTCATCTTCTGGATATTCTTCATGTTTAATTTCATTATTAGCATCTTGTCGAATATTTCTTAAAGCTACTTTAGCTTCTTCACCTACTGTTTTAGTTTGTTTAACATATTCTCTTCTTCTATCTTCCGTAAGTTCTGGAATAGTTAAAATAATCATTTCACCATTATTAGTTGGAGCTATTCCTAAATTAGCTTCATTTATAGCTCTTTCAATATCTTTTAAAGTACTTCTATCAAAAGGCTTTATAAATAATTGACGAGCTTCTGGAACAGTAATATTAGCTAAACTTTGAAGTGGAGTTAAAGATCCATAATAACTAACCATAATTCCATTTAACATCGCAGGATTAGCTCTACCAGCTCTTATATTTAAAAGCTTATTTTTCAAAGCCTCTATTGTTGCCATCATCTTTTTTTCTGTATTATCCATATAATATCTCCTTTAAATTAATTCTATACTATCATTATAGTTTATTCTATTTGATTTTACAATAAAATTAATTACTAATTTACCATTTTTACTTACACTTAAAGCTTTCGTAGTATTAAAACTATCATTTAATATACTACTTATAGTTCCTTCAATATCAATTACTTGTTCATCTCCATCTAAAACTTGCGTATTATTTAATCTTGTTCTTACTTGTTCTGCTATTTTTTCATTGTCAAATCCAAATATATTTAATAACTCTTCATTACTAAATATTTTTCCTGTACTTTTTTCAATTACATAACTTTTTATATTTTTAGGAAGATTACCATTTACACAATTATATTCATAATCTTTTATAACAACACTAACGTATTTATCAAATTCACTATCAGAATATTCTCTATTAAGAAAACTAAATATATCATTATCACAAACAGTTCCTTCAGGTATAATATTATCTTTCACACTAACCTTATTTTGACTCATGTTTTCAAGTTCATTATGAAGTTCAGCATTTATATTTTCTAAACCTTTAAAATTGAGAATAACATCTTCTTTATAAATATGATCAACAATTTCAGTAGTATTATCATAATATATATAATCTTTACTTGTATTAATTCTTATATCTTCAGGTACTATTTTTTCACTTTTTACATCATTATTATCTATTTTATTAATCATATAATCTTTAAAAAAATAACCTCCAACAATAAAAACTAATAAGATTATACCCAAGCAAATAACTCCAAAAACATTTTTTGTATTACTATCCATCTTTACCTCAACTTTCCAAATACGTTTCAAAAATAAGTTTTAATTCTTGTTCTTTTTTCATTTGACGATAACTAGTCCAGTACTCACTCGGTGTTGTTTTTCCTTTAACAAAAGATGTATCACTATCAAAATATAAAACTTCATCATGGCTAACTACTAGTAATGAAGGAGCATAAATTTCAGCCACACCTCTATCATTATATGTTACATATTTATCTAATTTTCTAACAATATCTTCATAAGTTCCATTATTATCTTGTCTATTCTTTATAAAATCATAATAATATATTGTATCTATATTTGCTTCTTTAGCTATTTTATTTACAATATAAGCATAATAATCTACCCATTCATTTTTAGTTCCGAATAAAACAATTCCTTTGGCTCCTCCAGCAATCATTCTAACATCTGTTGCATTGGCATATTTAAATACATTATTACTATCTACTAAACTAAAATCTTGAGCAAAACGTTCATTGTCAGGAATGCTTTTATTATAATCTTTAGTACCAAAATATATAAATAGATAAATTGTAAAAACAAATAAAATTAAATATATTATCATTTGCCATTTATTTTTAAACATTTTTTTATTTTTAATATATATTTTTTCCATAATTACTTCTCCTTACTTATTTTATCAAAATATAAATATTTTATAAAGCTTCTTACCAATATTTTTGTAAATCAATCGTAAAAAAACAAGCCTAAGCTTGTTTAAAGTCTGTTAAAACATATTTATCATTTACTTTCTTATAATAATAAGTAAATTTTAAAAAGCCTTTTCTATTATTATTAAACTGATATTCTAAATAAGCATCATCACTCATCCCATCATCAGTATAATTAAGAATTCTTTCTATATCTTTATCATTTGTAAGGGTTGTTGGACCTATTTCATCCTCTAGACCATATAGCCCATAATAGGTAACAGCAAAACCATCTTTATTATATACAATATTATCTAGTTTATAATTATATACAAATCCAAGTTCAAAACTTGTAATAACATCAGATCCAATGACATTTTCATTATAAACAAATGAATCCGTTTTAGCATCATACTTAAAAACTGGTTCTTCATCTTGCTCCATCGCATAATAATCTTGCCCAGATACTTTTAAATCATCGCCAAAATATTTTACTAAATTATTTTTTAAATTCTCTAATTTTTTATTATCTAAATCAGTTTCCAATCCATCATAAGAAATAATTCCTGCTAAATATAATTTTTGGCTATTTGATAAATTATCTAAGTAATTTTTCAAATTATTTTCTTTGCTTTGTAAAAAATTATACAAAACTCTATTAACTTCCTTTGTAAAAAATAAATTATCTAATTCATTTGTTTGAATTTCGCTTTCATTTTTAATTTCTACTTTATATCCAAAGTGTCTTCCTAAATAAAAAGAACCAATACCCGCTAAAATAATGTTAAACATAATAACTAAGGTTAAAAACATTTCTTTATTCTTATTCATTTTACTCTCCTATTCTATTAATAGAATACCAAAAAACAAATAAAAAAGCAACTTTTGTTGCTTAATTACCTTTCACTTGATTCATTACTTCTTCAGCAAAGTTATCATTACGTTTTTCCATACCTTCACCAACTTCATAACGAATCATTTTTAATATTTCTCCACCATTGTTAGCTACATATTTAGCTACTGTAACATCACCATCTTTAATAAATGGTTGTTCTGCTAAACATATTTCTTTATAAAATTTCTTAATTCTACCTTCAACCATCTTTTCAGCTATTTCTGCAGGTTTTCCTTCATTCATAGCTTGTTCCTTTAAAACATTTCTTTCATTATCAACAACATCTGCAGGAACATCACTTTCATTTAAATATAGAGGCTTCATTGCTGCAGCTTGCATTGATACATCTTTAGCAATTTCACTACTTGCTCCTTTAACTACAGTTAAAGCTGCAATTCTACCTCCCATGTGAATATAAGCACCAAAATGTTCATCATCACTTTTTTCGACAATTTCAAATCTTCTTAATGATAATTTTTCTCCAATTTTAGCAGTTTTTTCAACTATTAATTCACCAATAGTACCTTCAGAAGTCATTACTTCTTTAGCATCTTCAACACTCTTAGCTTCGCTATTTAATAAAGCATTGCCAATTGTATCAATCATATTTCTAAATTCTTCATTTTTACTAACAAAGTCAGTTTCACTATTTACTTCTAAAATTACAGCTTTATTATTATCAACATAAATATTTGCAAGACCTTCTGCAGCTATTCTTGATTCTTTTTTAGCAGATTTAGCAATACCTTTTTCTCTTAAATAATTAACAGCTTCTTCCATATTACCATTAGTTTCTGCTAAAGCTTTTTTGCAATCCATCATTCCAGCTCCAGTTTGTTCTCTTAGGTCTTTAACCATACTTGCAGTAACTTCCATATTAATCCTCCTATTCACTTAGTTTTGCAACTAATTCATCTTTTTTCATTGTTGAATAACCTTTAATACCAGCTTCTTTAGCTAATTTTTTAAGTTCTGTTAAACTTTTGCTTTCAAGTTCATCAGCTTTTTCCATTTCTTTAATTTCTTCTAGTACAGTTTCATCAACTTTAACTTCTTCTTTTTTATTATTTTTAACTTCTTTTACTTCTGAATCAGATTTTTTTTCATCTTCAGTAACATAGTCATCAAGTGGTAAATCATTTGCTTCACAAATGGCATTTGTTAAAACACCAAGCATAACTTTAATTGATCTAACAGCATCATCATTACCAGGAATAACATAGTCAACATCATCTGGATCACAATTTGTATCAACTACCCCAAATACTGGAATATGTAGTTTTCTAGCTTCTTTAATAGCATTATATTCTTTTTTAGGATCAACAACTATTAATGCTTGAGGAAGTTTATCCATTGCTCTAATTCCACATAAAACACGGTTTAATTTTTCATATTCTTTCTTAAGACCAATAACTTCTTTCTTAGGTAGTACATCAAAAACACCATTTTTTTCCATGTTTTCAATTTCTTCTAATCTTTTAACTCTTCTTCTAATTGTTCTAAAATTAGTAAGTGTTCCACCTAACCATCTTTCAATTACATAATAAGAATTACTTCTTGTTGCTTCTTCAAGAGCAACTTCTTGTGCTTGCTTTCTTGTACCAACATATAAGAATTTACCACCATTACTAGCAATATTCTTAATTTCTTCATAAGCTACTTCTAAACAAGCTTTTGTTTTTTCTAAGTCGATAATATAAATATCATCCCTAGATGTAAAAATATACTCTTTCATTTTAGGATTCCATCTTTTTGTTTGATGTCCAAAATGAACTCCAGCTTCTAATAAATAATTCATAGAAACTACTGCCATAAAATATTCCCTCCTTCGTTTTTCTTCTTGATACTTCGTCTTACTCTTACACTATTTTTAGCACTCGCAAGAAGTAATCCATATCAATGATTATTGCTTTTACAGCAATTAAAATTCTACCAAAAAAACACCAATAACACAAGCATTTTTACTAATTTTATTCCTTAAAATAAAAAAGCATGCTTCTTTGCATGCTTAGAATAATCTAATAATATCTTGAATTGTTATATAAAGCATAAGTAATAAAAGGAGTGCAAAGCCAACTAAATGACAAGTATTTTCAAACTTAGCATTAACTGGACTACCTTTAATCTTCTCAACTAAAACAAAGAATACTCTTCCACCATCAAAAGCTGGGAATGGTAAGATATTTATAAATCCAACATTAATTGATAAGAATGCCGTTATATAAATCATATAATTAATGCCATAAGATACTGATTCATCTATTACTTTATACATTCCAACAGGTCCTGATAAAGCACTCGTTGAAATTTTACCAGTTATAAGGCCAGTTACCGTTAACCACATTGAATGAACAACACTTTCAAATTTTAAGAAAGCATACTTTATTGCTCCACCAAAACCAGTTAAAGTATTATTTTCAATTTCAATACCAAATACCTCTCTTTTTGTTCCATCTTCCTCTACTACCTTTGGAACAACTTTAAGAGTCTCTTTTGAACCATCTTCATGTTTAATATCAAAAGTATAATATTCGTTTTTATTTTTCATAGCTAAAACTATTTGAGCAACGTCCCAGCTTGATACTTTATAACCATTAATTGCTGTAATAGTATCTCCACTTTTAACACCAGCTTCAGCCATTGGATAACCAGCCATAGCATTTTTAACTACTGGTTTTAAAGTATTACCTCCCCATATAAGTGCACTTATAAATAAAAGAACAATAGCTAGTATAAAATTATTTACAACTCCAGCAACTAAAATTATTAATCTTTTCCACCATGCTTTATTACACATGTAATCTTCTTTTTTTATTTTACTATTATCATCTTCATAAACTTCACCAGCCATTGATACAAAACCACCAATTGGAAAAGCTCTAATATTATAATCTATATTATCTTTTCCCTTATGTGTATGAATTATTGGCCCCATACCTATTGAAAATTCATATATATGAACTCCAAACTTTTTAGCCCAGATAAAATGTCCAAATTCATGAACTAAAATTATAATACCAAGTATAAATATTAAAATTAATAATGAAACAAACCACATTTTTATCCCTCCTTAAAATATCATTAAAAACATATAAGTCATAAATACAAATATTGTACTATCAAGTCTATCAAGCATTCCTCCATGACCAGGCATTAAATTAGAAAAATCTTTAATTTCATTTTCTCTTTTAATTTTACTCATTACTAAATCTCCAATTTGACCTGCCATCGATAAAATAATAGTTATGACAATTACTTTTAAATTTATATTTCCAATTAGAAAGTAATAATAAACTATACTACCAATAGTGCCAACTAACAATCCTCCTAAAGAACCTTCCCAAGTTTTATGAGGACTTATTTTTTCACACATTTTATGCTTACCAAATTTTGAACCAATTAGATAAGCAAAAATATCATTTAAAGTAGGAATTAAAATTAAGAATCCAAATATCTTAATATTTCTAAGTCTGATTATAAGAAAAATATTAAAAGATAAACCTAAAAATAAAATAATTCCTAATAAATAAATTGCATCTTGCATTTCATACTCATTATTTTTATAAAATACAGTTGGCATAAGAATGAATAAAGTTATCAAAGCCAAAATTTGATAACTAATTCCATTATAAATTGTCAAATCTTTAAAATTAGATAAAACAATTAATAATAAACTAATCATCCCAATATATTTTACGGTATTTGGGTAACTCTTATGTGATTTTTTTAAATCATATATTTCTTTTAATGCTAATAATGAAGCAAAAGCAATTAAAACCTCATAAAATACTCCTCCTAAAAAAACTAAAGGAACAACTATTAACAAAGCAACAAAAGCACTAATTATTCTTGTTTTCAAATATCTAACCTCCATAATCTAATAAATAGTATACTATTAAATAAAATAATTTGCAAAATAATTAAATCAAACTAATGGAATAGTAATTAACATTTCTAAAATCAACTTCATTAAAATTTGTTGTTACTACCAAATTTAAATAATCATTTCCATAATTTTCACAATCACTTAATAATACTTTACTTTCTTGTAATAATTTCTTATTATTATCAAAATATTTTACTAAAACATATTTATTAAAGTCAGGTCCACTAAAAGTTATATCAAAAGCATATATAAACATTGACTCATCAGTTGATATTCTAAACCCTGTTAGTCTATAATTATTATTTTCATACTCATAACCAACATCATCTATGCTTTTTATTTCTTCACTATGAAGTACTTCTAATTCCTTATCTTTTTGAAGTTTTTCATTTAAAAGAACTTTTAAATGGATTCCATCATCTTGTTTATAAAACCATAAACCATTAATACTAATTTCATTATTAATAAATCTTGTTATAGTATTTAAATATTCATCTTTTTCATAACCATGAAGCTCCTCTAAACCATTAACTAAATATTTAAATACCTCTAAACCATTTTTATTTGTTACTACTTCTAATTCTTCTTTATTAAATAAATAATTATCATTTACATTATTACATTTAATATTCATGCTATCGCTTAAAATTTTTACTTTACATTTATTTTCTTTAGCATAACTACTTTCTAAAAATTTATTAGCTACATCATTTAATGTAAAACTACTATCATTTATTTTAACTAAGTCTTGTTTTTTTTCTTTATTATCTATTTTGAAGAAAATAATTACTCCCAAAACTAAACAAACTAAGAAAATTAAAATTAAATTTATTTTATTCATGATTTATCACCTTCAAAATAGTATTTAAAGCTTATATTAGCTACATTTCCTTTTAATTTATACATTCTATCCACTTTAGCTAAATCCAAATTATAGCCATTATTATTTTCTGTTAAAATGCCTTGCATTTCTGAAATAGATTTAAATGTGCCAATTGGAATTAAATTATTATCTTTATCAAGTTCACCATTATATAGAATAAAAGGATTTTCATCACTTACTACTAAATCAGGCAAATTTATAAGACCATTTAAAGACTTAACAGTTTCCTGTATTCTTATTTCTTTTTGAATTGTCGAAAATATTTCTTTTAAGCTATCTATACCATCAACAGATGAATAGTATCTATCCGGAGAAGCTATTTTTATTAAGCCACTAGTTGATACACTTTTACCAATTCCAATCGAATAAACTGTTTGAACATTTTTTTTGATATTTTCAACAGTACTTTCAGGTACATCTCCACCTTTTCCATCACTTACAAATATTACATAATTATTATCATTTCCTAAGAAATTATCATTAATAACATTGTTAGTGTGATATAAAGCATTACTAAATGTAGTACCTCCATCAGCACTTAAAGAATTAATACTTTGAATAGCTTCTTCCATATTAGTTCCAGCCACCAAAACTTCTCGAGCCGTTGATTCAAAAGAAATTATCGTTACAGTTGAGCCTACATCAAAAGACATATTGCTTATTAAAGTTCTAGATACTTCCTTTAGATTTGTTAAATTACTTCCACTCATACTTCCTGAAACATCTAAAACCAAAATCATATTTATTTTATTAGGAATTAAAGTCCCCATCGTATTTTTATCAGTTTTATCAACAGATATTTCTTTATCAATAATTTTCCATTTTGCTTCAATTTCATCAATATCATCTAATTGTTTAAAATCATAAATTTTATCACCATTTCCATCAACCCAGGAAATAAATGTATAGCCATCCCTGGATGGAACAAGAAGGGGATAATTTGCCTCATTCTCAATATAAAATATATCTTTACCTTTTCCAACAGATCCTGATCCACCATTATCATAATCATCTTTAAAAGAAACACCATTTATAACTAAATCTTTGTCATCTGTTGTAATATTCCCTGCATTATCTAAAATACATAATTTATAATTGCCTTTTGCAGTAATTTTTATTGCTCCTAATTTAAATTCATCTAAAGGAACATCAGTACAACTTTTATTTTTACTAACAATTGCATATCCCTTAATACCTGAACCACTTATATCTGTAGCATCTATTACAAGTTCACTATCTTTAGTATAATCAATTTCAATTTCTCTACTTATAGCAACAGGTTTTTCATTATCTATTTTTACTACTGCTGAATAATTATATATTTTTTCATCTTCCCCAGTGCCAACTTTAAGTAAAGCACTATAAGTAGTATTTAAAACATTCGTAGCAGTTGCCTTTACTTTCATACAATCAACACTTTTACAAATATCACTAGATTGTTTTTCATAAAAACCATTTAAACTTGACCACTCTAAAGTCCAAGTATTATTTCCTATGAGATTTTCTATTTTATTAATACTTAATGTTACTTCTCCAGTATACCAATCATCTTCATTTGTTTTACATTTTTCACCATTACAATATATCTCATTTTCATATCTAACTACCTCTGAAGTACATTTTTTTTCTGTAGATTCATTCCAAGTAGCAACATATTCACCATTTTCTAAAACAATATGAATAACATAACAATTAAGAACATTACTTCTATCTCTTGGATCATAAATATATTCTTTATCATCCGGCGTAATTAATCCATTTTCAATTAAAAATTGGACATTTATATCAATTGGTTCAGTTGTTCCTGTCGAGCGTGCATACTCTTCAGCTTTATTTAAAATATCTTGTGAAACATTTTTAAATTGCCCCTCTAAAATACGTTTTTGTATAACAATAAATCCCCTGGTACTAAGGGCAATAACAATTGCCAAAATAATAATTACAGCAAGAAGCTCAACTAAAGTAAAACCCTTTTTTTTCATAATTCTATCCTCTATCAAATCATACCATATTAGCAAATGTTTAGCAACTTCTATTTATATTAAAATTTCATAAAATTAACCATGAATGAAATCAGCGAAAAATTAAAACGTTTAAGAAATGAAGACCTAATCTGGATAATTTATTTTTTTGTAGCAGCCTTTGCATTAATTTCCAATATGTATGACCGAAAGTATTTACTTAACAAAGATAAAAGTGCTTATGGAAAAGAAAAAATAATTAATATTTCCATATTTGTTGTAGCTTTTTTTATATACTTATATTTTGTTTTATTACTAACTGAAGATCTAGGAAAAATGGAAAAGAACTTTCAAGATAAAAAATATCGCTCCACATTCATTCAGCTTATCGCTGCCATTTTGTTTTTAATAGGTGGAGCCATTTATTTAGTAAATGAAGTAACTACAAATGATCCTGATGATGTAGGCATTATCTAGTAAAATTATGATAAACCATTTTATTTTCTATAGGCATATTAAAACTATTTGCTAAAGTAGAAACTGTTACAACTTGGTATCCATTTACATAAAGTTCAGGAAGTAATTTCTGAATAGCTTTAACACTTGTTAAATGAATATCATGAAAAAGAATTATATCTCCATCTTTTGCATGATTTAAAACGTAATGAACTAAATAGTTTACATCCCTGTGTCTCCAATCTTCAGTATCAACACTCCATAAAATAAAAGAAGAATTCATTTCATTTAATATATTTTTATTGTATATTCCATAGGGAGGCCTTATCAAATGGAAAGTATCACCAGTTATTTTTTCTAAATATTGATTACTTAAATTAAACTCATCCATAATTTCCGTAACTTTTTGTCTTTTAAAACTTTTATGTCCATAAGAATGATAACCTATTTCCATTCCCATATTATGAGCTTTCAAAACAGTATCTTTATAAGTATTTATATTTTTACCTAGCATAAAAAATGTTGCTTTTACTTTATTATCATTTAATATATCTAAAAGAGAAGATGTATATTCTCCAGGTCCATCATCAAACGTAATTGCAATAAGTTTCTTATTTAAATTGACTTCAAAACCATCTTCATTATTTATTTTATCTGATACATTTACACTAATATCTAGATAATCTTTTATTTCTTTATAACTTACATGCAAATATAAATCTTCTTGTACTGAAGGACTTATCTCATAATCATAAAAATAAATAACCATTTCTAATTCTTTTAAGCAGTACACCCTTTTTTTATTATCTATACTTATTACATCTGCTATAAACTTTGGATACTTTAAATAAATAAGTTCATTTATTTTACTATAAAAATCTGTTATCTTATCTTTTTTTAAAATACTTTCTATTTTTATTTCTTCTTCTGTTTCATAATTAAATAATTTAGATTCATATCTATTATTATTAATTGATATAACACTTCTTATATTATTATTTAAATTAGTAACTTCAGCATTTTTTAAAGAATTTATATAAAGATCTACTTTATTATCTTTTTTTATATCTTTTTTTATATCTTTTTTTTGACCAAAAGAAAAAGAAAAAACTAATAAACTAATAATTATAATTAAGCCGTAAATTAATTTTTTCTTTCTCATAAATCACCTATATATTTTTTATATTCTTTCTTTTAAATACTTCAAATATTATTATGATCATTAAAATAAAATATATTAAACAAACAATTATTGAGTGTTTCAATGAAACATTATAAATTGATGTACCTCCAAAAAGATAATCATTAAAATTCCAACAAGTTGTCACAAAATAATTGAATATTTTCTTAGGAAATGAAAGGGCAATTCCATTTATTATTGATGATCCTATATATCCACAAAAAGTTATTGCAATAGCAAAAGCCGTGCTACCTAAAACAGTAGATGCCATAAAAGCTAAAGTTGATAATAAAATTATTTGTGGTAAGTATGTTCCAAGATTAATTAAAAAATATTTGAAACAATTCATAATAACCATTTTTTGACTAGCTATATTATAAATAGCAACATCTATCTTTAATGAAGAAAAACCAAGAAGTATTCCCCCAATAAGAATTTGAGCTAAAAAGGAAGTAAAGATAAATAATATAGTCATAATAATAACTGTTATAAACTTAGCAAGTATAATAGAGCTACGTTTATGAGGAGTTACTAAAAGAGATTTAATTGTCCCTTTACTATATTCATCACTTACAATTGCCCCAGATATCATAATAGAAAATACTAATATTAAAAATAAATATTCGTCAAAAAAATTCATTACAATAAATCTTAAATCTTGGGTATTATTAGTATCTTCTTTTGTCTCTAAAGTATACTTATATTCATAAAATTTTTTAACATCATCTTCATAATTTTTCTTTTCCTTAGTTGTTTTAGCCAAATTATAATTTGCTACACTAGAAGATAATGAATTTACCATATAAATAGCATTATTTAAATAATCATTTCCCAAGAAGTTTCCATAAGAAACATTTTCTTCAAGACGATAATTAAGCATTTCTAATTCTACATTTTTAGAATAAACTAAAACATTATAATTATTTTTCTCTTCTTCACTTAAATTACCAGTTTTAATGGTATCATTAATAGTATTTAATTCATCTTTTACATTTTTAATATCCTCATTAACAAAATATTTCCAATTATCATTTTCTAATGATTCATTAGTCTTTTCATAAAGGTCTTTTGCTTCGTTTAATAATTCTTTATGGATGTATAATGAATCATAATAGTTTTTTGATATATCAAAATATTTTTCATAAACTACATAATATTGCCAATCATCTTTAGTATACTTATTTAATTTATTTTTAGTATCATTTAAAGCATCATTATAAGCTTTTCTCTCAAGTTCAGAATCAAAATTATCTGAAGTATAAAGATCTTCTTCATAAGCATTATAATAATTATTAATATTTAATAAATCACTTTTGTAAATAAAACTTACTAGAAACATTAGTAAAATAGTAATAATTAAAACAACATAAGTACTTTTTTTATGTAATATTTTATACATTTCATTTTTAATTAATCTAATCATTTTTTACCTCTTTTTTTGTTTTTCTTAAAAAAGCATCTTCAAGTGTAAGTTCTTCTTCTTTAACTTCATAAATCAAGATATCTTTATTTACTAATTCCTTTATTAATTTTGCAACCTCATCTTGATGTCCATTAAAAGAAAAACTAGTATCGGTTACATTATGAATATTTTTATTTTTGATATTTTTAGTACTATTTACCTTAAATAAATATTTATTTTCGTTTTTTAAAATATCTTTAACAGATGAAGAATCAATAACACTACCTTTATCAATTATTAGAACTTTATTGCAAAAACTTTCAAGTTCAGCCAAATTATGGCTAGAAATTAATATTCCCATTTTATTTTCTGCTAGTTTTTTTAAAAGTTCACGTAGATCTTTTATTCCCTCTGGATCAAGTCCATTTGTAGGTTCATCTAAAATAAGTACATTGGGATCATTTAATAAAGCTCTAGCTATCCCAAGTCTTTGTCTCATTCCCAAAGAATATTTACTAACTTTATCTTTTATTCTATTTTCAAGTCCTACTAGTTTTACAACTTCTTTTATCTTATCATCTGAAATATTTTGGTAAGAATTAGCTACCAACTTCAAATTTTGCCATCCAGATAAATACATATAAGTATCAGGGCTTTCTACAATTGCACCTACTCTTTCAATTGCTTTAACAAAATCTTTTTTATTATCATAACCATTAATTATTACCTTACCTGATGTAATATTTTGAAGTCCTAAAATAAGCTTTATTGTTGTTGTCTTTCCACTGCCATTCGGACCTATAAATGCTAGTATATCCCCTTCATCTATTTCAAAAGAGACATTATTTAAAATTTGTCTATTTCCAAAATTCTTATATAAATTTTTACATTCCAATATCTTCATTTTTTCCTCCTTTAAATGTTTTTATTAAACTATACTTTTATAAAAATATCAAGTTACTCGACAAAACTTTTTTTATCTTTTAAAGGCTTTAAAATATACATCTTTTAAGCGATCCGTTGAAACATGAGTATAAATTCCTGTAGTACTTAAATTAGCATGTCCTAAAAGCTCTTGAACAGTTCTAATATCTGCCCCATTATTAAGTAAATGTGTTGCAAACGTGTGCCTTAATGTATGAGGTGTAACATGAGTTTGCAAAGAAATATGTTCTGTAGTATCTTTAACCATTTTTTCTATATCATATACTTTTAATGGTTTTCCATTATTTTCAAAAAGATATTCTCCTTTAGCATTTTGATTCATCTTTAGATATTTATCTAAATATTTTTGTACATAATCTCCATAATATACTAATCTTTCTTTTTTACCTTTTCCCAAGATTCTTATCGTTTTATTTGTAAAATCAATATTTATCAATTTTATATTTATAAGCTCACTAACTCGGCATCCAGTTGAATAAAAAATTTCTAAAATCAATCTATTTCTTAGTCCCTCAAAAGTAGAAGTATCTAAGGAGTTAAGTAAGTCTTCAATCTCCATATAATTTAAATAGCTAGGTAACTTTTTATTAATTTTAGGATTTTTAACATTTCTAAATATATTAGACTTTATAATTTTTTGATCAAGTAAATAATTATAAAAAGTTCTTAAACAACTAATTCTTCTTGATATTGTCGTATTTTCTAATTTAGAATTATCTAAATATTTTAAATACTTCATAACATCATCTCTATTAATAGTTAAGTAATCAATACTATTATTGTTTCCAAATGCAAAAAAATCAGTTAAATCTAACTGATAACTTCTTATGGTATAATCTGAATAATTTAATTCATTTTTTAAATAAAGTAAAAAACTATCTACTACCTTTAATTTCATTAAACCCTCTTTTATTTAACTCTTCTTCTAATTTTAAAACCATATTTCTATTCTTTTCAATTTTTCTTCTTATACTAAAAATTTCATTACGAAGTTCAGGTATTTCATTAGAAAATATCAATGGATCTAAAAGTGATTCTTCAATATCTCTTATCTCTAAATACCAATCACTTATTTCCCTCTTCAAAGAATTTATTTTGTACACTAAAAAACTTTTAATGTCATCCGAAGTAACAGGATTCATTAGTAAAACATCATTATCAGCCATATCAAGCGTTGATGTCGGATGATTTAATCTATATTCACTTACAAGACATTCTTGTTGATTTGTAATAAAGTCATTAATAAGTTTTTCTATATCCATAATTATTCCACCTTTTCAATTTGAATATACCCTTTTAATTCTTTATCAAAATTATTATTTTGTGAATCATTTAAATTAACAAATATCATTTTTGCTACCCACTTTTGAGTTATTTCACTTGAAGTAGATAAAACTTGTTCCTTAACAACATAATATTTTCCAAGTGCTGTTGTAATATCAAAACCTTGTTGAGGATTTCCATCACCATCTATAACAGTTACATAATTAAGGCCTTCAATTGAAGTTACTAAATTACCATCTGGATCTTCTATTTGTAATAAAAGTTCTGGTGTTTTATTGGGAGTAGAATATGTAAGATTATTCCGCTCAATATCCAAAAACAAAGCATATTTAACAGATATCTCTTTTTTTGATCCATCAACCCGAAGATACGCACTAGCAAAAGTATCCCCTACAATATTTCCCATTCCTTCTTTAAAATTGCTAATGGTAGGATTTATAAATATAGGATTTCCTGATGAAAAAGTAATAAAATTAGTAATTGCTGAACTTACTTCCACTTCAGGTGATACCGTTGATACTTTAACAACAGAAAAATATGCATACGACGCCCCAATAACAAACACCACAAACATAAAGATATAAATAACTAATATTATATTTTGTACTTTTCTACTCATAGACATATCCCCAAATTCATATTTATTCTCTTCTTAAGAATATCATTAAATGAGTTAAAAATCAATTCTTTTTCCAAAATTTAAATCCGCTCATTACAATTGGTATAATAAGAATAATGACAAAAGAAAAAATATTAAAAGCAATCATTTTATTTAGTTTAAAAGAAATAATAAATAAAACAATTAATACAAGCAAACAAGCTACTAAGGTAGCAATTTCTTTTTTAGAAAGTCTTTCTAATTTATAATTATCACCTAAATCATAAGCAATATAAACTATATTAGTTATCATAATTACTAAGTAAGGATAAAGAAGAACTTCTTTTCTTAAAATCATAACATAACTAGCATACACTATTAAAAAAAACAAACTATCTATTCGTACTAAATGAAATGGACTATACACATCATTTTCTAATGAATTTCTCTTTACCTCTCTATAATAAACTAAAACAAAATATATTAAGAAAAAAATAAAATTTAATATTTCTACATATTTACTCATTCTACCCTCCCATAATTACAACCACAATAATTTTGACGATATAAATTATATTGCTTACTTAATTCAATGCTCTTCTTATAACCATCCTTTTTCTTAAAATCACTATATAAAAATTTAACATTATACCTTTTTTCAAGAGAATGACCAATTAAGTTTATTTGTCTAGAATTTTTATATGGACTAACAGTTAAAGTAGTTCCAAAAAAATCATACTTTTTTTCTTTAGCAACTCTTGCGGTCTTTTCTAATCTTACTCTAAAACAAACTGGGCATCTAGCTCCTCCTTCTTTTTCATTTTCAAGTCCCTTTACAGCCTCAGTAAAAGCATTATTATCATAATCACAATCTAAAAATGTAATATTATTATGATTAAATTCTTTAATAAAACGTATTTGCTCTTGTTTTCTTTTTTCATATTCAGTAAAAGGTTCAATATTAGGATTATAATATAAAACTGTAATATTAAAATATGGAGCTAAAAAAGAAAGAACTTGCGTAGAGCATGGTCCACAACAACTATGTAAAAGTAAATTAGGTTTATATTCTAAAGAATTTATAATATCCATAAGTACATTTTGATAATTCATTTTACTCCCCCACTTTGTTTAAAGATTCAAAAGATTGAAAAAGTATTCCTTTACTATTGCTATCTAAATTAAGTACTCCCTTTACACCATCATCTAACGTAGCATAAATTTCTTCATACTTATTTAAATTATTAAAATTTGCTAAATTTATATATACATAATTACCATCATTCATTCTAAATAAAAATCTATTAGCATCTATCGTAACATTATTTTTAATATCTGGTTGATATTCTATTTCACTAATTAAATAAAAAGTATCTAAATCTATATTTTGAATTTTTTTAAGTAAACTTGTATATATATCTTTTGGAACATAATTTATTAAGGTTGGAATACCTATATTATTTTTCACACTACTCACCTCTGTCCCATCACTTAGCACATAACTACTGCTTAAAACATTATAAAATAATATATCTTGTTCTTCAACTACTATTTTTAATTTTCCTGTAATATTTCTTTTAATTTTAACATTTTTAATTGTACTTAAAGACTCAATATTTTTACTAATTTTATTTTTATTTAGCAAAAAAATTTTACTATTTAAAGTAATACCAGAAGCAGAAATAATATCTTCATCTCGTAAAGTTTTATTACCTGTTACTAAAATATTTTTTACTGGCAAAGAAAATACATAATAAAAAGCCATTATAAGTAAATATAATGTTAAAATAAGAACTATAATTCCCTTTTTATTTAATTTTTTCTTAACCATTTTTTTAGACATTTTGCATCACCACTCAACAATAATTTGTTCTAACTCTAGCAAAGTTCCACTTTCACTTTTAACCTTTTCTTTTATTATATTTATTAATTTTTTTATATCACAACTTTTAGCATTTTGCAAATTAATAATAAAATTTGCATGTTTAAAACTAACTTGAGCATCATTTACTTTATAACCTTTAAGGCCACTTTTCTCAATTAAAAAACCTGCGCTTTGTCCTTCCGGATTTTTAAACACTGATCCAGCTGATGGATACTCCAAAGGCTGTTTACTTTTTCGCAATTCTAAGTTTTTATTTATAGTATCCCAAGCTTTACTAGCGTCACCTTTTTGAAGTTTAAATACTCCACCCAAAACAATTAAATTTGCATTTTTAAATTCTGTATAACGATATGAATAATTAATATTTTCTTTATTTATAAGTTTTATAGCCCCATCTTGATATATTAAAACTGACACTAAAAAATCAAAAATACACATTCCATAAGCTCCAGCATTACCAATTATTGCTCCCCCTAGGGTACCAGGAATACCAAACAAATTAGCCAAATTAACAAATTCATAATCTAAAGTTTTTTTAACAAAAGAACTTAAAGAAAGACCTGCTCCAGCAAAAAGCAAATCATCTTTTAAATAAAAATCATTTATCTTATCTAGTTTAATTATAGCCCCATCAAAATCTTCATCAGGAAGTATAACATTAGAGCCTCCACCTAAAACATAATATTTGATATTATTTTTATTAAGATCATCTATTAAATCAACAACATCAAAAACATCATTAGGTTTAATTAAATACTTAGCTTTTCCACCAATCCGATAAGTATTATATTTTTTTAAATCAATATCATAATCTACAATAAATTCTTTCATTTTACTAATTCCTTTATTTGTTCATAAATTATAGTTGATGAATTATTTAAAGAAAGCTTTTCTAAATTATTTTTCATTTCTTTATATAATTTATCATTATTAACAAGTTCATTAATTGATACCTTAATAATATTAGCATTTAAGTTTTTCTCTTCAATTAGTTCTGCCACTTTCATATTTACTAAATCGATAGCATTGTAATATTGATGATTATTTGCAACATAAGGACTAGGTATTAAAATACTCGGAATTTTTAAAGCTAAAATCTCACTTAAAGTACTAGCACCAGCTCTTGATATAACTAGGTAAGCATCTTTCATTATGCCTGCTAGATTTTCATAATAAGGAACAACTTTTACATTTTTAGGAAAAATAGCATCCTTTACAAAATCATCATAATGAGTTTTACCTGTAATATATAATACTTTATATGTTTCATTTTCAATCGTACTTAAATAGCTTTTAAATTTATTATTAAAAGTTTCACTTCCAAGCGAACCAGCTACTATTATAATAAGTTTATCACTGGGTTTAAAACCTAAACTAGTTTTAGAAATCTTTGGTATACTTAAAGCATTTTCACCACATGGATTACCAGTATAAACTACCTTTCGTGCTGACGAAAAATAGCTTTCACTATTTTTAAAAGAAACACCGACTAAATCAACAAACTTAGCTAAAGCAATATTCGATTTTCCTGGAATACTATTTTGTTCATGAATAAATGTTTTTATTCCCAATTTATATGCAGCCTTAATAACTGGATATGTTACATATCCACCTACTCCAATTACAACATCAGGTTTAAAATCTAACATAATTTTCAAACATTTTTTTATTGCTTTATTTATTAAAAAGACATTTTTTATATCTCTTATAATATTAGTTTTACTAAAGCCATATATCTCAATAGCTTCATATTTAATTCCCATTTTAGGAATTATATCCTTTTCCATTCTATTTGTTGTACCAATATAAAGTACTTCTAAATTTTTTTCTTTTTCTTGAAACTTTTTAATTATTGATAGGGCTGGATAAATATGACCACCTGTACCACCAGCTGATATTATTATTTTCATTTCCTCACCTACCATAATTATACACTAAATCTAGTAAAATTTATAACTTATTTTCTTTATTTGTCATTTATTTTATAATCATCTACTATATAAGTTAGATTTCGATTTAAATTTATAGTTCCATATATAAAAACTTCTATATTTTTATTTTTGTAATAATTTATATTTTTACTACTTGCAAAAGCATCAAGTAAACAAATAAAATCATATTTATAATCAAAATCACTATTTAAAACATAATTTAAAATTCCTAATTTATATTTTTTAGTTTTATTCTTAATTTTTTCTATTACAGTTTTATCAAATGACATTATATAAATATTCTGATTATACTTATTTAAAATTTTTAATAAATTATCTAAATTCATTTTAAAATCTTTTATTTCTAATAAAATTATTTTATTTGTTTTTATCTTAAGAATGTTTTCTAACTTGCATATATTTAAAAACTCTTTTGCTAAAGTATTTTTTACTAAATTACCTTTAAATAAAGGATCATGATAAATAATTATTTTATTATCCAAAGTTTCTCTTATATCACACTCAATACCAATATACTTATTACTTCTTAAGCCATTTAATAATGCTTCATAAGAATTATCTTTAATTTCTTTATTCCATAATCCTCGATGGGCAATTAATTTCATAAAAAAACACCTTAATAAAATATACTAAAGTGTCTAAATTAAAATGCCATAATTGCTGAGATATAAATGAGTAATAATACTAAAGTAATCACTGATATCCCTTTAATGCTAACTTTTTCTTCTTTCATAATACCCTCAATTCTAAAAAATATTTTAACAATAATTATAGATTATTTCAAGTATTAAAGTTAGTATTTTACAATTAATTGTCAATCGTTTATTTTTTCCCACATTGCTTCCAAATTAATATTTTGAAAAACAGGTTGTGAAAAATCATAAGGCTTTCCATCTAAATACCAACCTAAAAATTTATAACCATCAGCTACCGGAGTATCTGGCTTTTTCACTTTATCTCCTTTTTTAACCTCTTGAGTTTCTATACCAGCACCAATTTTTAAAGTAAATGTAACGGTATAAGTTCTAAAATTTAAAAAATATACTAATAATAAAACAATAATTAAAAGACCAAAACACCCTGATAATATTAACTTCTTTTTATTCAATTTTATCTTCCCTTTCCAACTTCATTTTTTCTTTTAGAAACAAATTTTAAATTATTTTCTAAAGTTAAAATTTTCTTTAAATATTTATTAACAATTTTTTTATCTACTTTTTTACTTGAAAAAGACATAAAATATTGCTTAATTTTTTCTATTTCCTCAAAAATATCAAGACTTGCTCCCTCATCATCAGAAGTATTTGCTAGTAATGCATAAATATTTTTAAGAGCTTTGCTATATTCCTTTTCTAATTTATTTTCCCAAATTGCATCTACTAAATCTGAATCAAACACTGTAATTTTTTTTACCCATTTATACTTTGCTGAAGGAGTAAAATTATAACACTCTTTTTCTTGATACATTAAAATATCTTTCGATTCATCAATATTTTTTAAAATATAGCTAGTCATTTTTATCCCTCAACAAATCTGGTCTTTTATTTTTAGTCACATTTAATCTCTGTATATCTCTATATTCTTTAATTTTTTGATGATTTCCAGAAAGAAGAATATCAGGAACTTTTAAACCACGATATTCTTGAGGCTTAGTATAGTTCGGATAGTCAAGCATATTATTAGAAAAAGATTCAGATTCTAAAGATTCATTATTAATTACACCAGGAATAAGTCTAGTAATTGCATCAGTAATTGCCATCGCCGGTACTTCTCCACCGGTTAAAACAAAGTCTCCAATAGATATAATCTGATCTGCAAGGATCTTTATTCTCTCATCAAATCCTTCATAATGACCACATATAATAATTAAATGTTTAACGTTTAAAGAAAAATTTTTTGCTAAATTTTGATTAAAAGTATCACCATCTGGACTTAAAAGTATTACAAATGCATCATCCTTATTTATTTCATCTAAGCATAAAAATATAGGTTCTGGTCTTAAAAGCATCCCAGCTCCCCCACCATAAGGAGTATCATCTACTTGATGATTATTTAAAGGAGAATAATCTCTAAAATTAATTAAATTAATATTTATTAATTTTTTTTCTCGAGCTCTTTTTATTATGGATGTTTCTAAAAAGCCTGAAAACATTTCAGGAAATAAAGTTAAAATATCTATTTGCATATTTCCTCCTACAAAATTAGTGATATTGCATTTTTAGTGTGCAATTCTTTTTTTTCTTGATCAAAATAATCAATATATTCATTAATTAATGGGATTAAAAATTCTTTTTTTCCTTGAACTCTTATTAAATTATTATTTCCTTTCAATATTTCTTTAACTATTCCAATACATTCATTATTCTCAATTACTTTTGCTTCTAATAAATCCTGCATTAAAAACTCATCACCAGAAAGATGCAAATCTCTTTTTAAAATATAAATATTAAATCCTACTTTATCAAGTACCAAATTAATATTATCAAGATTATCTACTTTCAAAAGAATATATTGTTTATGATATCTTACCCCAGTTATAACATAAGTAATATTATTAATCATTATTTTATTATTTATTTTATAAGCTTTATCTAAATACTCAAAATCACTTACTACTTTAAGTTCCCCCTTTATTCCAAAGGTGCTTACAGTTTTTCCTATTTTAATAACTTCATTCATGATTTACCTCATACATTAATATCGAAGCTGCAACTCCAGCATTTAAACTTTCACAATTTAAAGCTGTTTTAATATAAACAAATTCATCACAAAAATCTCTAACTTTCTCACTAATACCTTGACCTTCGTTACCAATTACTATGGCTATATTATCTTTTTTAATTGACTTAATATCTAGTCCCTTAGATACATCTGTACCTACAATTTTATACCCTAAATTTTTCAAAACCGGTATAATCTCTTCTAAATTTCTTCTTATAATATTAACGTTAAAAATCATTCCTTCGGTAGATCTAATTACTTTTGAGTTATATAAATCAACTGAATCATCACTAAGAATTACTGTATCAATTGAAAAAGCAACAGCGCTTCGAATAATAGTACCTAAATTTCCAGGATCTTGTAATCTATCTAAAATGATTATATTTCCATAACAATTATCTTCTGGGATAAACCTAACTACCGCAGCATTATAACATATAGTTTTTTGATCACTAATTTTCTCCATAATCTCTTTCGTGACAAAATAATCAGCATTTTGATTTACCACACTAATAGTTTCAACAATTAAACTGGCCTTTAACGCCTCATCAATTAAATGATCTCCTTCAATTAAAAACTTTTTTTCTTGATCTCTAAATTTTTTATTTTTTAGACTAGTCCAATATTTAACTTTGTCGTTTTTTAAACTTGTAATAATCATTCCTTTAACCTCCGTCTAGCCTCTTTATAATTTGGATAAGCAAGAGACACTAAATACCAAAAATTCTTTCCATGATTTCCTTCAAAAAAATGACACATTTCATGAATTATTACATAATCAATCAAAGTTATATCTTTTTTTAAAAGTTCCGTATTTAAAGTTATTGTTTTTTTAGAAGGATTACATACTCCCCATCTAGTCAACATTTTTCTAAATTTCAAAGTAAATTCTGGCAAATTAGAAAAGCATTTCTTAGCTATAGATACCTCTTCATTAAATATTCTTTTTACTTCTTCTAAATAAAATTCATCTAATGCTTTTAAGGATGGAGCTTTCACAATATTTCCTTCAAAAGAAACTTCATTTATTAATTGATCAAATTCAGCATAATATTTTTTTCCAAGGTATAAAAACAATTCATTATCTTTATTTCTATCTATTGCTTTATCATACATTATCATAATATTTTTTTCATTTTCATTAATTAATTTAAGTATATTATTACTACTTATATAAATTGGACAAGTAACATATATTTTTAAATCATCTTTTACTCGAAAATAAATATTTTTATTATTTTTTCGAACTACTACAACCTCTATTTCTTTGCCACTACTTGTTTTGTAAATCATTTTTAAGAATATCCCTTATTTCTTCTAAAGCTTTTAACTCTTCACTTTTAACAGGTGCACTTTTCTTTTCTTCTTTTTCCCTTTTATGAGTAAGTTTATTAACTGTCTTTACTACTAAAAATAAACAAAAAGCTACAATTAAAAAGTCAATTATACTTTGAATAAAAGCCCCATACATAATTTTGGTATTTCGAAAAGTAATTGATAAATTGGAAAAATCTACACCACCTAAAATAAGACCTATTAAAGGAGTAAAAATATTATTTACAAGACTTGTAACTATAGAAGAAAATGCTCCTCCTACTATAACCCCAACAGCAAGATCTAAAACATTACCACGAGCAATAAATTTTTTAAATTCTTTTAACATAAAACACACTTCCTAACTAAAACAATTATAGCATTTATAATACGATAATAAAAGCAAAAACTGTGATAAATCACAGTTAAAACTATCTTTGAATAATCATAAAATTAATAAAAAACAAAAATGTTGTTCCAATTTGTAAAGGAATTTTATATTTAGTACATTCTTTAATAGCAATAAGTTTATCAGCCAAAGAAACTAAATAGGATTCTTTATATTTAGGCAAAACTTTAGATACAGGAAACATGTGTGAAACTATAATATTTTCTTGCATTTTATTAATATTAAAATATTTTTTAGCATTTTCTAAAGCTTTCTTAGGATGATTTACAAATCTATTTTTAGACACATCACTATTTTTAAAAAAATCATGAAGTAATGCAGCTTTTGTTACTTCTTCATAATTATCAATGCGAAACTTTTTTGCTAAATCAAACGTAAGTTTAGCAACACTTAAAGAGTGATCTAATCTTGAAATCCCGTGATGAATCTCATATTTAAGTTCTATAAATTCATCATTTTTTAAAATATCTTTAATTATATTATTAAATTCTAATTCATTTTCCATCGTTTATCACTTGTTATATTATATCACAATACTAAAAAAAATCATCATTATTTTTAACTATTTTACTTCATTTTTACTTTCTTCCAATAATTTTAAAATCTTTTTTTGATTCATTTTTAATTCTTTAATTTGATCATGCAAAACTTCTAATATAAGTTCACTTTTCAAATCTGTCTTATAATCATTTAAGCTTCTTAAACTATCTTTTTTAGCCGCTCTATTTTGACTCATCATAATAATAGGTGCCTGTAAAGCCGCTACACACGATAATATTAAGTTAAGAAGAATAAATGGATACTCATCAAACTTTAAAATCATATAATAATTTAAAAGCATCCAAGCAAATAAAAATATACAAAAACCAATTATAAATCCCCAAGAACCGGCAAGTTTAGTTACTTTATCTGCCAGTTTATCACCAAATGTTCTTTTTTCATCTTCATTTTTATCAGTATCAATAGCGATTGGATTATCCAAAAGTATTTCTATTAATTCATTTTCATCACAAGTATCCATTTCTTTATTAAGTAATAATTTTACCAATTCTTTTTTTCTGTTATTTACTTCCATCTTTAAGCCTCCATCTATAATGGCCTATTATATCTTTTCGAAAAAGACCATTATCCTCATAATCATGATACCCATCATGATGTAAAATATAATTTATCCCTTTACTATTTTTACGATCACTTACAATAGCTATATGATCTTTATATACAACTATATCTCCAGGATTAAATGTATCTATCGAGCTTACTGATAAGCTCATAGTATTTCTTTCTAAAAATACATTTATGTTTCTAACTCTTCGAAAATCTATATTTTTATCTCCAACATCTTCATCATATTCTTTTTTATTATTAGAAATATCTTCATCAATTAATTTTTTAAAATCATAACCAGCATTTTTTAAAGCAAACCAGATAATATCAGTACAAACATAATTATCATCTGTTGGATATCCTCCATCATAATAAGCACTTTTATATCTTGGCTTTTTATCTATAAATTTTTTAGCACCTTCTAAAATATCGCTATAATCATCTATATCATCATTATCATAATCAATATCACTTTTAGTAATTAGGGATACATAAGACTTATTAAAAATTTTTCCAAAAAGTCCCGTATGATAAAAAGAAACTATAGCTAAAAGGATTATTAAAGCCAGCACTAACATATTTCCAAATCGTAAAAACATTTTCATTATATCACCAATAAAAGTATACCAAAAAAATAAAACAGATTAAAGAAAAAACTCCCAAAGAGAGTTTAAACTAATTACCAAACAACTGGATTAGGACATGCTGCAGAAACGTTACCATTATCATTTTGTACATCAGAAGATGTAATATTTATATTATAATCTTTATTAGTATCTTCCTTACCAACACCTGCACCATTTACCATTAATTTTCCATTACTCATCGTAACTTTATACAAATAATTTTCTTTTACTTTTTGTACTAATACATAACCTTTATAAATATCAATATCAGCATCAAAATCACCATTTTTTATTAAATCAGTAATCGTAACACACTTAGGTTCCCCTTCTTTAACAGGAAGTGTCACACTTCCAGCACTACCAGTCAAACTATTATTCATAAAATATGTTTTAGCAGCATCAATTGCATGATTAGCTTCCAAAGCAAAAACTTGAGTTCTAGCTTCATTCATTCGAGGAATAACTGCTGTTGCTGCCGCTAAAATAACTATAGCTAAAACAACGATAACAGCTAGTAATTCGATTAAAGTAAAACCTTGCATATTCTTTGTATTATCATTCATAATAGACACCTCTCTATGCTTAATATATTACTATAATTAATCAAAATAGTCAATAATACAAAAACAAAAAGCTCATTTAAATTATCAGCTATTACTATACAAATTATACTTAATTATTTTAAAACATTTAAAACAGAAGATACAAGTTCCATATTATCAATTGCACTACTTAATTTATCACTAACTCTTTCTTTATATTTAACTTTCATTTCCTTAACAAAATCATTATAAGTAATATCTCCTCGATTTAAACTTTTAAAAAAATAAGAATTTTCCTGTAATTGTTTATAGGCTTTATTATCTTTAAGAAAAGAAATTTGATTATAAACTTCCATTTTAATCCTCAAAAAATTTATTTAATGGTCTTGGTGCCACTGGACCTTTATTTATATCATCAGTTAAACTTGAAGTTGGATTTTTTTTAGTTAAATCAGTTACAAAATCTATTGCCTTTTGAGCAGTATTTATATGACTTTTAATAGAATCAACATCAACATTTTTAACCATATCAGTTATTTTCGAAATACTATCAAAAGCATCAGATCTATCCCCTAAAATATATTTATTCCATACTTTTTCATCTTCTCCATATAAATCATAAAGTTCATAAAATTTCTGCCATGTCATCTTTCCATTTTGAACAAATTTAATTAATTCTGGTTTAGTTTTTACAAAATTTTTAAAAGCTTCATGTTTCATTTTATCCCTCCCTTTAATTTTATGAAAAAAAAGTAAACAAATGAACTATTTACTATAAATTTTCTATCATTTTTTAAAGAATACTACAATAATTATATTATTACATTTATCTAGAAAATGACATTAAAATTAATGAAGATATTTTTATAAATGATTTTCGAAAAAAAGCTACCACAGAAAATGGAGTCTAATTATTTACAGGATCATAAATAATATCTACATAAATAAAAAAAGATATAATCTTAGTAATTTTAACTCAGAACACTTAATTTTCAAAAAAAATTTAAACAAGCTATGTCCTTTATATAAAAAAAGAGCTGAAAGCTCTTAAATTTTAAAATCATCTATAAATGATGCAAAAGATAATTGTTCTTCTTTCTTAGTTTCTTTTTTTTCAGTTTCTACTTCTTCATTTTTTTCGCTAGATCTATTTATAATATCTATTAATTCTTGCTTTACTATAAATAAATCATAATTAAACTTAACTTGACTACCCGTAGAAGCTAAATCCATAATAGGTATTTCACTATTTTTTAATTCTTTAAATTCATTATCAATTCGGTATAAATTAATGTCTTTACTTAAAGTAAGATAAGCAGATGCAATTTTATAATCTTTTGTTTTAGCTTTTTTAAACAACATATTTCCTTTTTTAGCTCTTGATATAGAAACTAAATCAGTAACTTTAACTCTTTTTATAGTTTTATAATTAGTAAAAACATTTAAATATTCTTGGTTATTTAATGAACCGGCATATACCACATAGTCATTACTTAGATTAATTCCTTTTACTCCGCTTGCTTTTGTACCAACCACAGGTATTTCATTAGTATTAAATCTCAAATAAAGTCCATTATTTGTGACAAATAATACTTCATTTTTAGCCATACTTACATTTATTAATTCATCATTATCTTTTAATTTAATCGCAACAAGTGGTTTAGAATATCTTGTAACTTCAAAGTCTTTTAACATTACTTGTTTAGTTAGTCCATTTTTAGTAAAAAGTACAACATTTTTATTTCTATCCTTCAAAACCAAACTTGATACAATTCTTTCATTCTCAGAAAGTGTAATGGTATTACTTATATGTTTTCCTAAATCTTTCCATTTAGTTTCTGAAATTTTATGAATTGGAACATATAAATAATTTCCTAAATTTGTAAATAATAGTAATGAATCTCTTAAAGATGCAAGATACTTAGATGTCACAAAATCACCAGGTTTAAGAGTAGTTTCATCTTCAGTAGTTTTAAAGCTTTTTAAACTTACTCTTTTAACATATCCATCATTTGTTACCACAACTACCACTTTTTCATCTGGTATCATTTCTTTTTCATCAACTTTTAAATCTACAACTTCATCTCTAATTTCAGTTTTTCTTTCTGTTGCATAAGTTTTCTTTATTTCTCTAAGCTCATTTTTCATAACATTTTTAAGCTTATTTTCATCATTTAATATTTCATTACATTCACTAATTAGTTGTTTTAACTTTTCACATTCTTCTTCTAGCACTAAAATATCAGTATTTGTTAATTTATATAATTGTAAAGTAACAATAGCTTCAGCTTGTTCTTCTGTAAATTGGTATTTTTCAATTAAATTAATTTTAGCATCACTTTTATTTTTACTAGCTCTTATTAAAGCAATAACCTCATCTAATATTGAAATAGCTTTAATTAATCCGGTAGCTATATTATAATTTTTTGTATAATAAGCTAAATCAAATTTAGTTCTTTTTAAAACTACTTCCTTTTTATGTGCTATATAAGCATCCAAAATTTCTAAAATACCTAAAGTTTTCGGAGTTCTATTTACAATAGCAACGCAATTATAATTATATGAAATTTGTAAATCCGTATTTTTAAATAAATACTTCATTATTAATTCTTTATTAGCATTCGCTTTTAAGTCAATTGCAATTCTTATACCTGTTCTATCTGTTTCATCACGAACTTCTGAAATACCTTCAATTTTTTTATCTATTCGAAGACCTTCTATTTTAGCAACACAAGCTTGTTTATTTACTTCAAAAGGTATTTCTGTAATAATTATTTGTTCTTTTCCTTTTTCCTTAACAAATTCATATTTTGCTTGAACTATTACCTTTCCACGACCAGTTTTAAAAGCATCAACTATACCTTCTTTTCCAAAAATTATTCCACCAGTAGGAAAATCTGGCCCTTTTACTATTTCTAATATGGTATCTAAATAACAGTTCGGAGAATCAATTCTCTTAATTGTTGCATCTATTATTTCTCCCAAATTATGTGGAGGAATATTAGTAGCGTATCCTGCTGAAATACCATTAGTTCCATTTACTAATAAATTTGGAAATTGAGCAGGCAATACTGTTGGTTCCAAAAAACGATCATCAAAATTTGGCGCCCAAGCTACAGTACCTTTATCTAAATCTTTTAAAAGTTCTCCACTAATTTTGGCAAGTCTTGCCTCAGTATAACGATAAGCAGCAGCACCATCACCATCCATTGAACCATTATTTCCATGAATATCAACTAAAATATGATTTTGTTTCCACCACTGAGACATACGAACCATAGCATCATAAACTGAAGAATCGCCATGAGGATGAAATTTACCTAAAACATCTCCTACTGTAGCAGCACATTTAATATAACCTTTATCAGCTGTATTACCGGCTTTATACATTGCATATAAAATTCTTCTTTGTACAGGTTTAAGACCATCTCTTACATCTGGTATAGCTCGATCTTGTATAATTTCTTTAGCATAAGCTGCAAATCTAAGCGACATAATCTCTTCTAAAGAATAATCTTCTATCCGTTTTATAATATCCATTTTAACCTCCTACTCTGCTCTATAATTATCTTCTAATGTAAACTCAACATTTTCATTAATCCATTCTTTTCTAGGTTCTACTTTATCCCCCATAAGAACTTGTACTCTTTTTTCTGCAAGAGCAGCATCTGTTATTTTAACTCTAATTAAACTTCTGGTTTCAGGATCCATTGTTGTTTCCCAAAGTTGATCTGGATTCATTTCCCCTAGCCCTTTATACCTTTGGATACTATATTTTCCTTTAGTATCTCTTTTTATTTGATCAAGTTCATCATCACTATAAGCATAAAATCTTTTCTTTCCATAATCCAATTTATAAAGTGGAGGCATTGCTATATAAAGTTTTCCTTCTTCAATTAAACCTCGCATATATCTATAAAAGAATGTTAATAACAAAATTTGAATATGAGCTCCATCAACATCAGCATCGGTCATGATAATAACTTTATCATAATTAGATTCCTTAGCATCAAATTCTTGTCCTATTCCAGCCCCTATAGTATGAATAAGAGTATTTATTTCTTCATTCTTAATAAGCTCATCAAGCGATGCTTTTTCACTATTTATAACTTTACCACGAAGAGGTAAAATTGCTTGAAATTTTCTATCTCTTCCACCTTTAGCAGAACCACCAGCAGAATCTCCTTCGACAATAAAAAGTTCATTAATTTTAGCATTCTTACTTTGGGCTGGAGCAAGTTTCATAGACAAATTCTTTTCTATTTTATTTTTATTTTTTCCATTTCTAGCTTCTTCTCTTGCTTTTCTTGCAGCTTCACGGGCCACTTTACTTTTCATTGCTTTATCTAAAATATTAGATGCAACTTCTCTATTTTCTTCTAAGAAAAATTTCAAAGCTTCATAAGTTATACTTTCGGTAACACTTCTTGCTTCAGGTGTTCCAAGTTTTCCTTTAGTTTGACCTTCAAATTGCAAAAGTTCTTCAGGAATCTTCAAACTAATAACAGCAGATAGTCCTTCTCTTACATCACTACCGTCTAAAGTACCATCTTTAGCCTTAAAAATATTATTGCTTTTTGCATAATCATTGAAAGCTTTAGTTATTCCGGTTTTAAACCCAACTTCATGAGTTCCTCCATCAATTGTTTTAACATTATTTACAAAAGATAAAATATTTTCATTATATGTATTAGTATATTGCATTGCAATATCAACTTCTATCTTACTTTTTACATTACTAAAACTAATTACTTTATGTAAAACATTTTTTCCCTCATTCATGTATTCAATAAAACTAGTTAAACCATTTTCATAATGAAATTTAGCTTGATGTTTATCTTCTTCATCAATAATTTCAATTGTAAGACCACTTAGTAAAAAAGCAGATTCTTGCATTCTTTCACAAATAGTTGTATAAGAAAAATTACAATTTTTAAAAATTTCTGGATCTGGCAAAAATTTAACAATAGTTCCAGTTTTAGTGCTTTTACCAACCGTATGAAGCGGAGTTTTTACATGACCACCATTTTCAAATTCTATCGCTGAAATAAGTCCATCACGATATATAACAACTTGCATTTCTTTAGATAAGGCATTTACTACACTTGCACCAACACCATGTAGACCACCAGATACCTTATATCCAGCTTCTGAAAATTTTCCTCCAGCATGAAGTATTGTATAAATAACTTCCGGAGTTGATTTTCCACTTGCATGCATTCCAATAGGTACTCCTCGTCCATTATCAGCAACAGTTATACTTTTATCTTTATTAATAATTACTTTAATATAATTTCCATATCCATTTATGACTTCATCTATGGCATTATCGACTATTTCCCATACTAAATGATGCATTCCTCTTTTATCAGTTGAACCAATATACATACCTGGTCTTTTTCGAACTGCTTCAAGTCCTTCCAATATTTTTATCGATGTTTCATCATATTTTGCCATTTTATCACCTAGTTCATTATAACAACTTTTTTCAGTTAAAATCAACTTTTATCGCATTTATTTGGGAAAAAGAAAAAAATATCTAGTTACCTAGATAAATTTTTAATTTTTTAAAGATTTAATTACTCTTTGCCAAACTTTGTCTGTTGAATAGTTTAAAATTCCATTTTTATATACTTTCATTCCTTTTTTTACAAGTAAATATATAAACAAAATCATAATGACAATTGAAAGAAGAACTTCCAAAATATTTATTTCTCCGATGATATACAGTGTTGGGCTTAAAAAAGCTGATAAAAACGGAACATAAGATAAAATATGAATTAGTAAAGAGCCTTTAAACATTGATGCAGTTATAGCTAAATAATACCCCGCAATACTTGTAATCATAATCGGAGATTGTAATTGATTAAAGTCTTCTATATTGACTGTCATAGAAGCTAAAATGCCTGATATTACTGCATAAGCAAAAAACGATAATATCATAAGTACTAATGTAGTTGGAATTAAAACTGGTAATTTATCTGATATAAAAGATAAATCAATATTTCCAAATACCATCGTTAAATCTTTAAAAAGTGACCCACCAACTGTTAAATTATGAATTAAAAGACCAATTACAGAATAGATAATAAGTAAAAGACCTTGGCCTATAACAAATATATTACTTGCTAATACTTTAGAAAATAAATGTAATTTTGGACTAATATTGGCAATAATAATTTCCATGCTTCTAGTAGTTTTTTCTTCACAAATTTCTCCTCCAACCATTTGAACAAGAAATATGACTAACATAAAAAATGGTAAAATTAAAGTTGGAAAAACCCCATTCATTACTATTTCCATGTTTTCATCAGCACTTTTACTATCACTTAATATTGTTCTATCAATTTTAGCTGGAACAGATATATTTGTAAGAACCTCTGGATCAATATTTGCTCTAATTATTCCAATCATACTTTTAGTAGTATTAATAGAGCCAACTATTTGCTGATAAACTGTACTATCAATAGTATTTTCACTTATTACTTCGCCTTCAAGATAATTTTCTTCACTATTATTTAAAACAACCAAAACATCATTCTTTTTTAACGAATCTATTAATTCATCTTTTCTTTTAGGGCTTAAACTAATATTTATATCAGCCTCTTCTATATCATTTTCCAATGAAGATTTAAATATATCATAACCATTAGCATTGTCTATGACATAAATATTTAAACTATCTGAAAAGTCTCCTCCAAAAACTTTAATTATACTTTTAATATTAATTATACCAATTATAACAATTGCAAGTATAATATTTGTAACTAAAAACCATTTAGATTCCATTTTTTTCTTTAAACTAACTTTTGTTAAATACCAAAATTTCTTACTCATGTTTACCTCCAACATAATGGATAAATATTTCATTTAAAGTAGCAGATGCTACAATATATTTTTTAATATTACAATTCTTTATTTTTGAAAATATTTCTGAAGCTACATTATCATTATCAACATGTATCGTATATTCATCATTTTTAGAAGAAATATTTATTACTCCATCTAAAGCCTCAATCTCTTTTATTGGAAGATTATCTCCACTAATAATAATGTTCTTTTTAGCATAGTTTTCTTTTATTTCTTTTAAAGTCCCATTTAGAATTGCTTTTCCATTTACCAAAATAATTAATTTTTCACAAAAGTCTTCAATATACTCCATTTGATGAGAAGAAAATATGATTGAGCATCCATTTTGTTGAAGTTCTCGCACAGCATCTTTTAAAAGACCAACATTAATTGGATCTAATCCCGTAAATGGTTCATCAAGAATTAAAAGTTTAGGATCATTTATAACTGCAGATATAAATTGAACTTTTTGTTGATTTCCTTTAGAAAGTTCTTTTATTTTTTTATGTTTATAATTTATAATTTCAAATTTTTTTAACCAATAATCCAATCTTTCATTAATCAAAGAAATATCCATTCCTTTTAAAACACCATAATATTCAATCATTTCTGCAACAGTAAGCTTTGTAAGCAAACTTCTTTCTTCAGTAACAAAACCAATTTTATCCGTCATATTATAATCTATCTTTTTCCCATCTAAAGTAATTTTTCCTTCATCCGGATCTAAAAGTCCCATTATCATTCTAAATGTTGTGGTTTTTCCGGCTCCATTTTCTCCAAGTAAGCCAAAAATTTCCCCATTTCTAACTTCAAATGATAAATCATCAACAGCAACTAGATCACCATAACATTTCTTTATGTTTTCTATCTTTAGCATATAAACCTCATTTCCACTTCATTATAGCATATTACTAACCATTATCAATTATTTCCTTTAAACTTTCTTCTGACAATTTATTTATATATACAATATTCTCTAAAGGAGCCCTCAAGGATACTGACTCTGAACAATGACTACCAGTACCAATCCAAGCAATATCGGGATTTACTTGAAATACTTTTCCTTTTAATTCACTTATTAATTTAAAATCTAAATCCATAATTAAACTAGATAAAAAAGAAATGGTATCTAAAGCTTTTAATTTAGATAAAGCTAATAAATAATTAATATCTTTATTAGATGCATTATACTGATAATCTTTAGTTTCCAAAAGAATTTTCTCATCATCAAAAAAGGTAGTAAAAATATTTTTAATTAATGTTTCTTTTATATTTTCTAAGTAACTAGTTTTATTTATTTGCTGAAACATACTTAAAACATCCATATATTTACTAGGAATCATTTTAATGTACTTTTCTCCTATTTCTTTATAGAAAATTATTTCTGATGATGTTATAGCCCTTTTTAAAGTATCTAAAACTTCTTCATTAGAAAAATTTTTTAATAAATCTTTATTAATCACTTTAAATAATATATTATATTTATTAATAATATAATTTTGATATTCATCTAAAGAATTATCTAGAACTAAATTTTCATCTATCCCTTTTAATTCTTCTAAAGAATTGCATCTATATACTTTTTCTATCAAATATTTTTTCTCTATCTCTAAATCAAATCTTTCTATTTTCTTATCTAAGTTTTCTATAATGTATTTACTTGCTAAAAAATATTGACGATTTAAATCTTTTTTTAATACCTTTACTATTACATAACGGTCTTTATAATAATTTCGTCCGTATACTAAAGATACACAAGCATTACTGGATAAAGATATACAGTTTGTATCCTTTCTTTCGTTTTCTTTAATATGATCTAAAACTTCTTCTAAAGAAATATTATCTTCTTTAGAATACTTAGCTTCTAATTTATAACGATCTAAATCAGTTCTAATTTTATTTAATTTTTTATTAAAAGTAATTTTATTTAAAATATCTTCGTTATCTCCATTATTGAGGGCTCTAAAAAAATAATAATTATCTTGATCTTCATATAAATTTAATCTTGAAATATCCAAATTAATCACCTTACTTCAAAGTGTAACAAAAAATTTTTAGCAAGTAAATAAAAAAAGAGGAAACCCTCTTTTAATAGAAAGCTCCACCCCATATAATTGCAAGTAGAATAAATAGTATTAAAACTATAAACGCATAACTTGCTGTAAAATTATTACCTGATGAGGTATTGCCTTCTTTTTTACAACAACTCATTTTAACCTCCTTAAATTTTTAATTTATATAAAAGCCCCTACTATGATAATTAAAAGAATAAATAATACTAAAATTATTGCAGCTCCAAGGCCATTTCCACAATGATTCATAAAACTTTCCTCCTTTATTTTGTCTTTTCAATAGTATTCTATGGTTTATTTTTTATTTTGTGAGGGCACTAAAAAAGGAAATTATCGGTAATTTATTGTATAATGATAAAAAAGTTGTTATAATACCTAAGTAAGGAGAGAATAAAAAATGAAGAAAAAAATAATTGGATTATGCGTAATTATGCTTCTTGCTTCTGGATGTGGTAAAGTTCCAAAACTTGAAAATGGACAGGAAGCAATTGTAAGTTTTAAAAATGGGGAAAAAATAAGTGTTGATGATTTTTATCAAAAAATAAAAGACAGCTATGGTTTAGAATCACTTATTACTTTAGTTGATACTTACATTTGTGAAAATGAATTTAAAGATTACAAAAAAACTGCTTCTGATAATGCCCAAGCTTATATAGATTCATTTATTGAAAAATATGATGGTGAAGATAAGTTTCTAGAAGCTCTACAAAGTCAAACAAACTACCAAACTATCGATGCTTATAAAGAATATTTATACTTAGCTAATCTTCAAAGTCATGCTATCGAAGAATATGCTAAAAAACAAATCACTGATGAAGAAATTGAAAAATATTACAATGATGAAGCAATCGGAGATATGGAAATAAGTCATATTTTAATTACATCAGATGCAAAAAGTGATGCAACAAGTGACGAAAAGAAAGCTGCTGAAGAAGAAGCTAAAAATAAAGCCAATGAAGTAATTGAAAAGCTAAAAGAAGCTAAGAAAAATGGTGAAGACATAACTGAAACATTTACTAAGCTTGCTAAAGAATATTCTAAAGATGATGCTACTAAAGATAAAGGTGGTGCTCTTGGAAAAATTAATTATGGAGATTTATCTAGCAATTACGATGAACTTATTGATGCTGCTAAAAATTTAAAAGATGGTGAATATTCAACTAAAGTGATTACAACAGAACTTGGATACCACGTAATTTTAAAAACTAAATCTTATGAAAAAGACACATTAGAAAAATTAAAAGATAAAATAACTGAAACATTAGCTAATAAATATATTACAGCTAATCAAAATAGTATTGGTCTAACAGCTTTACAACATTATAGAAAAGAATATGGAATGGAAATTCAAGATGATGAAATGAAAAAACAATATTCTAATTACATTCAAAATGCTTTAGCAAGTATTCAAAATAATAATACAAATTCAAGCAATTAAAAAAAGCACTAAGTGCTTTTTTATTTTTTAACAAAGACAATCAACATAAGTGTCAGATAAGCATCTTATGCAGCATAAGCAACTGCAGTCCATTGTAAAGAATACATTCGTAGCTACATAAGGATAAATACTTGTATCATCAGTATTATCTGCTAAAACTCTAAATGTACAACAATTTCCCTCTATTTTCTCTACTCTAAAAACATTTGAACAAGTATTAGCTGTGGCACTTGGACAAGTCGCTGTTGAATCTTTTGTAATTGGCATGCTCCATGGTGTACCATTTCCACAACAAGTATATAGCATAACCGGTCTAGTATTGCATATTAAACAGTTTGTTCCGCCACCCAATACTGGTCTATCACAAGTTTGTAAGCAATTATCTGGGCAGGCATTTTCTTGTAAGACTAAAATAACACATAGTATTTCATTTATACAATTTCCCTCAGATGTTTTATTTTGATTATTCATAAACTTTCACCCCTTCATGTACTTTCATTAATAATTTATGATACTTAAAAAAATTAGTGTATGCTTTTTTGTTTTACTTTTTTAGAAAATATTGTATAATTATTATGGTGATATTATGCAAACATATATAGAATATATAATTATTGCAGTTATTTTAATAATCATTTCTTTAGTTATAGTTAAACTATCAAAAAGAGATTTTCATATCGAAGCTAATAAATTAATAACTTATTTAGGTGGTAAAGAAAATATTATTAATACAGAATGCAATATGAGCAGACTCAAAGTAATTTTAAAAGATGTTTCCTTAGCTAACAAGGAAGGTATCCAAAAACTCGGAGCAAAAGGTATCGTTGAAATAGACAATCAATTAAAAATTATATTTGACAAAAATGCTAAACAACTAAAAAAGTATATCGAAGAAATTCTTTGATATACTTTTTATATTTTTTCAATGTCCAATATATCAGTTATTTTTATTAATTTATTATCTAACGTAAGTAAATTTATATTTGTTTTCCCTACTATTACTTCTTCAATAACTCTATCACTTAAAGTTATTCTAACTTTACTTTTATAAACATGATTTAAAGAACCAAATATTTCATTAATTTTTTTATTAATATCTTTAACAGATGGTGTTATATTAATTTTACTACTACGAAATGAATCTTGGTAATTATTTATTTTTTTATTTATTGGAACTTCATAGACACTTGGTAACTTATTCATCGTTTCACCTCAATATATTTTATGATATTTTTTATAAAAATTACACATAATAAAAGTATGAAAAAGGTTATAAACAATAAATTATTTTTATTTATTCCAATAATTATTATTATGATTATTAGTTTTTTAAATATGTATAATGCTAAACTATTAAGCAGTCTATATATAAGTAACTTAACTAAACAAATAATTTGGTACTTAATAAGCTTTTCAATTCTTATAATTATTAAGTCTTTAAACATTAAATTTATTTATAAATACTCATTTTTATTTTATCTTTTAACAACTTTTTTGCTTCTTTATGTTTTAATCTTTGGTAAAGTTACAAATGGAGCAAAAGCGTGGATTAATTTTGGCTTTTTTTCCTTTCAACCTAGTGAAATTGCAAAACTTTCTTTAACAATATCTTTAAGTAAACTAGCTTCCAATTATCAAAAAAGTTCTATTAAAAAAGAATTAGTGTATATATTAAAAATCTTAATTTTAACTCTCATACCCTCTATTTTAGTTTTTTTAGAACCAGATACTGGAGCTATAATTTTCTTTATTTTAATTGCTATTACTGTCTTAGTTTTATCACCAATTCATAAGTTTTGGTATCTTTGTTTATTAGGACTTGGAATATCAGGTATAGCGCTATTCATTATTTTATATATATTTAATCAAGATTTGCTTATTAACTTAATTGGAACTAGCTTTTTCTATCGAGTTGAAAGAATAATTACTTTCAAAACCATGAGCAGTTATCAATTAGAAAATGCCCTGATAGCTATGGGATCATCCTCGTTATTTGGTTCTGGTCTAGGTAAAGTATCATTATATATACCAGAAGCACCAACCGATTTTATCTTTGCTTTTACTAACAGCAATTTTGGTTTGATTACAGGATTTCTCGTCCTTATATGTTATTTTTTTATCGATTTATATCTAATAAATAAATTTTTAAATACTCCCAAAAGTATTACCTACTATATTCTTGCTTGTTTTATAGTTATATCTTTATTTAGTCAATTAATTAATATCTCCATGAATCTAGGTTTACTACCTATCATTGGAATCCCACTTCCTCTTTTAAGTTATGGAGGATCAAGTTTAATAATTTATTTTATGTTTTTAGGCCTAACACAAAAAAAACCATATAATAATATGGTTTAATAATAATATACTCTAGGTATTGGTTGATAATAACTATAAGAACTATTGTAATAAGGCATTCCATAACCTGGATATCCCATTCCACCTTGCGGAGCCACATTATAAATTGGTCTAGGTCTAGTTAAGCCAACTGCTGCTCCTCCTGCTAAGCCACCTAATAAAAAAGGGACAACAAATTGACGATTACCATTATTATAATAACTTCCTGGATACATTTTGACTACTCCTTTCAATTATAGCCTATGCTAAAAATAATATCCATTCTATTACTTTAACCCATCAATATAAAATCTCCTTCTCTAATTAAATATAAAATATTCTTTTCTTTTATGTATTTTATTGCTAAATCAAATAATTTTAAATATTCATCCCAAGTAAACACATTTACATCTTCTATAATATATATTTTTAATTTTTTCTTTTTTAAAAAAAGAAAATTATATTCTAACTCAAATATTATTTTTTCAATCATTTGTTTTTCAGCAAGTCTTCTGCTTAATTCCAAATATAGATCCATATTTATCAACTCTATCCAAATTATAACATCATTTTTCGTATTTGTCTGTACAATTCCGTATAAAACTTTATTTAATGGGAAAATTAATTTGGTGATACAGATGAACAATAACAGATTTTTTGAATTAAGAGAATATAATAATCTAACTCAAAAAGAATTAGCCACAATATTTAATGTAAAACAGCAAACGTACAGTGACTGGGAAAGCAGTAAAAAAATTATTCCTTTAAAGCATTTAGTAACTTTAGCTAACTATTATCACTTGAGCATCAATTATATTCTAGGACTAAGTAACATAAAAAAGGAACTTTCAACACAAATTAAAATTGATAAAACCAAAATTAGTCAAAACTTAATTACAATTAGAAAAGAAAACAATTTACTTCAAAAAGATTTAGCTAAAGCCTTGAATACAACGCCATCTACTATCTGTGCTTACGAAAAAGGAAAAACAACAATTTTAACAGCTTTTGCTTATCAAATATGCAAAAAATATCAAATTTCTTTTGACTATCTTATCGGCGCATCATCCACTAAAACTTTAAAATAATAAAACTGGCCTAAAATTATGAACTTGTCAATAAAAAGTAGACAATAAAAAACTTTTATTTAAACCCTAGTTGAGTTCTATACTCAATTGGGGTT